>JAVHLK010000113.1 GCA_031082285.1 Desulfomonilaceae bacterium
GACGTGCGACAGCGGTGCGAGGAGCCATAGTGGGACCGGCATTCTGCCGGTCAGATCCCGCTGAACGATTACCTAGTTTCTTCTGTCGTGACGCCTGCCCGTGGTCTTGTCGTGTTCGCGACCGCCCTGCTTGATTTTCTTCCGTGCGTCGGACATCCACTGCATCACCACGGATCGCCATTTGGCATCCGTCACTAATTTCAACGCCTCGGCATAGAGGTCGACGGCCTTGGCATACTCGCCCTTGCTCTCATAGAGTTTTGCAAGATATTCCATGGCGAGGTAATAATCAGGTTTCAGCCGGAGAGTCTTGTTGTAGTCGTCGATTGCCTCGTCGATTCGATCGGCCATCTCCAGAGCCGCGGCACGTTGCATGTACGATTCCGGGTTATTGGGATCCAGCTCGATGGATCTGGTGTAGGATGCGATCGCGGAATCCCATTCTCTGGCCATGGACGCCATGTAGCCCTCACGAAAGTACTCTTCCGCTTTGAGATTGCTCGCAAGGACAAAGGCGGGCAGACCCATTGTCAAAAGGCAGGCTAGGACCGTCACGCCGCTTTTCTTCCACATGTATCCACAACTCCGGGGGTCGAACATCATCAACGACGTGCATAGACGTCTCCACGGTCCCGCGTTGAGTCTGTTCCACTTCACATTTCGATTGGATTTCTTATTCCGGGAGTCACATTATCATGAATTGCACCAATGCGCCGGCAAATTAGGATGTGAATCCCTTGAAGTGCAATCTCCCCGGTCCCCCGTGGGCCGTGCACGCGTCGATGCACCGGCCGCAGTTGGTGCAGAGCAGGTTATTGCCTTCCCGGAAGGCGGACAGACCCATGGGACAGGCGGCGGAGCAATAGTTTCCTTTGCAACATGGGGCTTTGGGACCGGCCGTGTCCGTCCCCACGCGGAGTGTGAAAGGCATACGGAACAGTGCCAGGAACGCTCCCGTCGGGCAGAAGAGCCTGCACCAAAAACGGGGCGACACACACAACTCGAGAAGCAACAGGGCGGCGATAAAGCCCAGTTCCAGAGATACGGAGCGTTCCTTGACAAATATCATTGCCTCCGTGCTTAAGATTCCCGGAGCACTCACATAGTTCAGAAACGGGATTCCAAATGCTCCCGCAGCCACGGTTCCCAGGACAAGAAAGGCGTACCGCACCATGTTGGCCTTGAGGGATCCGGGGACGACAAGAGATTCCGGTGCGTTCGACCGAAACAGCTTGTGTCGGACCCGGGCACGTGTCCACGCCGCACCGTCCGCAAGAAGGTGATACGGGCACATCCATCCGCACCACACCCTGCCCAGCAGCAGAGCAAGAAATACGGCAAAAAGCGCTGCACTGAGGAGCGCTGCGGTCAAGCTTCCCGACGCAAAGAGAGCCTGAAATATGACCACCGGATCGGCTATCCCCAGACGGCCTATGTTCACTGCGTAAAACGTTCCCGTTATCGCATAGATTTCGTACAAATTGAGGAGAGGTATCAGGAACATGACGCTGAACACCAGCAACTGCGCGGCTCGGCGGTAAGTCCTGTACATTACTCCCAGTCCTCAATGGAATCCGGAACGTCGTAGGGGAATCTGAAGGCGGGAGGCTCGGTCGATCCTTCGATCTTGTATTTTCGATCGAGCAGTTCCGAGCCTTTCAGAACCCGTGTCCGAGCCTCCCCGTTGACCGAAACCGATGTCTCATATGACTTCCGTGCTTTACGGAAATAGAAGCCGGCTTCATCAACCTTCCCCATGCCCGCGGGGGTGACGTTGACGGCTCGTGCGGGCCTGGTAGGACATTTCTCGACGCAGATACCGCATCCGACACATCCGTCGAGCACCACGGGGAAAAGATTGTCTTTCAGCATGATGGCTTTGTCGGCGAGTGGACAGACGTTGTAGCAGGTGTTGCAGATGGCTCCGATTTTCCGTCCCTCGGTGTCCGGGAGAACATCGTGGTCGAAAAACAGCCTGCTGTAGCAGATCGATGCGTCGATGGAGGCTTTGCCCATCCGCACCTTCTCGGGGTTGCGCAACGTCGGGTTCAAGGCCCCGGTGGGACACAAACGACAGCACGCCATGCACAAATAGCATGCCTTGTCTTCAGGCAGTACGTATGGCGTGCCGATTGTCGTACCCCATCCTGCGCGTTTGATGGATCCGTACGGGCAGACCTCCAGGCATCGGTTGCACCGGATACAGAGAGCCATGAAGCGCTCCTCGTTCACCGCGCCCGGCGGTCTAAGCCTGTTGGTCGCGTAGCGATCCACAAACGGGTTCTCACCGTGCAGGAACACACGCTTTAGAAAGCCCTTCAATCCGCTGCCCAATGGATTTCTCTCGCACGCTTTCCGAACAGAGAAGCCCTCCGCGGTCTTCTCGTTTCCAGGGGGAACCTGGGAATTCGCGACCTCATTAGTACAACCATTCACTCAGCGTTCGTCGAAGAATTTGGGCTTCTTCAGACGGGTCTTATCAACCCTTCCCGACCGGATCTTATGGATCTCGTCTTCAAAGTTGACGTAGATGTGAGCAATATCGACAATCTCGCAAACTTCGTCTTTCAGCCGGCTGCACAGACGTTCCAAGTCCTCGAAGTCGTCCGCCTCGAGATTCACTACGAGTTCCGTCCCGGCATCCGACGCAACGTGATAGGTCACCTGCGGGTATTGTTTCAGCCGCTCGATCACATCTTCAGCCGATCCCCGATCTACGAGAACCGCACTTCCGGTGATGACCATGGGGATATTCTCCGTTGACCGCGATCACTCGCAAGAATGACGCTGAGTGCTCTGATTCATACGTTCGGTGACGGGTTTTTCGCGATGGCGATTGCTCCCCGCGTTCTGCGCGGGCCTCCGCTCCTCGCACACACATCGTCGAAGTCGTCATTGCGAGGAACGTGAAGCAATCTCATTTCGCCGCGACCCGTCCCGAGTTTCTCTAGGATATCTTTTGCGGAAACGGAGCATCCACGTTGGATATGACGGTCATGTCCGCCACGTCCTTGGGATCCCCCACTCTCTCGATCCGTGCCGCGCAAATCTTGAATTCCGGCTGTTTGGACCCGTCGTCTACGGCGTCTATCGTTACCCTGTTTATCATGCGAGCCCAATTCTGGTCGAACCATGGAACGAAGAGTATTCCGGGCAGCGAGTTCTTGACCACTCTGGCAGGCAGGACGTTAAACCCGCGGCGGCTGACGAGTTTCACCAGGTCGCCGTTTCTTATGCCGTAGGCCTCCGCGTCCTCGGGGTTGATCTCCAGGTACGCGTTTGGTTGCGCCCTGGCAATTTCCGGCACCCTCATGGTCATGGTGCCCGTATGCCATTGCTCGATCACCCTCCCGGTGGTGAGGAAAAAGGGGTAGTCCTTGTCCGGTGGCTCTTCGGCCCCCACGTACGGCCGGAGAAACACGTTGGCCTTCCCCTCATGCTGCTTGTCCGCATAGAAATAGATCATGGCGGTCGGAGGCACCTTGACTATTTCCGGCATGTCCATGAGGGGATCTTTGCCCCGAACGTAGCGCTGAGCCGTTCCCGGACTCTTTTCGTCCGGACACGGCCACTGCAATCCCGCCTCCAGTTTTCCGAGCCGCTCGTAGGTCATGCCGTACAGCGTGTGTTCCGTCATCTTCACGCAGTTGCGATAATCGTCCCACGCCATCTTGTAGTTTTTCGGGGCATCGTCGCCGTTCCACGGTATCAACTTCTCCAGACCCATTCTCTTGGCGATCCGGGCACCGATCCATAGGTCCGGCCTTGCCTCCCCCGGGGGCTCAACACACTTGCCCGTCAATTGGCTTCGTCTTTCCGAGCAGCCGTACACTCCGCCCTTCTCGTAAATGAACGCGGCCGGCAGGATGACATCCGCGAGCTGAGTCGTGCGGGTGGGAAAGATGTCGAGTACAACGAGAAACGCGTCCTTCATGCCCTTGATGTACTTGTGCGTATTGGGCAGGGACTGAGCGGGATTCGTCGTGGTGATCAGCATTCCCTTGATGGCCTTGGACGCGTCGTTCTCGCCGCCCAGCGACTCGAACATCTTCATGGTGTGAAACCCCGGATTGGGGTCGATGGTGCCCTCGGCAAGGTTCCAAGCTTCTTCAACTTGAGCCCTCACTTTTGGGTCCGCGACCGGACGCGTGCCGGGGAGGAGATGGCAAAGCGTCCCCGTCTCTCGGACTCCGCCGCATGCATTGGGTTGACCGGTCAAAGAGAATGAATCGGCACCGTCCTTACATATGTTTCCCGTTATGAGATGAAGATTGTGAACCAGATTGTTGGCCCAGACGCCTCTTGTCCTCTGGTTGAGGCCCATGGTCCAGAGGCTCATCGTCGGGCCCTGAGAACCGAACAACCGGGCCGCTTCTTTGATGTTGGCCGCGGGACATCGGGTGATCTTCTCCACGCTCTCCGGGGTAAACTGCTCCAAGAACTCAACATATGCATTGAAATCCACGACTTGCTTTCCGGTGGTGAATCGGCAAAGGTTCCTGATGTAGTAGTTGTCGATCCAGTTGTTCTTTATGATTTCCCTTGCCATGCAATGAAATACGGCCAAGTCCGTGCCGGGGTCGGCAGGAAGCCAGACATCGGCGATTCGGGCGGTGGAGGTCATTCTCGGTTCGCAGACTATGACGTTGATCCGGTCCGGTTCCTTGAGTTTCTGCCTCGCGATGCGCCTGAATATGATGGGGTGACATTCAGACATATTGGAACCGCAAAGAAAAAACGTGCGCGCCTTCTCGATATCGGCATAGGAGCCCGCGGGTTCGTCGGTCCCGAAGGTGGTCACGTACCCTCCGACCGCAGATGCCATGCACAGCCTCGGATTACCCTCCACCATGTTCGATCGAAAGCCGCCTTTCCAGAGTTTGTTGAAGGTGTAGCTCTCTTCGGTCATGCACTGGCCCGATCCGTAGTACGCGACCGCGTCCTTCCCATGTTTCTGCTGAAGTTCCTTGAATTTTGCGGCAACCGCGTCCAGAGCTCCGTTCCAGTCAACTCTCTTGAACGCGCCTTTTTCGTCCCTGATCATCGGGTACTTGAGTCTGTCGGGATGGTACATGCTGGTGTAGCCTTTGAAGCCTTTCACGCAGAGAAAGCCGAAGTTCGTGAGCGCCTCGGGATTACCTCTGATGCCGGCAATCTTGCCGTCCCTCACTCCCACATACACTCCGCATCCCGTCCCACAGAAGCGGCACGCTCCTTTTATCCACCGATCGACCTCGACCGCATCCCCGCCCGCCGCGTCCGCTCGGCCGGAGAAAGGTATATTCAGTGCACCGGCAGCGAAAGCAGCTGCGGACAGTTTGATCATGTCTCTTCGTGTCATGTTCATGGCGTCCTCCCAATTCGTATGGCCTGACCGGACGGATTTAGAACCCGGGAACTCTCAGACGTTCTCTTTCCTTACCAAATGCGAAACGCCCGTATTTCTCGACACTATGTACGGTAAACCAGTGGCCTTTGTGGCAGTATGAACAATTCGTCACAAGGCTGTCCTCAGGCATGTGCTTCACTTGATATGAATGACATCCGATACATATATCCTTGCCGGGAAACGCGCGATAGTTCTTCACATCACCGTGGCACACACCACACTTGACGTTATTGATGCCGTGCTTGGAACCGAGCCACGCCTGATAGCCCCGTGGCGTCTCCTTCTTGTGACATTCCATGCAGTCTTGTTTACCGAACTGGACCCTGTGGCAGTCCGGCGACTGGCCGGGAGCCAAAGGGGGCGCGGTGAACTCCTTCCAGCCGGGATCGAGCACCGAGGACTTTGCCGGTCCCTTCTTCGGGCAGTCGGGGCAATCCTTGTCCTGAGACGATATCACCAGCGGCATTGCGAGCAAAAGGGTCAGGGTCGTCAAAAAACAGACCGCCTTTCTCATATTCTTCTCCTCCTCGTTCCTGCGTGAAGGACGGACTCCATGGCTTCACGCCCCCGTTGGGGCGGATGATCTCGTTTCAGTGCGTGTGAGCGCTCCATCGGCCGCCCCGCAGGGCGATCCGACCCTCTTCCGTCAACGTCTCTTCTTCAATTCCCTGACCAGACCGGGCACGGCCGCGGCTCCGATGCCTTCGAGAGTATCACCGGCCAGTTTGGCCGCCTTTGCGTTTCCGGCGGTCACCAGGTCGATGAGCGGGGGGACGGCCGGCGGGCCCACATATATCAAGGCTATCGACGCGGCTTCCGAAGATCCGGGTTCGGCCCTTTTCAGGACGGTAATGAGGTCCGGAACAGCGACCGCTCCCATTCTCCCAAGGGCCTGGGCCGCGGTCGCCCTCACAAGAACATCGCTACTGTCGAGAGCCTTTATCAGGCCTCCAACGGCATCCTTTCCCAGATTGGCCAGGACCAATACCACCCCGTCCCTCACCCGTTTGCTCGGGTCATCCAGGCGTCCGATCAGGGCCGGAACGGCCTTGCGGGCCTGGGCTCCCGTGCTGAACAGAGCCAAAGCCGCCGCCTCTCGGATCATGGGATCCTTGTCCTGCAACGCATCGCTCAGAGCGGGAACGGCCGGTCCGGCATCAGGGCCCAGTTCGGACAGAGCCTCGATCACGGTCAGTCTGACCAATTCGTTGGGATGCTTGATGGCTTCGGCCAGGGCCGAAATCACGTGCTTGGAATCCGTACCCTTGAGTGAGAGCCTCTTCGCGGCCTGGGATGCGATTGAGGAGTCCGAGCTTCCGAGATCCTTCAGGAGGGAGGGCACGTCATTCGGCTGAGATGCCTCTTCAGCCCACACCCCGCACGGCGAACCGACAGCGAGCAGCATGAGCATAGCAGCTCCGACGCGCACCCGGCGGAGAATCGATTGTGGAGACATGATCCTACTCCTACTGCGAATTCAGGCCGCGACCCGACCGGCCCTCGTGAACTCCCCGGTCTCAATGGGAATGATGATCTTGAGTATGAGAGTGAGTATCAGCAATCCGATTGCCCATATCCCCATGGAGACCAGCACCTCGATCGTAGTGGGCACATACTCCCACACCCTTCCCAGCGGGGACGGGATAAATCCGGGTATAATCAGGCCCATCCCCTTTTCGATCCATATCCCACAGATGATGAGGACCGCACCGAGGTTGAGTGTAACGAAGTTCTTTCGGGTCTTGGGGATCAAGAAGATTACGAACGCTGCGATGTTGAAGGCCATTGCCGTCCAGACCCACGGCACGAGGCTCCCCTTCCCGTGGAAACCCCAATAAAGGTATTCCAGGGGAGCAAGGTGGTGAGTGTCCGAGTAGAGTTCCTTAAAGAATTCCGCGGCCGCGAGGAACAGGTTTACGGCCATGGCAACCGCAACGATCTCGGCGAGTTTGAACAGAGCCTCGTCCTTGACATGAAACTTGCTGTATTTTCGGACAACCTGGAACAGAAGGATAATGAGGGCCGGCCCCGAGCAGAATGCCGACGCGAGAAACCGAGGAGCAAGAATCGAAGCGTTCCAGAAGGGTCTTGCGGCCAGGCCGTTGTAGATGAACGCGGTGACGGTGTGAATGCTCACGGCCCAAGGGATGGACAGAAGAATGAACGGAAGGATGAACTTCATGTTCACTTCTTTCACTTGGTACGCGCGCACCAGGATGTAGCCCGGTATGAAGAGGTTGAGAAACAGGTAGCCGTTCAGCACCACGATATCCCAGCCAAGCATGGAACTCGGGAGATTGAGTATCCCCAGTCCAGGAATCAGATGCCATATTCTGTCGGGCCTGCCCAAGTCCGCGGTGACGAACATCATACACATCATCAATGCGCTCACCGCCAATGCCTCACCCACAATGACGATCTCCTTTATGGGACCGAATTCATAGAGGTAGGCGGGAATGATGAGAAGCACCGCCGCGGCCGCCACGCCGACGAGAAAGGTGAAATTTCCTATGTACAGACCCCAGGAGACGAAACTCGTCATTCCCGTGACCACGAGGCCCTGCTTCAGTTGTGCGGTGTACGCGATCACGCCGACCACCGCGGTGACCAGCAAGGCCAGGACCCATGCGTAATACAAAGGCGGCCCGGTCACGAGTCTCTTGACTGCAGAGGATATGAAACCGGATCTCTCCATGACGATCCTCACGTGTCAGGTAGCGAAGAAGTAGTAAAACCTCGGTTGAGTGTTCAGCTCCGACTTCAATCGAAAGACCCTCTTGGTCTCGATGATCTTTCGGATCTCGCTGTTGGGATCCAAGAGGTTCCCAAACTTGCGCGCGCCCACCGGGCAGGCTTCCACACACTTGGGATATTGTCCCTTGCGTACCCGCTGGATGCAGAACGTGCATTTTTCCACAACATTCTTCATTCTCGGGCGATTGCCCAGGTAGTGCGTTTGGGTGTTGAGTTCCTCCTTTGGCACGTGCGGTTCGCCCCAATTGAACCACCTGCCCTGGTATGGGCACGCGGCCATGCAATACCGGCACCCGATACACCAATTGTAGTCTACCACGACTATGCCGTCCGGTTCGGTCCAGGTGGCTCGCACGGGGCACACCTTGGTGCAGGGAGCGTTTGCGCAATGCTGGCACTGGACCGGCATATAGTAATAGCCGTCTTCAGGGACTTCTTCGGGATCGTAGTAAATCTCCGACTCCTCGAGGTTCATCGTCCCGTCTTTGAATCTGAGTACCCGTATGTACTGAATTTGTTCGGGGGTTCGCGCAAGGTTGTTCTCCTCGACGCACGCGTACACGCACTTCCTGCAACCGATACAGCGTTGGATGTCCAGGGCATAGCCGAAAAGAGTTCCGTCCAACGGACCTTCGGTCCCCACAACGAAGTCCTTTCCGTACTTCTCTTTGTACTCCGCCCTCAGTCGCTCGACCACTGCTTCAAGATCCGCCTCGGTCATCCGCTGGAACTGCTGTTGGAAGAACTCTTCCCAAGAACACGAGCTGACGGCCATCATGCCCAGTAGCCCGACGGCTCCGGCCAAGAACCTCCGCCGGCTTGGAAGAGTTTCTTCTTCCGCCCGTTCCAAGGGCTTTGTCGCGTGCCTGTGGGGAGCCCCAAAGGACTTGACGGAGGTTCCCTCTTGCCCCCCGGATTTCTCCCACGGCGATACCACGCCGGCGCGGCCGGCACGTCGCACATGTGCCTTTTCCGGTCCGGAGACAACAGGCTCGGGGCTTTCTCCCGATCCCGAACCATGTCCTCCCGGTGAGATCGAACCCTTGTTGGTGACTGTGTCGCTCTGTTCACTCATGGCTCGGAACCTTTAGTGTTTCGTGCTTCCGGACAAGTCCTCTCTGGGCGTCCGAGGCCTTTTCGGCGGCGGCATGGGAGGGATGGGCTTAAACTTCGGCTCATGAGGATCGTGGCAGTTCACGCATAGGAGATATTCCTTCCTGCCGTTCCAAAATCCGGTTCTCTTTCCATGTATCCCATTGCGCCAATCCCTGTATTTGGTGCCGTGACACTTTCCGCACAGCAGGTAGGAGTGTTCAAACGTGATCAGCTTCCCGTCACTGAGCGGAAGCAGGTAGTTGCGGTTATCCGGATGATGGCAGTCCAGGCACCAGACGCGGACCCCGCCGTGGTTCAGCCGAATATTCCTGTGCACCAGAAGGGCTTCCCGGCGTTCGAAATTCACGGGGAAGTCCTTTTCCGGCCCGTGACACGCGCGGCACGGAGTGATGGTTTTGGGCAGGGGCTTGAACGGTACGGGGAATTCCTGTTCGGCCTTCCTCTCCGGATCCTCATTGACCTCCTGAGGAAAGCTCTGAATCCGTGACTCCTCGATGGCCGACACGGGTTTCAGAGCCGTCCCGGTCAGGGCCAATGCCAGTGACAGGACCAAGAGAGCGACTTTTCGGATTCCTTTGATTCCTTTCATGAATTCGCCCTTAACTCTGTAAGGCCTTGAGGCCTGAGCCTATTTGGCCTCTTTGCCGCCGTATCGTTGTTGGTAGAAGTTTTCCAGTCTCTTGAGCTCTTCCTTGCTCATGCCTTCCTTGTACCATTTGTGTTGCGGATCGCTGAAGACCAATTCGTCCAGGAGAGGAGCGGCCGCAGCCTTTCCTCCCATGATGCGTTCCACTTCAGGAAGGAAATTCACATAGAAGTGCTTGGCCACCTCGTACATCCCGTGCCACCACGTATAGTCGGGACCCATCATGGACGCGCCGTGACGTGCTCGACGGCCCTCGTGATGCCAGAGTTCCCAGTAAATCCAATCGATCTTGTCATCAAAGTCGGCCTTGGAGATCTTGCCCATGTCCATCAGTCTCTGGCGGACGTTAGTGGCGGGAATGGCGAACTTGTTGTTATAGAACTCAACCAGTTCGTCGAACTGAGTGTAGAAGCCCTCGACCATGAAGTCGCCGTGACACTGTCTGCAGACATCCTTCATGTTGTCTCGTCGCTGTTTCCAATTGGTCAACTTCTTGGATATGGGCGGCCTGAGCGTCCACGATATTCTGGTCCCCACATCGTGTGAGGCCTTTTGGTTCGGGGTAGCCGAGATGTGACAGGTGGCGCAGGTTGCGGCGTCTTGATAGTCTATTCCGACAACCCAGTCCACACGATCCATGTTGAGTTTATCCCTGAATGCCTGGTAGAGTATCCCGTGCTTGGATTCGTTGTACACCTCCAGTTGAGGATGATCCGGACCCAAGTGGCACTTGCCGCACGCATCGGGCCGCCGTGCCTGTTCACGGGAAAACCGATGCCGGGTGTGGCATGCCGAGCAGCTTCCTTTACTCCCGTCCGGATTGATGCGCCCAATGCCCGTGTTGGGCCATGTGGAAGGATCCAGTCTCCCGTTCTCCAGCACCTTGATTGTGGACCCGTGGCATTGGCGGCAGCCCGTCGTCACGCATGGGGGACCTCCGACAACCGTTCCGAGATAATTGTCCAGGGAGTCGAGAATATCAGCGCCCTTCGCGTGGTGAGAGGGCTGCTGCTGGTCGAACTGCTCCTTATGACAGCGGGCGCAATCCTTGGGACTTACCAGCGTGGCAATCCAGAAGCCTCTGTGGTCGTACCCGTCGACGTCTCCAGGCGTCTTATCCGTCTTCTTCTCGGCCCGATGGCAGTCGTAGCAATTGACCCCCGCCTGACCCATCCGGCCGAGCTTCCACATCTTGAACAAGCCCGGTGTCTTCAACTCGTGACACTTGATACAGACCTGCCCCTCCGGGGCCCCATACAGTTTGGGATCCACCTTCACGGCGGCCGTGGCCTGGAACGAAACGAACAAAAGCACCGGTACGATTAATATGAGAATTCTTCTCATGGCTCCACTCCCTGTATCGGTAAGTAATACGGTCGCTGACGTGATTTCGCCTTTTCTCGGCTCGGCCGGATGCGGTAACGGCTCAATGGTCCCGCGTGCCCATCCGATCTCCCCACTGTGTCGGACGGTGAAAATCGCACCTCTTGCATTATGCCCTGAGTGCCTGTAAAGGTGTTGTAAAAGAGTGTAAAGAACCTGTAAAATTGAATAAGGAACACGCGGTTGAATTGAATCACAGGTTCTCGTTGTGAACGGTGCCGCCTTACTATAGTAGTACCGCCATGTTATCTTCATTGATCACCCTTTCGGATAGTAAGATCTCGGTCAAGTTTCTCCTCAGCACGTCAATTGCCATTGCGGCAATCTTCCTGTTGGTATTTGTCTGGTTTTCGCAGCAACAAGAACAGGCGATCATGGAGCAGGTGAAAAAGCAGGCGATTATACTACACAAACAGATAGTGCTTACCAGACAATGGGTCGCGGAACACAAGACGGTGCTGGTTCCCAAGACCGAAACAGTCCGATCCAGCCCTTTTCTCAGCGAACCCGACGTGAAGTCCGCAGACGGCTCGGTGTTCACGAAGATTAGTCCATCCGTAATTACCAGGCACCTTTCAGACCGCGCGTCAAGAGGGGGGCTCTATTCATTCAAGCTCGCAAACACGACCCGGCTCAACCCGCAAAACGCACCGGACGCACTTGAAGAGGAAGCACTGGAGCAATTCAGGTCTTCACCGACGAGCGGGATTTTTCGGATCGAGCACCGCGAGGGTCGGAAGGTCTTGCGGTACATCGCCCCCTTGTACGTGAATGAAGACTGCATGCAGTGTCACATGGTTCAGAATTACAAACCCGGAGAGGTCGGCGGGTGTCTGAGCGTCCTCATCCCCATGGAGGAAGCCCAATCAGCCATAATACGAAATCGAATTATCCTCATCGGGTCGGGCCTGGGGTTCGCCGGCTCTCTGGTCGTTCTGCTCTTCGTAACCACCCGCTCCCTCGTGTTCACGCGTATCCGCGACATTCGGGCCTTGATCGGCAGGATGAACCTTGTCGGCACGGACAATTCCCGTTCACACGAGCATGGTGACGAACTCAAGGAAATTACCGACTTCTGCTATGTACTCGATGAAAAGCTCAAGGATCAACACGAGGAATTGGAACTCAAGATAGCCGCCGCCACGAAGGATCTCTCCCGGACCAACGAGGATCTTGAAAGGGCCAACCAAGATTTGGCGCGTCTCAACAAAGCCAAATCCGATTTCTTTTCGGACGTCTCTCATGAAATGAGAACACCTCTGACCAGCATCAAGGGTGCGGCCGACATTCTTGCACGCAATCACTCATTCGCCGAAAACGTCTATCTGGACATTATCAAGAGAAACACCGACCGCCTGATCAAAACGGTGGTGGATTTCCTTGCCTATTCCAAGATCGAATCCGGGCAGCTCGAGTTGGATATACGGGAGAATTGCCTCAAGGCCGTTGTTGAGGACGCGGTCCTTTCTCAGCAAGCCGTAGCCCAAAAAAGATCCGTGAAGCTGGTGTCGGATGCCCCTGATGAAGTGCCTGCAATGTTTGACGAACAGCGAATCTATCAGGTTCTCACCAACCTATTGTCCAACGCGATCAGATTCTCCCCGGATCACGGAACCGTCACCGTAAGGATTGCCGACGGTCGCGACCACTGGATCGAGGTCTCGGTCCAAGATCAGGGACCCGGCATTGATGAAAAGTATCATACGACCGTGTTCGAGAAATTCTATCAAGTTCCGGACACACGCGGGTCAAAAATCCACCAAGGTTCGTCCGGTATCGGACTGGCGGTATGCAAGGGCCTCGTCGAGGCTCATGGTGGAGAAATTTGGGTGGAAAGCGATCTCGGGAAAGGCTGCCGTTTCGCGTTCACCCTTCCGAGTCACAAGGACAATGAACGCTTCACGAATACTCCTGGTTGACGACGACGTGGACATCCTACGGATTCTTGAAGACAATCTGAATCTGGACGGCTACCTGGTCACCGCGGTTTCCACCGGGAAAGATGCCGAGGATTCTTTCAGCCGGCAGGAGCCGGACCTGGTGATTCTCGATTTGACCCTTCCCGACATTGACGGCATTCAGATATGCCTTTCCATCAGGGAGAAATCCGACGTACCGATCATCATGCTGACCGCCCGGGACCGCATCCCGGACAAGGTGTTGGGCCTGGAAACCGGCGCAGACGACTACATGGTAAAGCCGTTCGACTATCTTGAACTTGCCGCGAGAGTCAAGGCGTGCCTTCGCCGGCGACGACCAATGCCGGCCGATGCGGAGATGCTGACGCTGGGGGATCTCGAAATCGACATTAGCCAGAATATGGTCAGGAAACGCGGAGAGAGGATAAGACTGACTCAAAGGCAATTCACATTGCTCGTGCTCCTGGCACGCAATGCCGGACGGGTACTCAACAGGCAAGCTATTCGAAGCGCACTGTGGCCCGACGGAGAACTCTATCGAGACAGCAGGGCCATAGACGTCCACATACAGCATCTGCGGTCCAAATTGGAGGACAATCCCGCCGAACCGAGGTTCATCAAGACCATTCAGGGAGTGGGCTACATGCTGTCGGTTTCGGGTCCGACGTGAACGATCCTTAGTGCTTTATGGCGCAAATGCGGTGTCCCATTCAAGGCAGCAGTAGCTGCTTTGGTAGCGCCGGCCTCCGTGCCGGTATTCTTTATCGGAAACAACGTACTATCCTCCGCCCGGCAGGGACGCCGGGACGCTACCGAGCGTTTACTGTTTTACGTAGCAGAACTTGTGAAATTCTGGGTGCCGCGATTTTTGGTCAGAGATGAATCGGGTAAAAACAAGTAGATAGCCTAGAGAAATTACTGGTTTCCGGTCCTCGTATAGGGTACATGGCGTTTGCCGAACGATGTATCCGCAAGGGAGGACCGGAAATGAACAGATCAATAACCGACATGGCTTCGATGGTCAATGAGATTCTCACGTTTGTGCGTGGATCGGCACAGGCGATGGAGATCGAAGAAGTGGAAAGGCGCCTTCTTCCCATGGTGATGGCGGTCGGAAGAGCTGCTCTTGAGGAGTTTGTGTCCGAGAGGGGGACCGGATATGCGGGCAAGGAAATCGTGGATGCACAGGGTAACCGAGTTCCATATGTCCGTGACAGGATCTGTTCGTATCGGTCGGTGTTTGGAGCGGTGTCCATT
>JAVHLK010000114.1 GCA_031082285.1 Desulfomonilaceae bacterium
CCCGTGGGAGCCGAGAAGACTCGGGCCGAGGTCGTTGCTGTACAAGGATTACTAACTCAACTTTCGCGGTTAAGAAATGTGAGGAAAAGCTAACGAAAGCAGTCGAATAGGCTCGCGAAGGGGCGTCTACTGTGCTATCTAAGTATGTGCAATACAAGAAAGTACAGGAGGACACCCCGTTATGAAAAGTAGCCCATCTGAGGTGCTTGATCAAGAAGTTAGCGGTCGGATCGACGAATTCATGGGTCGGTTCAGGATGGGCACGTTGCTGAGTCGGGCCGGGATAAGGAAAGTTCGACGCAGCATTCCTCTGCTGATTCTCAGAACCATCTTTGACTTGGCCCTATTTGTCTACACGGGTGTGCACAACTGCCCCACAGCCCGATAAGAAAGGGTGTTGTTTATCGATTTCTCTCTGTCCCGAGACACGCCGGCGTCGGTTCCTTGGACTCCTGTCTGCTGCGATTATCAGAGTTTTCTTGTGCAACCACTGACCGATGAGAGGAGAAAAGATGTACTGATTCCGGACGACACACCATACGACCGAAGACGCTCAAAGCAGGTAGAGCTTCTGTCAAGAGTCCTCGATCATAGCGCAAAGCGCTACCTCATCGGTAACCTCGTTTTCCGATTTCGGGGAGAACATGCCTCGCCGTGGTATCGAAACAGAACCAACGACGAGGCGTTCAGTGAACCAGCTTCCGTCTTGATGCAGCAATTCGCCGAGTGTCCCCCTGCAGTAAGCGCGAAGGACCTCCGCCACCTTCGGAAGCACTTCCGAGGAGCAACATTCATCCTCCAGCATGCCGGAGCGTCTCGCTATCACATCTCAGCGAGTTGCACGGAGGCGGTACCTATCGCAATGGACGTAAGGCGGTTACCTGGTTCGTGCTCAATGGTCTACTTCGCGGTCCCAGTTCGCTTCATCTCAGCCTCCGGCTCTTCCTGAGCTTCAGCGAGTACTTCCATCTGGTCCTTGGTAAGAGGTTTACCGTAAGCGGCAAATTGCAGGACCGGATCCTTAGGATTCTTGACCGGTTCCCATTTCTCGTCTTTTAGGTCGAGATATGCACACTCGTATTTGACCCCTTGAGCTATTGGAATTACACCTTTGACGTTGACGACCTTGCCGTCTTCCATCCACGTAAGCTTGATCTTCTTTTCCTTGTTGATCTGGTTCACAGACTTAGTTCCATGGCAGTCGTTGCATTTCCTTCCCGCTTTCATGATCGAATGGCTCATGTGGGGAGCGAACATGAGGAACGTCTTATTTGGGCGCACCAGGAACGTCTGCATATTGGCGGAAGAAACCTTGTCTTTGTAGTTCATGAGAAAGACCCAACCATCAACGGGAATGGCCTTGCGCTCTCCCGTCTCGACCATGTGATCGAAATGGCAGTTGGTGCAACTCACCACATGGCGGACATGGCAGGCCTTGCAGTCAAGCTTCCCCTCGTGTACAGTGTGCGCATCGGTGGGTTTGAGCGCGTTATGGCACTTCTCACAGTTCGTGTCCATGGCTCCGGGTTGTTTCAAAGAGACGTATTGAATACCGTCGCCGTGCATCTCCCGTTGCGAGTGGCAATCCGTGCAAGTCATTCCCTTCGCCAGATGGACGTCCTCCTGTTTATTCCGGAGATCAATCCTCATCATTGCCTTTTCACGGCCATGACATTCCAGGCACGTGTTTTGGTTTTGAGCAGCCTTGATGGTGTAGGACAGACGCTGTCCCTTCTCTGTTCGATGACATCGATCACAGCCGGCCGCGTGGCACTTCTGGCATGCAAGCTTCGAATAGGGAACCCCGGTGATCAATTCGAGACCGCCCTGCTCCTTGCTGTACCAGTGTTCCATTCCCTTTGCCGTAAAATGCAGGCTCTTGAGATAGAAACACTCCTGTTCCGGAACCGGTACACCGGCTTCCGCACGCACGCCCCCTCCTGTGAAACCGAGAACCACGAAAACCAACGCGAGACATACATACCTCCTCATTCGCACCTCCTTTGACCATAATGATTTGTGATGCTTCTCCCGTTCGTCCTGAAGCTCACTTCTCACAAAGGCGCTTACAGCGCCGCTGCGGCCTTATCAGAACGCCCTATCCGTATGCTGCCTTTTCCTCCTCCACTACATGGGGACGCAATTCAAGGTCATCAGTTTCACATGCGACCGTACCCGGAATCCTACTCCACAGATGGTCCAAGCCGAGGGAAACGGCTTGAGCGCTGGAGCGGCTGACTCGATCGCTGAGTTACCCCGTTCCACGACCTCTTCCTCCCCCTCCACCCCTTCCCCTGCCGCGGCCCATCCCCATACCGCGACCGCCACCCATCCCCCGGCTACCGGGGACTCCCGAAAGACCTCCGGCGGCATCCTGACGTTCGCTGCTTAAATAGCTCACGTCCCCACTATTGAAACGCTCCAGGGCTTGACGCGCGGTTCCCCACTTGCCTTCGCAAATTGCGATTCCTGCTGCGCCAAGGGCTGCTCGAGCGTTTGGGCCGGTACTCCCCGTCAGAAGCACGTCGACCTTTCTGTCCGCCAACCGCTTCGCGGCCGATATACCGGCACCACCCATTGCTGCTCGATTTTCTTCGTTGTCGATAACATCGACAATCGTGCCGTCAGTATCGACGATGAGGATATACTGGGCCCGTCCAAAGCGAGGGTCCATCTCAGTGTCCAGATCTTTGCCTTGCGCTGTTATTGCTACTCTCATTACCGTCTCCTCGATAAATGGATTCCGAGACTTTCTTGGAGCGGCTCAACCTTCACAGTAATCAACACTTGCGTGCCTTATCGGCTCGTTTGGACATGAGGAGGGTGACCACGTCCCGGTGTCCGGCCATCGACGCTTCGGTGAGAGGTGTTGCGCCGAATCGATCCACTGCGTCAATATGCGCGCCGTGGCTCAACAGCACTTTCACTACTGCGATGGCGCCGCGGAAGGAAGCCGTCATAAGAGCCGTCCTGCCGTCTCTGTTGGTGGAATTGACGTGCGCACCGTGCGCTAGAATGAGGCCCACGATGTCGGAATTACCCGACACACATGCAAAGATAAGTGCATTGCACCCCGATGAATTCTCTTTCGTCTCGACATCGGCATGCTTCGACAACAAGAAGCTCACTATGTTCGGACGGTTCCACTGAGCAGCGACCATGAGCGGGGTCACTCCCAGTCGATTGGCATAGTTCACGTCTGCGCCGTTGGCTACGAGTCGGCGCACCTTCACCACATCTCCAGACATGGCCGCCTCTATCAGATCGTCTCCAAGAGTACTCATTTCAATAACTTGCGGAGTCACCCCAAGATTGTCGGAGACTGCGTCCTGTCCTCCCATTGCTCGCCAGTAGTGCAAAATGCACGGCAGGTACGTGTCCTTTTCACTCCGAGCATCGAATGGTCGGCTTTTCTCCACCCTCTGACCTCTGAAACTACGGAGTGATCGAGGACGCCGTATTCCCTCGATCGCCCACGAGAGGTTTCACGTAAACGGAACCTTCTTCTCGCTTGGCAAATTCTGTACCACGATATCCGGCCATTCTTCCAGGCTGCAACCTCAAACAATATTGGTGTGTTAAGTCTCTCGAAAAAAAACACGGATGAGCGAAGTGGACTTCACGCTGACGACATCAGCGACGAAATAGTTCGTATGAAATAGGGGGTCTTTTCAATATTAGGATGTTAAGAGAAGATTCTGCGTCTATTTCTTGGGCACCTATAGAATGAGGTGTCCACTCTTTGGGCTCTCATTACAACTTCCTGAGATATCTATACAAAGTCTCTCGGGAGATCTGAAGGAACATCGCGGCCTGCTTCTTGTTGCCCCGGCAAACCTTCAATGCATGGCCGCACAGGGACGCTGCCACATCCTCCAAAATGTCATGGAACGTCTTGTTCGGGTCGTGGCTCACCGTGTACGACCACGTATCCGCCCCCTTTTCAGCTTGCGGCAGCTCGACATGGAACGGCCCACCTTTCCAGAGTATCAGTGACCTCTCCAGCACGTTTCTCAGCTCCCTCACGTTGCCGGGCCAGGAGTAACCGGCCAAATTCCGGATAACCGTAGAATCGATCGCGGGGATCTCCGTCAACTGCATTTCATTTGCCAACCTACGTATAAGGTCTTCTGCGAGAATCGGCAGGTCTTGTTGCCTCTCCCTGAGGGGAGGAACCCTCAGGGGAAACACGCTAAGGCGGTAATAGAGAGGTTCAAGAAAACGTTTCGCTTGCATTTCCTTCATAAGTTCTCGATGAGACGCGGCGATCAATCTCGCATTCACGTACACGTGCTTCTCACCGCCCACACGCAGAAAAGACCTTGTGTCAAGAAACGCCAGGAGCTTGCCTTGCAGAGACAGATCCAGTTCACCGATCTCATTCAGAAGAATGGTACCGCCTTCCGCAAGTTCCAGCAGCCCTTTCTTACGCCGATCAGCGCCCGTGAAAGCTCCCCTCTCATGTCCGAAAAGCTCCGACTCGGCAAGCTGTTTGGCGAGTGCAGCGCAGTTTATTGAAAAGAATGGCCCGGGAGAACGCAGTGAATTCTTGTGTATCCACTTTGCGAGGAAATCCTTTCCGCTGCCGCTTTCGCCTTGGAGAAGGATGGTGCTGTCATTTCTTGCCGCGACAGCAGCCTTTTCCAAAGCTCTCTGCATACTTGGGGATGGATAGTCATGGGCCGGCACTTGGCTGTCCGCTGCAATCCGCCTTCGTTCCGTGACGTCACGAGAAATGTAGCAGATACCGATGATGACCTCTTTGGTGTCTTTGAGCGGAAATACCGTGTCATGAAAGGTCAAGGGCATCCCGCGAACAACTCGGGTCTGCTCTGACTCTATCAACTCTCCTTCCAGGACGCGGGTACTCCGCTCAGAGATTTGTTTCGCAATTTCCACGCCAAACAAATCCTCGGCCCGACGTCCAACAATATCGGATGCACTCAGTCCCAACAGCTTGCAGAAAGCTGGGTTGACATCAGTGTATCTAAGCGACCTGTCCTTAATCATGATGCATTCCTGAGCTCCCTCGAAAACTGCACGAAAGCGCCCTGCGCTTGCGCGTAGAGCTTCCTCCTCGAGTTTACGCTCAGTGACGTCTTCTCCTGTACTCAGTACCCCGGCAATGGCTCCGGCGGGACCGGTGAGAAGCGCATTTCGCCAACCCACAAGCCTTTCCTGCCCGCTCCTCGTGACGACCCAGCCCTCCACGTAGACGGGAAGGGCTGTTTCTCCGGTCATCACTCGTGAAATGGCCCGTCTGACAGATTCTTCACGACCCTTTGGGACGAATCCGCCGACCCAATCTCTCCCGACGATCTCCTCATACGACCAACCGAAGAAAACGACGCCCGTTTGATTCACGAAAGTTACTCTGCAATCCGAGTCGAGCGACATAATGATTGCCGCGGCAGTATCAATGTACTCTCGAGCCTTGCTATTTTCCGCCGGCAGCGCCTGCCCGGCTTTTCGACGTGTGACTTTATCCTCCCACTCACAAAGTGCTCTGCCGACTATTCGAGGCATACGGGCAAAGTTCTCTGGAGACTTGACCACGTAGTCCAAGGCACCCGCCTTGATAGCCTCAACGGCATCCCGTTCGCATCCGGCGGACGCTATGACTATGAGCGGGATCGACAGACTCTCCTTCATGGGAGTCAGTAGATCCGTTCCTTTGCCGTCACACAAGTGCAAGTTGGCGACAACGACGTCGGGAGGATCGAGGCCCAGTCGGTCACGTGCCTGTCGGACGTTGACCACAACGGTCAGGCGAAAAGCATCTTCCAGTTCTACAAAGGATCTTCGGAACGCCTCAACCTGAACCGCCTCGTCTTCCACCAACAATATCTCGACCGGATTCTTGGACATAGTCGGTGACCTCCACACGTTTCTTCCGATTCTGCATGCGCTTGTTCAGCTTGCCCCCCATGCAGGATCCTACCCACGGCCGTTCCGGCTGAGATTGGAGGTTAATTCGCGAATGCACGCATCACCTACATCGCGTGCGGCGTCAAAAAGTGATGACCTCGTAACCCGCGTCGATATATCGTGCCAGACTCGGATGACCGGACATCTCATCGGCTATGGGCAATCCCTCCGCTTCCACCGCGCTCAGGACGTTCATCTTGGTCGAGCATGCCTTGCATACCGCGTCTATCAATCCTTGCTCCTTCACCTTCCCATAGAGATGTTTCATGGGATTCCCCTCTACGGTAAGCTCCGGAATCACCTTCACGGCCGCGCCTTCAATCACTATCTTCACGTCGTACCCTCGGGATTTCATATCAAGTGCGTTCAGCAGAACATGGACGAAGCACATGAATTCTCCGTTGAAAGCCACG
This sequence comes from Desulfomonilaceae bacterium, assembly GCA_031082285.1. GTDB lineage: Bacteria > Desulfobacterota > Desulfomonilia > Desulfomonilales > Desulfomonilaceae > JAVHLK01. Next base: position 6,342 of record JAVHLK010000114.1, read on the forward strand.
AGCACCATTTTTTTCATGACAGCCTCCTTGATGAATCGGGAAATTGAATGGGTCAATGGCGGCTCAGCCCACACGTAACGTCAGTGAATCTCGGCCGTCCCCCGTTGGACTCTCGCGACGGTCTCCGTTCATACTACTCCTCGGAGCCGTTTTGTCCAACGGTTTAGGGTTGAAAGCCGGTCCTGATATGGGCCGACCGCGGTCCATGACCGCGCCTCCTGAAGCGCGTCCCGAGGAGATCCGGCCGATTCTTGGTGCCGCGATATTGAGATTGTGAGTGAATGACGATAGTATTTAAGAAGGTTGATTGCATGAGGCTACGGGAGGAACCATGACGTACGTTCAAGCCGAGCAGCCGACCGCTGACTGGTGCGAGATTGCCAGGAAGTATGTTCCGGATTCCACCACGTGCCGGATCTTCAGAGTGCTGCACGACACGACGGACTTCTATGAGGTCAACTATGGAGACGTCCTTCTGCTGAACGGTGTCGGGTACCTGGTTCGCGGCACTGAATCGGAGAAGAAATTCGGCCTGGAGGGCGAGCCCAAGCCCTGGGTCAAGAGTTGTGTGAACCTGGTAACCGGTGATCGCAAGATCGTGAAGCTCACCTTCATGGAAGAATTCCCGTGTCGCATTGAGGGGTTGGGGTTCACCTGCATGCGAAATCCCGACAAGGAGGCTCGAATCCTCCAGTGCGTCAGAGGTCATCCCGGATTTATGCAGGGCTTTCACGTGATCGACGCGGGGGGAAACAAAGTGAGAATTCTGGACCGTATTCCCGGCGTGAGCCTTGACAACGTTGTCAGAAGCATTCCATGCGACCACGAAACCTATTACCGTGAACACCTTCACGGAATCTTGACCGGACTGGTCTCGGCGTACCGTTCCATGGGAGACCTTCACGAAATGGGTGAAATCCATGGAGACATCACCCCCGACCACCTGTACGTGGAAACGGGCACCGGCAGGTACAGATGGATTGATTTCGACTACGATTACAAGGAGAAGGACAACGTCTTCATGAGGGATATTTTTGAGATGGGAACCCTCCTGAGCTTTGTCGTGGGCAAAGACTATCTCGTCTTCAGGGACATCAGGCTGTATCATCCGGAAATCGCCGTTCTGTTGGGCCGGGAAGACATGCAGAGCGTCTTCCCCAATCAGTTGGCCAACCTCAAACTCGTCTATCCCTACATTGACGACAAGATCAATTCCATTCTTCTGAGATTCTCCCAGGGATCGAAAGACAGATACCATACCGCGTACGATCTCGCCGACGACATGGAAGCGGCCGCAGCGTCGCTGGTGAGGAACGCGTAGTGCACCGTATCTTATTTACGGTCACGTATTCTTAACCCTTCCAGATTGCCGTGGGCTTCTCCCTCGCTATGAGAACCTTGATAATGTCATTGCGAGGAGCAGAGCGACGAAGCAATCTCTCCCTTATTGCGTAGTTATGTCAAAGAGATCGGTTCGCCTGCAATGACAAAAGGGTCGTTGAGTTCGTCCCCCTGCATACGCGAACGGTCGATTCGCACGAGATGTTCCCGTCACCTGGCCGGGAGGATCTTCACCCGCGCACCCTTGGTCCGCCCAAAGACTTCCGGGTTGTACATCAAGGAAATCCTGGACGCCCTCATCCAGAAATCGCCCTCGGCAACCGCTCGGGCCAGGTACGTATATCTGTACCGGCCGCCCCATGCCCGGTTCTTGAACACCCGTACGCCGTCGTCACGGAATTCGGAATAGGACGGCGTGAAATCGTAGAAGCCCTCATAGTACGTTTCGCTCGGTTTCTTCTCTTCCTCCACGCCCTCACTCTTCAACTCCGAATTGATGGGCACGATGCCGGCCGGGACCGGATCGACGAGTGCCAGGTATTCATACTTCCGGTCCCAGGCACGACGGGAGGTCGGACTGAGATCGATTTCGAGAGTCACCCGGATGACGTCGCCCACCCGGATCTCCTGTTTGCCGTTGAGGTTCTCGTATTTCTTGGTCAGTGCAAACCCGTGGGATAGGTCCGACGGATCCGTCACCACGTCGGGATATGTGAGATCCAAGGTGTAGTTGATCAAACGTTTGGATTCGGATTTCAGTTCGATCCTTCCCGTCTTGACCAGTTTCAGCGGATCCAAGGTCACAAACGATGCTGCGTCGGACATGTTCACATCCAGGGGCTTCTCGTCGCCGTATTGGATCGTGACCTTGAAATTGACCGGTTCATCCGTTTTTCTTGTCTCGAAATACTTGCTCAACGCCTGCAGACACCATCCCGTGTCCGCCGTGGAATACCACCGACCTTCAGGGTTCAGCCCCGCCAACAGGAGCCCCGCCCACTCGTCGGCCTTCTTGGGTGCGCCTCCGATTTCCACCGCGGCGAGCAGACATGCCGCGATCTCTCGATAACTGGAGTCGTCATAACCGGTGCGTTTCGGATCGGCGCGAGGATCGAGCTTCCCGACCTTGTCGGCAAGCAGATCCTTGGATAAGTAGCCGATCTTATGTGCAGCCAGCAGGAGCAACGCCTTGGACTGTTGCCCGACCTTGTCGTACTGTTCGAAGAAGACGGCGAGCTCTTGGCCGTTCAATTTCCCACCCATTGCGAGGTTGAATACGGCCAATTCCCTGGTCCAGGCTTGGCCGTGCAACGGGTCCTTCTTCGTATCGAAAAGGTTCTTTCGTAAGTAGTCCAGAGCCTTGTCCAAGCGGGTGTCCGGAACTTCGAAACCCCTTTCTCTCGCGGAAATGAGTGCAAACACGGCATACATCGTGCCCCACCACGATGGGAGCGTGTCCCCGGGCCAGTAGGCAAACCCTCCGGAGGTTGTTTGCATGGACAATAGACGGTCAATTCCCCCTTTGAGAAACTTGTCCGTATCTTCCGCGGTAATCCCCGGAATGAGCGAGGACTTCGCAAGCTCCCTGATGCCGGCCAAGGGGATGATCCCGGAACTTGTCTGTTCCACGCAGCCGAAGGGATAGCGGAGCAGGTATTTCAATCCCGGCGCGATCTTGGACCAATTGGTCGTGCTCAACATCAGGTTCGCCTTGAAATCCAACGGGTTCAGATCACTCTTATCGAGAGATTTCAACGCTTCGGGAAACTCGGCATCCATCTTCGTCGACCCGACAAAGCTGCCCATCCCGGCACGAAACACCGGCAAATACCTTGATAGGATGGGGACGTTCAGTTCGATTGCATCGTCATACCGTTCGGAATCGATCGTCAACCGGCCCATAAAACGCAGCTTGCCTTCGTCCGTTCCCGTCTTCACCAGTGCCGTTGCCTTGATTAAGCCGGAGGACAGGGGATTCAACGACCCGGAAAATTTCTCCGGCCTCACGTCGAAGACCCGAGAACTCTCCGATGTGCCCGCATATTCGCCCGTATGCTCGGTCTTGTTGTGCAGCACCACGGGGAAAGTCGCCTGATCGCCCGGAATGAGGAATCTCGGCACCGACGGTTCGATGAAGAACTCCTTGGTCACGACCATGGTGCGTTGACCCGACACGAATCCCGAGCCTTCGTTGCAGACCACCGCGTAGACCCGATAGGCCGTGGTGGTATCGGGAAGCGTGAATTGCACCTCGGCTTCCCCCGCATCGTTGGTAATCACGGCCGGGTTGAAGTACGCGACGGGCCGGAAATCCTTTCTCAAGCTCGGACTTACCATGCCGGACCCCTCATCGCCCCCGGTAAGCGGCTTTGTGGAGAGAATTCGGTACAGATCCTGGCTCACCAGGTCGAGCCTCAGATCCCCTGAAAACACTGACAAGGGCAGATCGAACCTGGTAAGCGTCGAGAGTGACGGAGTCCGAAAACCCGTCAACGCAAGAACGGCTTCGTCCACGACGCACACCGCCATTTCCGCCTTGACGCCCTTCCCGGTCTGGTCGACGACTTTGAATGCGACCCTCTTGGTCTCAGCCGGTTTGGCCTTGAGCTCGCCGATTCCCGGCGCTATGTCCAGTGCAAGTTTCTGAGCCTCACTCGTTGCCGAAATATTGGCGAAACCATAGTACACCATCGGCACGTCCGCGTCCGTCTGGCTGGTATACACGGGAAATCCTTCCCGGCCGACCGGAGCGATCACGGAAACGTACACGTTGGGGATATACTCTTCTTCCATTGTGAATTGGAAACCGCTCTGTCCCCGCGCAATATCCACGACTCGATATTCGAAGATCTCACCCCGTTCGAACGAGACGAGACATTTCCCCATGGGTCTCGGCGCCGTGAATTGGACCTGGACGGTTTCGCCCGCGGCATACTCGTTCTTGTCCATGGACAAGAGGATTTCGTTGCTTGTTCGCACCTCCTCCTGTTGCTCTCGTTCCCGCATGTCGTCGTAACCCTCCCAGCCGACCTGGAGGAGAGTTTGGCTCGAGTAGCGTCCGGATTCGTCTTCAAAAGTGAAGACAATGAGGTATGTTCCGGCCTGGTTCATATCGGCGCGAAACGTCGCTTCCCCATGTTCGAGGGCCTGACTGACCGACAAGTCCTTCATCCAGCCGTCTTCCCACAGATAATTGATATTGCCTTCCGAGTCGCGTTTCCGGATGTACACGTATTGCCGCCTCATGATCTCCGCGTTCACTGTTCCGGAATCGAGCTTCTCGCCCTGTTGATTCGCCACCACCACCTTGAGCGCACCGGCATAACCGGCTTGGACCTGCTTCGGGTGCCGTGAAATACCCACCAGGTAGTTCGGTTTGGGGCTGAAGGTATCCACCTCCGTGGCGGGCTCGCCGTCGATGTCCAGTACGGTTGCCGATATCCTTATGCCGTAAATTCCGGTGAGCAGCTTCGGGTCAAGGGGAACCACAAGTTGAAGTTTTCCGTCCCCGTCGAGCGTTGATTCGCCCGATTCGAGAAAACGCGTCGCGTCGTCTTCGTTGCCGAAAAAGTAGCCGGTCAGTCCGGCAACCTTGTTCTCCACGGGAACCAGGGTCGCCTTCCACCTGACACGCCCGTTCTTCACCGGCCCTCCGGTGTAGTACTGACCGGAAACGTCGACGCTGAGAAACTCGTCCTCGCGTTCGAGCCCGACATAGGCTTCGCTGGGACGTGTGCCGCGTTTGATGGATATGGCGGCATAGTGCCTTGCTCTCTTGAACTCTTGGACCATGAAGGTCGCGCTGAAAGCCTGTTCCGTCCCTTGCCCGGTGTCCGGTGTGACTTTGATGGTATACGTGCCCACCGGGGAAAAACTCTCCGTCGCGAGGGTATCGTAACAGGAGCCGAATCGGCTGAGAGTCAGTACTTTCTTGTAATGAACGTCTCCACGCGGATCCTGTATCTCCACGGTCATCTTGGCTCCCTCGGGAGACACGATCCGCTTATCTTTGAAAGCTCTCGACACCACCTTGAAGTGGACCGTCTCTCCCGGACGATACACGCCGCGTTCGGTGAATACCTGTCCCCTCAGGGCTTCCGGTTTCTCTTTTTGAGTCTTTGTCTGCTTCACCGCGAACGGCTTCAGGCGTAGAGAACTCAACTCGATCGCGCAGGCATCCGTCGGGGTTGCGGCAACCGCCCAGGTGACGTCCCCGAGAACCATGGGCTGTGGCGACGTTTCCCTTTTCCCGTCTTGTACGATCACCGCCGGAAACGTGTTTCCGTCCTTGACGAGGAGCAGGCCTTCGGCGTCGGTCTTTCCCACAAAGTACCGGGTGCCGTCGGACCTATACAAAAGCATTTCCACATTGGGCACCGGCAGGCCCGAGTATATGGACGTCACCCAGATCAACACGGATTCGGCCGACACCTTGTAACTGATCGAAAGGTCGGTTATCTGAATCGGTTCGGTGACCTGACTGTCGTAATCGCTGTCCGCGTCGCTGAGCGAAACAATCCACGCCCCGCCTACTTTGGGGTTTTCTCGAAAAGAGAGCGGCATGGAATAGCCGAGAACATGTTCTCGGGCCTCGGGGGCAAAAAAAACCTCGGCCTCCTCGACAAGATCTCCCGCGAACACCGGATTCACCTTGCCCTTGGCCGCGAGACTCTTCAACTCTTCGACTTGCCGCGGCAAATCGAGCTCGTTCATGGCGTCCTTGTTCGGCAGTGCTGTGGCGACGTCAGGTATCAAGAACGGAGGTATCTTCTTGATGCCACACTGGATCTTCGTCACGTTGGAAAGACTGAGAGGATAGAGCTGCCGACCGAGGAGCTCCACGACGGACCGCTTCGTCTTTGGCGTGATGGACGTCGACACTCCCGGTCCCTTGAAGGGGAACTCGTCGCCGACAAGGATTCCCCGACCGGAGTCGAATGGCTTCGCGGAGATCTTGAGCACATAATCCCGATCATATTCGAAGTCCCCGGTGATTCGAAAACTCGGGCCGGAATCGTAACCGATATTGAGATTCTTCACGGACGGAACTATTTCGACGGCTTGGACGATTGCATCCCGCGGGACGTAAGCAGACAGCTGAAGGATGAGTCCTCTGTCCCTTTTCGAGCGATAGAACGTGGACGTACCCGTTACTCTCACTCGCTCGATCGACACGAATTGATAGGTATAGTTGTCGGCAAGCAGTCGTCTTCCCGACGCGTCGGAAAGCCCCTTCCTTATGGTGACCTTCACCGTTTCTCGTTCGGTCCGGGGAGTCGCCGGCACGATGAGGAATGTCTTGGCGGGGCGGGAGGCAATCTTGGATCCATCCGGAACTCGCACCTGAAATTTGAGCTTCGACCGGTTCGCGGTCACGACCGCGGACTCTGCCAGATTTGACGGAAACACGGGATGGTTGAAGCCCAGTGCAACACCCCAGTACTGATTGTCTTGCCTCTGGTATGCCAGGTCCCTCCGAGCATGGACGGTCAGCTGATCCGCATACGCAAGCGCGGGGACAATAAGAATAAGGACCGCGGCAGCGAGACCTGCCCTCATCAATTCGACCGCATTCCTAATCATGCCCAAACCCCCTTTCCAATTGTGAACACGTCTCAAAACCGATACGATACAAATAATGACCGCCGTCATGTTTCCGTTCCCGGCACCGAAATCACATGTGTTCCGCCGGCGTGCGATCGGAGACGAATCCGTATTGACTGAGAGTCTAAGTCACCGGCGTCGTTCTTGTCAAAGACTCTTTGAAGCGGTCGGCGACCGCGCGTTTTTCGATAAACACGGCGGCGCTTCCCGGCAACGAATCAGCGTGAGGAGTGAGCACATGGACACGCAAGACAACGGATCGCCGCGAGATATCGGCATGTCCACCGGCCCCCTGAAGATTCATCAACACGAAGGGAGACTTTTTGTCACCGGTTTCGGACTGAAAATAGAAGTACGATCCGAGGAGGAGGGCCGGCTGGTCATCGCGGAACTGGAAGATCAAGGGTACCGAATATGTTTCTGACGGGCACGGTCTTTGCGGCACCCAGGGCAGGCACAGGGACCTGCCCCTACGTCCTGGTGCCGAATATGCTCCTGAGAAGTGAGGGCGAGGCCGGCAAAGAGGCGCAGAAGATGACGGGCATCCCGCGCAGAACGCGGGACGGGACGCTGTCGAGTGTTCACAGGAATTCGTGACCGCATCTTGG
>JAVHLK010000115.1 GCA_031082285.1 Desulfomonilaceae bacterium
TCGCAATGACAGGAGCGATAGGTTGGAGCGTTGAGGAAATGGGTTAAGATCACCGAGAAATTCAAAGCGTGTCACTGTAGAAGAGTTTCCTGAGATAGGCGTCTCATTTCCAAGGTACGGTTCCATATGCGCGCAGTACGTGGCGAGCGAAGCACGCCGTATCCACGCACCGCGTGAGGGAAAGCCCTTTGCACGTAAACGAATGGTTCGTGGACCGAAACCGCACGCGCATCTTTCAATGGAGCAAGAATGAATGACAAGTGAGTTTGCAGGCCCTCCTAAGGGAAGTTGGATAACCGTTTCAGCTCGCAGCGGAAAGCTTGAGGTTCCGGACGACCCCATCGTGGGATTCATCGAGGGGGACGGAGTCGGCCCGGACATTTGGGCTGCATCGAGACCGGTATTCGATGCGGCAGTGGAAAAGGCGTACCACGGAAAAAGGGAAATCAAGTGGTGGGAAATACCCGCCGGTGAGAAATCGTACCGTGTGTACGGCGAGCACCTTCCCAACCATTCGCTTGAAGCAATCAAGAAGGCTCGAGTCGCCATAAAAGGCCCACTGACCACCCCTGTCGGCGGGGGATTCCGAAGCCTCAACGTCACCCTCCGCCAAAGGCTCGACCTTTACGCGTGCGTGCGCCCCGTTCGCTACGTGCCGGGGACGCCGTCGCCGGTCCTGAACCCCGAACAGGTCGACATGGTGATTTTTCGTGAGAACACCGAGGACGTGTATGCGGGCATTGAATGGAAGTCCGGGAGCCGTGAGGCTGAACGCATTATCCGCTTCCTCCGGGAAGAATTCCGTGTGGACATAACCCCGGATTCAGGAATCGGTCTCAAGCCCATCAGCCCTGGAGCTACGAAACGAATCGTGCGGCGCGCTCTACGTTTCGCGCTGGAGAACGGGAAACGCCGAGTCACCTTGGTCCACAAGGGGAACATCATGAAGTTCACGGAGGGAGCGTTTCGGGATTGGGGTTACGAGGTTGCACGAGAAGAGTTTCACGACCTGGTGGTCACGGAAAGTGAGCTGTTCGAGAAACATGGCGGAACCATTCCCGAGGGAAAGATCCTCATGAATGACCGTATAGCCGACGCCATGTTCCAGCAAGTGCTCTTGAGACCGAGCGAATATCAGGTTCTTGCCCTTCCCAATCTGAACGGCGATTACCTCTCCGATGCCCTGGCCGCGCAGGTCGGCGGGCTGGGCATGGCGCCCGGCGCCAACATTGGTGACGCATGCGCAGTCTTCGAGGCCACTCACGGCAGCGCCCCCAAGTACGCAGGCATGAACAAGGTGAACCCCGGCTCCATGCTGCTCTCCGGCGCAATGATGCTTGAGCACATGGGGTGGAATGAAGCCGCGCAGCTCATAGTTAAGGGGATTTCCGACGCGATTCGGTCGAGAACGGTAACCTACGACCTTGCGCGGCAACTCCCGGGCTCCCGAGAGGTATCATGCTCGGGCTTTGCCGAAGAGATCGTGAAACACATGGGCTGATAAGCCGCGTTGAGGCCGTCAGTCGTCCGTATTCATTCCGTACTTTCGCAGGTGCCGATACAGCGAGTCCCGCGATATTCCGAGCATGCGGGCCGCGGCTTTCTTGTTGCCTCCGCTGCGTCTGAGAACTTCCCGGCATGCCGACTTGGTGATCTTGTCGGTCAAGTCTTGCAGCGTGCAGCCGTCGGGCATGGAGACGGTTAATGACCAGGCTCCATCACCATCCCCACAATCCACATTCCGCCGCAAATGGATAAGATTCGTGTCGATCGGTTTTCCGTCCGCTAATATCAAAGCTCTTTCCAGGACATTACGGAGCTCTCTCACATTCCCCGGCCAGGGGTACTCCTTCAGTTCGTTCATGGCCTCGGGCCCGATTCCACCCCTGATGTCCACCTGATACTCCTCATGGAGTCGGGAGAGGATTTCGTCGACCAGGATAGGGATGTCTTCGACTCTTTCCCGCAGCGGCGGCACCTCGATGGACATCACGTTGATTCGGTAGAAGAGGTCTCTTCGGAAGCGTCCGGATTCAACTTCTCGTTGAAGGTCTCTGTGGGTGGCGGCAAGAAGTCTGGCATTCACCGAGATTTGTTTTTCACCGCCCACTCGGGTGAATTTTCTCGTGTCGAGGAAAGTCAGCAATTTCGCCTGTAACGAAGGGAGAAGTTCTCCGATTTCGTTGAGCAAGAGTGTTCCACCGCCGGCCAGTTCCAGGAGTCCCCGTTTTCGCGCGGTGGCCCCGGTAAAAGCCCCTTTCTCGTGGCCGAAGAGTTCGGATTCGGCAAGCTCGGGAACTATTGTCGCGCAATTGACCGAAAGATAGGGGCCGTTCACCCGGTTGGAATGGTCGTGGATGTACTTGGCGAGATAATCTTTTCCACTGCCGCTCTCACCGAGCAGCAGGATGATGGAGTCCGTGCGACCGGCCATACGGGCCGATTCGAGAGCCGATTGCATGGCCCTCGACCGGTAAGGCAGCTTACGCTTGTATTCTTTCGTCTTCTGCTGTTGCCACACGGTCACGTCGCGCGCCATTCCGCACAAGCCGGTTATTTCGCCGGAGGAATTACGCAGGGGGATTCTGATGATGTTCCAGATTGCCTTGGTTCCGCCAATGGATACGGTCCGCGTCTCCTGAACCGATTCTCCGTTTAATACGCGGCGGTCCACCTCGCTGTTGTGGCTTGCCGCTTCACTGCCGAGGATCCTTTCGCTTCCCCTTCCGATCAGTTCACCATAGGAAGGCCCCAACACGTTCGCCAGCGCAGGGTTGACACGGGTAATCTTCAGATTCTTGTCCTCGAGCCAGATATAGTCCTCACTCCCTTCGAAGATGGCACGAAACCGTTCTTCGCTTTCAACCAGGGCCCGTTCGGACATTTTGCGTTCAATGGCAAAGCTGATGGAACGAGAGAGAGAATACTCGTCATACTTGTCCTTGCGCAGGTAATCTTGAGCGCCCTTTCGCACCGCATCGACCGCTAAAGTCTCGTCGTCCAGGCCAGACAGAACCACTATCGGGATATCCGAATTGCAATCCTTTACCGCCAGGAAAGTCTCAATCCCTTTACAGTCCGGCAAACCCAGATCCAAAATGATTGCATCGAAGATCTCCTCTTTCAGGCGTTCCCGGGCTTCAGCAAGGGTCTCCACTTGAGAAATGACGAAGTTCCCGATCTTCGACTCGCCCAAAGCCTCTTTCAGGCAAAGCGCGTCCACCGGATTATCTTCCACCACCAGGATACGAACGGATCCCGTACCAAAATGACTGCTGTGTACCATTGCTTACCCTCTCGGGAGGCTCGCCGGTGTGAATCGGGATTCACCGAGGCACTCGACAGCCTTGGTGAGCTGTTCCACGTCCACGGGCTTTGTTTTGAAACAGTGTGGTTGCAATTCGTGCCTTTTCCGGATGTTGTCCGGAGATTCCAAAGTTATCGGAATGATGCGCGGTATATGTCGCGAATACGTCTTATGCCGGCAGAATCTTGTCCGGTCGGACTGCCATTCCCGATGTCATCATGGTTGCATTCCGTTTTCCGGTATTGTGAAACAGAAAGTCGTCCCCTTGCCCGGGTCTGATTCCGCCCAAACCCGGCCGCCGTGCCGTTCTATGACCTTCTTTACGATGGCCAGGCCCATGCCCGTGCCTTTGTATTGGTTTCTCTTATGGAGCTGCCGAAAAATCACGAAGATTTGATCCAAGTGCCTGGATTCGATGCCGATACCATTGTCCTTGACCGAAAAGATCCATTCATTTACACCCTTAACCGATGAGACATGGATCCTCGGGGGCTCGTCCCGGCGAAACTTTACTGCATTTTGCACGATGTTCTGAAACGCTTGCAGCAGCTGGGTGTCGTCCCCAACGATGGTGGGAAGCGGATCGTGGGTGATCACCGCGCCGGCCTCGGTAATCGCGGAACGCAAGTTCTTCAGCGTTAAGTCCAGTATGTGCTCGCAGTCTATCCGCTCCGGGGGCTTTCCCGTCGTTGCAATACGAGAATAGGCCAACAAGTCCTGAATAAGGGCCTTCATCCTTACCGCGGAATCGACGGCATACCGTATGTACTGGTCCGCGTCGGTTCCCAGGTTGTGCTTGTATTTCTTTTCCAGCAGTTGCAGGCAGCTTGCGACATTGCGTAGGGGCTCCTGCAGGTCATGAGATGCTACGTACGCGAATTGTTCAAGATCTTCGTTGGAACGAGCCAGCTCTCCCGCCCGCTTCTGGAGCAGGTCCTGCATATGTCGCCGCTCCGAGATGTCTTCCAGTATTCCCAGGAACTGCCGTTCGCCTTTGCGGCCACTCAACAGAGACGCCGTCAGGTTCACCCATACCGGATCGCCGGTCTTGCCTATGCAGCGTGTCTCTATCGAATATTGAGGAATCTCTCCAGCCTTCAACTTCCCGAATAATGCAGCGTTGGCAAGGACGTCATCGGGGTGAGTAATCTCCACGACCGCTCGGTCGAGGAGATCCGCTTCCGAATACCCCGTAATACTTCCGAATGCTCGGTTGACTTTCAGGAATCGACATTTGTGATTCATGACCGTCATTCCAAGCGGTCCCTGATCGAATATCGCGCGGAAACGTTCTTCGCTCTCCCTCAGCGTCTCCTCAATGGACTTTCGTTTCGTGATATCGCTACAGACACCGCACATCAGAGTGAGGTTTCCGTGATCGTCGAAAATCGGGAAACCGCGCTCCAGAATCCATCGTATGGATCCGTCGGGCCTGACGATCCGATACTCGCACGAGTATTTCTTGCCCGTACGGTGGCTGTCCTGGAAGACCGTCCTCAATGCTTCAACATCATCGAAATGAACGGCCTCGATGAATGACTGTGGGGCGGCGTACAAGCTTTGCACGGACCGTCCCCAGAGCTCCTCATAGGCGGGACTGACGTAGAGCATCTCCGTTATCCCCGGTCTGCTCATCCAGAACACGTCCTGAATCGTCTCGGTTACCAGCTGAAATCTACTCTCGCTCTCCCGTACCGCCTGCTCCGCCCGTATGCGTTCCGTTACATCAAGGAGAACGAAGACCAGTCCTTCCACCCGTGCGTCCGCATCCTTGACCGGATAGAGAGACCAATCCCAGTACGTGATTCCCCGGTCAGGATCGCCAGGAAACTCGAACGGTTTCGCGTAGACCGTAAAAGGCGTTCCGCTATTCACCACCCCCTTGAAAATGGTCTCGTTCTCCTCGTTCGGGTAGAGATGAAAATGGTTCTTTCCCGGAAAAAACTCTGGAGGATAGCCGCACGCGTCGGCATAGGCCTGGTTGACCCGAACGAAGTCAAGGTTTCTGTCGAGCAACACCATGCAGTAGTGGGTGGAGGAGAACATTTTCTCGAGAGTTTCCGCTGTTTCGAGCGCCTTCCTGCGTGATTCTTCAACCAGCGTGTATTCTTCGATCACTATTTCGAGGTCTGCACGAGCCTTGGCCAATTCCTGTTCGGCAACACGGCGATCAGTCTCGATGCGGCCGGCTCCGATGATGTGCGCACACGTGGCCGCATAAGGTTGGAGAAATTCGACTATGCGCTCATCATAGCCTCCCGGTCGATTGGCAATTCCCGCCATACCGACCAGTTCACCGTCAGACTGAAACGGGATTCCCAGGAATGACCGCAGCATCGGGTGACCTGCCGGTACTCCGCTGCGCCTGGAATCGTTCTCGGGATCGTTCGAGATCACGGCCTTTCCGGTCAGAATAACGCTTCCCCATAATCCTCGTATATGCTCCAAATGCGTTGTCTTGTCTTCTGCAAGCTTCCGGTACGTTGCCTGCGATTCATCATCCCACGCGATATCGGATATTGCCCGGTCCCTGAGATAGATCCTGCCTTCCTCGGCCTTCAGGAGTTCACCAATGAAACCAAAGGAGCTCTTGGTCATCACCAGGAGATCGTCGAGCAAATCCCGGAACACTCGCTCCGACCTTTTCTCCGACAGGAATTTCGTTTGCGCCCGTTGAACCACCCCCAGCAGCTGATTTTTTGCTGCCACCGTTTCCAATACCGTGGCGAGTTCGTCCGTCTTGCGTGCGAGAGTCGTGTTGAGCAACCGTATGCCTTCTTCCGCGTTCCTGCGGTCGGTGATGTCTCGAATAATACACGTCGCGACCCACCTAGGACCCAACTGTCCGGAAGAACATGAAATCTCCGCGGGAAACGCCCGGCCGTCACCTCGTTTCGCTTCGATCTCCATGGACCCGCCGACCGAGTTGCGGATTCGTTGCTCGAGTTCTCGATGGAAATCTCGAGAGATCACCACATCATAGAAGTCCCTTCCGATAACTTCACCTTCCCGCAGGCCGAACGTCTCCTCGGCTGCGCGGTTCCACTGGATGATTCTTCCTTCCTCATCGAACGAGACGATCGCGTCGCTTGCACTCTCCACGAGACGCCGATAACCTGCCTCCGCGTGGGCAAAAAAGCTTGAAATGACCGATTCCAGCGAACTACCTCTCGTTCGAGCCGTTTTCCATGCGGTAATAACGGCCACAAGGGCGAAGATGCAGCCCACGTATTGAGCGGACCTACCGAGCCAACCCATGGGACTGCCCACGGCCGTCTGAAGAAAGACCGCGCTCAGACCGACGGCGTTGAGAGCGAGTCCCAAGGAATACCAGTAAAAGAAATCGGATTTTTGTAGCAGGTATTGAACCAGGAACAGGGAGAAACCCGTCGCGTACAGGAGCACCGCCGCGCCGAGCACGATCTGCCTGAGGACCGTCGCACCCGTTGCCGGATCAAAGAACGTCCCCGTCCAGCCTCGCTCCACTCCAGCCCAGAAAAGAAAAATACCGAGAACGATGCCTGCATACGAGACCAGGACCGCAGTACGCCTCCCCATCCGTGGTGTGGACCCGGCCGGGCCGGAACTGCCGGCAAAGGAGGAAAAGGCGCCGACCGCATGGAAGGCTGCCCCCACAAAACAAGTACTGTTGTGGATTGTCAGACCTATGTTCAATGAATGATTTGAAGCGACCTCGTAACTACCGACGACCATGCCCAGGCCATAGACCAGCATTCCGCAGCCCATTGCCAAAGCGGTACGAGACCCGCCTTCCAGATATGTCTTTGCAGCCACGTACGCGACCAGGATCGGGATGAACCCGCCAAAGACCGTACTCAACAACGGCAGCAGCAGCTCGGGCTCGTACACCGTCTGTAGGTTCAGAACTGCAAGAACCGTCAGGCCGACCACAAAGCATGCGACGACCACCGATCCGAATATCTTAGCAATTTTCACGGGAGCACCGGATTCAATACGAGAAAATTCGCTGAAACAACGTCAGTATACAATGTAATAAATGCATGATACTACCAAACATCGTGACGAGCAAGCGATCCGACAACAAACTTCCGGTTGATGCCCAATCACCGGCCGATCGGGAAGTTTTTTGAGAAGCATTCTCTTTGACGCCACCCCTATTGATCGGGCATTCCTTCTCCGGACGGTTCCATCGCGAGCCTCTGAATCCGGGTTTCGAGTTGCCAAGACCTTTTCAAAGATAATTGCCGGAACGGATGGGAAGGAACTGCTTTGTTTGCATTGGAATGCGAAACTATTCGTTTGCTAACGGTAAACTTATGGAGATGGTGTGTTGTTCTCTCCAGGGAGTTCGATCCCCCGGAGCGGTGCTGCGAAACGTTGAACCACGAGGAGAGACCGTTCAAGATGAACCCAAGCGAAATCCACTTGTATTCACTCCCGGATTCATTTTCAGTGGAACGAGTGCGTTCGGCTCTCGGGCTGCCCGAGATCCGCTCACAAAAGTTCGTGGAATGCCTACCGTTCGCCGCGGAGGATGTCACGGCGGGTTCCGAGACGGAGCTTCAAACTGCGGTGTCAGGCGATAGGTGCTGCGTAGACCTTCCGGTAACCATAGAGAACTCGAACTACTTTGCCAACATCGTGAGGAGAGCGTCCGCCGGAGACTCTTCGCGACGGGCGGTCACGGACCTGGAAAAGCATGTACACGGCAACACGACGAATATTTGGGATAACAGTTGGGTGAGATTCCCACTGAAATCGATCACGCCTTTTGCACAAAAGGTACTCGCCCGTGATCTCCGTTCCGATCGAAGTAATGGGTCAAGCAGCCCCCGAAAAGACCGGCACAAGTTTCTCCATCTGATCGAGAAGGATCAATGGCTCAGGATTCCAATGAGTTATCTTGTCAAGCTAGCCCTTGCCGACGTTCTCGGATCGCAAGACAATCTGCCTGAACTGGTGCACGCTGCCGGGTGCCGGGTAATGGATAAATTTCTCAGCGACAACACGTCGCCGGAAACCCTGTCCTTTCATGTGGTATCTCTGCGCAAGGAGTCGAGGTTCGGTCGAGCCATAGCCAAGGAGACGTCGAAGCGTTTTCTCTTGACCCAGTTGATAGTCATGTATGCCAATTCTGCGCTCGGACTTGTCGACAGCGGTCAAAGAGCCATGATGTATTCCTCTCCTCACCCGCCGGTTCGTCAGAAAATGCTCAATGACTGCATCTCCGATTCTTTCTATAGAGAGCTGTTCATGAATCCCTGCCTGTCGGGGTGGGACAATGGTGTGGAGAAGCATGCCTACATGTGCCTGTGTCACCAAGTACTCGGTCGAAGCCAGTTGAACGCGGTGGCCAAGCTTCGGGAAGCGGGCATAATAACGCGAAATCTCGTGATTCTTCCCAATGTGTCGAACATATCGCTTGCAAACAACGGAACTCACTTGAGTCTGGGCAGTCGCACGCTTTCTCGGCACCTGCAAAATAGAGACAGGGATTTTTCGCCGACGGACGAAAAATGTTTGGGCGACCTCGTCATCAAGATTGTCGAACATTTTCTGCCCCTTTTTGTGGGCACGTACAGCGCCGCTCCATATAGACTTGATTTCGGGGATTTCCATCCGGAAAAGGTTCTGGGGTTTCTGCCCCACGAGCTTGATTACACGCATCTGCGAATGTTATGGCGGCGGTGGAAAAAAAAGGCTTCCATCAGAATATTGGGCCGGTCGACAACGCCGTTTGGCCTGAAATCGATCGACCGGGCTCTCACGACCCTGTTTCGCTGCAAGGGTGATTTCATGCCCGATTTCCGACTGATAGATTACATGACGGCGCCCATGAGTACGGACCGAAGCCCTGCACTCGACGGCAAACCGGGCAACACCGAACGCTTGAAAAGAGACCTGGCGGATCTCGGCGTATTCGATACGAGAATGGCGCTCTACATGCCGTACCGCCTCAGAGAATACCACCGCGCCGGCTACTCAGGTTTTGAGGGGAGACATTACAGTTTGTTCGAAAGCCTCGATGGAGACATGTCTCGCGCCGCGAACCTTCAAGTCCTCGTGACCGCTCTCGCATTCAAATATTCGCTCCAAGGCTCGGTAAGACACTCCGACATCCCGGACGAACCTTTCATCGAGAGCGAGAGACGACAAGTATTCTTTGGCTCTGCAATAGGAATTCCAACCTTTTACGTGCACGGTTCGACGGGGAATTTGTTCCTCAAGAGGATCCTTCTGAAAACCAACGGGATACGCCGGAGTCGACGCTATCCGGGGTACTTAAGGGTCTATCGCAGGCAGTACCTGTTGGCGCTGGTTGAAATCATTCGAACCGAAGGGGCGGATCTGGTGGAGAATCTGGGCATGGAAGAGACTGTCCGGGATCTTTGCGATCGAATTGACCGGCCTCGGATCCATTCGGCGGAGGGCAAGCTCACGGCAGGGATATTGGACATAATGGGGGTTGATTCGCCGATGAAGGCAAGGGCGCAAGAATTCAACTTTGCCGCGGAACACTACTATCGAAATGATCTGAAGACGCGCCACATAAGGGAGGGCCTGGACTTTCTCCGCGAGGACCTGCAAGCCCTGGAAGCCGTGCGGGGGTTCTCCGAACTCGGGTACAAAGGAGCCTTTCGGTACGTGCTGGGGGAACGTTCGGCCACAGGTTTCTTGGATTCCATGGTTCCGGATATTATCGACGAGACTGTCCATGTTGACGATCTGCGCAGGCTGATCGATCTCATGCTGGCAACCGTTCACCACGATTGCGCCCAGTCCGGCGAACCTGTTGCGGGAGGATGCGGCACCAATGCGAATACGACACCAGTTCATTGAACGAAACACGGGTGACGTGCGGGATGAATCACTTCTCGGTGACGGAGCGGTGAATTTGCTCTATTCCGTGGCCTGGGAAAAGGCGCCGAGCTTGTTTCGCGCACTTACCGGAAGCCGTGCATCGGATCTTCTGGCGCTGCTCTGTTTTGACAATCCACTGGACAAGCTGAGCCGGATTATTCCTGCGGACAGTTCCCTGGACGTTTCGGAATGCGTGGAACCTCCACATTTCTACAACACGAAAAGAAAGATATTTCAGCGACAAATCCGTTATTGGGAGTGCCGCCCCATGAGCCCGCTTCGTGGTGAAGTGGTCTCGCCGGCCGATTCCCGCGTGATCGTCGGCTCCTTCCGCGAAACCTCGGCTCTCTTTCTCAAAGAGAAGTTTTTCAGCTTCGAGGAACTTGTGGGCAGAGACAGGCAGTGCTGGATTTCCGCGTTTGAGGACGGGGATTTCGCCGTCTTCAGGCTGACGCCGGACAAGTATCATTACAATCATACGCCGGTTTCCGGAGAGGTTATCGACGTGTACGAGATTTCGGGTGCATACCACTCGTGCAATCCCGGAGCAACGGTAAGAGTCGTCACACCGCTGTCAAAAAACAGGCGAATTGTGACCGTCATGGACACCGACGTTCCCAACGGAAGCGGAGTGGGGCTTGTGGCCATGATAGAAGTTGTTGCGCTCATGATTGGCGATATTGTCCAGGTTTATAGTGAACACGCGTACGATGACCCAACCCCCGTAACCAAAGGCATGTTCCTGAAAAAGGGTCTACCCAAGAGCCTGTATCGCCCCGGAAGCAGTACCGATGTATTGCTCTTCCAGAAGGGAAGAATCCGTTTCGCCGAAGATCTCGTGCGCAACCTGGTACGTTCAGGAATACGGAGCAGGTACTCGGCCGGCTTCGGTCGCACGCTGGTGGAGACCGAATTGCAAGTCCGTTCTCCGATAGCCGCTGCCGTGGATACGTGCAAATCTTGCCGGGAAAGGCGATCGATTTGTTTGAAAGGATCTGAGCCGATGTGTGCGTGCTTTGAGGACGCGTCACACCAAGCCGTGTCCCCTCCCGGCACGGAAACGGGTAAGTGGGAGAGTGATAACTGCATGAAATGGTCGGCCCAATCTCGGCGAAATGAATGCCTGGGCTGAGCGGGGTGCGGAACCCTTCGATCGTGAGTTCCTGCGCCTTGCGGCCTGTTTCATGACAACAAGGAGTTTCCCTATGTGGAATGGGTTGTTCGTCGTTGCGCTCGCAATCTGTCTCGGACTGTTGCTGCGTTGGTGCTTCAGAGCCCTGCCGAACGAAAATTGGCAAATACTGGGTTGTATTCCAACCTCCAAACAGGGACCGAATCTTTGGAAAGGGCTCAATATCACATATTACGGGTTGATCGTGTCCGCCGCGGTAGTCGCTGCGACGGCGACGGTCTTTGTGCTGATGGGATCGATCCGTATTCCCATCGGAACCACGGCCCTCATGCTGATTCTCATTCTACCGGTGTGGGCGCTTGCGACTAAAGTGGTTGCCCGACTGGTGGAGAAGAAACCCCATACCTTTACAATAGGCGGAGGAACCTTTGTGCTCCTGTTCATAACACCGGCCTCCCTATGGCTCACCAATGTCTGTCTGGGATCCGAATCAGGCATGCAGGTTCCCTTGCTTCCTTTTTTTGCCGCAACGGCCATCGCGTACACCATTGGCGAAGGCATAGGGCGGTTGGCCTGCATCAGCTTCGGCTGTTGTTACGGCAAGCCGATTTCTCAATGTGGTCCGTTGGTGCGTAAGATGTTCGGAGGTCATGGGTTTGTGTTCACGGGAAAGACGAAGAAAATCGCATACGAAAGCGAACTGGACGAACACGAGGTGGTACCGATCCAGGCAATCACATCTTCGATCCATACGGTTGCCGGCCTCGCCGCATTGGTGCTCTATTTCAATTCCGCCTTTTATGCTGCGCTCTTGGTGTGCGTGGTGACGACACAGGGTTGGCGGGCCGTGTCCGAAACACTTCGCGCCGACTACCGGGGCGAAGGGAAGATCTCGGCATATCAGATCATGGCGGGAATCACGATTCTCTTTGTCGTGGTTCCGAGCTTGTTGGTTGACGTCCAATCAGTCATGCAGCCCGACCTGATGACGGGCCTGACCATGCTCTGGAATCCTCCAATGATGCTGGCTCTTCAGGGTCTCGGATTGGGAACATTTCTTTTTTCCGGTCGCAGCAAGGTGACTGAATCGACTGTCTCGTTCAAAGTCCTTGTGGACAGGATTTAGTATCACGACTCCAGGTCGAGCCCTAAAACCGACCCCGTTCGCGCCGCATATACTGAGGTTGCGCCGGTGATACCGATGCCGTCACAAGCCGAACTGCTTCTTCCATTCGTTGATGAGTTGAATACTTACTCCCGCCCCACCGCATACGATCACGACAATGGGTTGCCGGCCTTCCAACGGTGCGGCTTTGTCATAGACGGCCGCAAGTGAGGCCCCGCATGCAGGCTCGACCAGGACTCGATGCTCGTCCGCGAATCGGACGCACGCATGGACGGCGTCTCGGTCCGTGACCTGCCACGGTACGATCGGATGCCTCTTTGTCCATGCAAAGGCTTCGTCCGCGACTCGTCGTGCACCCAACGTGGTGGCCACCGAGGTGATGCGATCGAGCGTCACCGGACGGCCGGCTCGAACAGCCGCGGCAAAGGACGCCGCACCTTCCGTTTCCACCGCCAGAATCGGGACGTCCGTCCACCCGACGTCGTGCATGCCCTCCAGCAAGCCGCAGAGGAGACCGCCGCCGCCGACGGAAACCACGACTGCACCAGGCCTCACGCCTACCTCGGCAATCTCGTGAATGATGGATGAGTGTCCCTTCCAGACTATGGGGTCGTCAAAAGGATGAATGTATGCCGCCGTGTCCTTGTCGGCAAGTTGAACGCCATAGGCATGAGCGTCGTCAAAGGAATCACCGTGCACGACGACCGTGGCCCCTTCTCGGTGAACCAGATCTTGCAGCCAGGCAGGAGTGGTTTTCGGAACGACCACGGTCACGGGTAGACCGATCTTCCGTCCTGCATATGCAACGGCATAGCCTGCGTTGCCTGCAGAAGCGCACACGAGACGACTTGCGCCCGCCTCCAAGCCGGCCCGGCATGCAAGGCCGATGCCTCGAGCCTTGAACGATCCAACGGGCTGAAATGCTTCCATTTTCAAATGGACCGTGGCCCCCACGGCAGCACTCAGCGACGGGGACTCCCACAGAGGGGTGACCACGTGGATAGTCGCGGAGCTTCGCCGACTCACATCTTTCAGTCGTTGCGACTCCGGAACCGCGGGAACAGGCTGCATAGTCGTGCCTCCTCTGCATCAATTCGCGGGACAGCCGGAACCAACCGTGTTCGGATGAACAACGGTCCGGTCCCTTTATTAGTATATGCTCTTTACGGATGCGAGCAAGGCCGGCACATTTGTGCGAAAGCGGTCGCCTCTGTGATTGCGGTTGCCGAATCCGAGGCGATGGGAATGCTACACTTGCGGAGACTTCGTGGAGGGGTTCAATGCAGGGGCGCGACACACGACCGTTTCGGAATACTCGAGGTA
>JAVHLK010000116.1 GCA_031082285.1 Desulfomonilaceae bacterium
GGAAAATTCACACGGAACCGTCACCAAAGCAGCCTGTTACGCGACAGGCTCCTAGGGCATGCGCGGGTGTCCCGAGAGGATCTCTCGTCCCTGTTCCGCATCCTTTGCAATTTGTGCCCTGAGTTCGTCTATGCCGCTGAATTTCATTTCCGGTCTCAACCTCTCCACGAGATAGACCCGAATTGTTTGCCCGTAGAGATCTTGGTCAAAGTCGAGGATGTGAACCTCATAGGACACGCGACGATCCTGGAACGTGGGATTGTATCCGATATTCATCACCGCGCGGTGGATCGTGTCGCCCACGCGGCAATACACCGCGTACACCCCTTCGGGCGGATGGAGCTTTACCTCGGGCTTCAAGTTTGCAGTGGGAAAACCAAGAGCTTTTCCTCTGTGATGACCGTGAATTACCCTTCCTTCTATCGTGAATTCGCGACCCAAGAGTTGGTTCGCCGGACCGATTTCACCGTTCAACAGATGCTCCCGTATTCTGCTGGAAGAAACGACCTTGTCGCACACGGTTACCGGGGGAACGACGTGGCAAGTGAACCCGAACTTCGGGGCCATTTGTTTGAGCGTGTCCGGAGTTCCTTCACGTCCTTTCCCAAAACGGTAGTTGGCCCCCACAAAGACATGTCTGATTCCGAGTTCCTCTACCAGAATGTTTCCAACGAATTCTTTCGGAGTTTGAGCCGCGAACTCCAGCGTGAACTCCGCAAGGATCAGCACATCGATACCGAGAAACTCGAGAATGTCGGCACGTTCCCGAGGCGTGGTGATTCTCGGAATTTCCGGAGCCTTGTTCAGCACGACTCGCGGATGCGGATCGAACGTGTACACCAGTGCATCGCGTCCTTTTGCGTGTGCGCTTTCCACGGTTCGTCTGAGTATCTCTTGATGTCCCAGGTGAACTCCATCGAAGTTTCCCAGCGCCACGGAAGGATCTGAAAAGCTATGATACACCTTTTCGCGAACGCGAATAATTTCCATAGACGACGACTTAAGGCAGAGGGGCCAAGTTCAATGAGCCTTCAGGCTCGTCAACTCTGGGCGGCATCAGTCGAGTGTACCGGTTTTTCTTCACTCTCTTCGGCGGCCGGCGCATCCTCGCGCTGCCTGAGCCTGGCCCGATCTTGCTCCTTTTGCTCCAACTCATTCTTGAGACGTTGATTCTCCGTCTCCAACGACTGAATCTTATCATTCAAGCCGCTGACCACGCTTTGGTGCTCCCGATCGGTCTTCATCATCCTTCGTCGTTCTTTTATCCACTTCAGCTGTGTGATGAAGTCGCCCAGAGCGGCTATGATGACGCCAAGAGCGATACAGAAGGATACCAGTTCCCAGAACTGAACCGTGATCGGCTCCGACAAGCCGAAGTAATTGATATTCATTACAATATCCTTATTCTTCATGAACAAGGATATCACGAACAGCAATAAGGCCACCTCGATGAGCCTCTTGACCAGTCTCATTTTACCTCCCCTTGGGCAGTGTCGGGATAGATGCGTTGAAAGGCTTCCCGAAGCTTCCGATACGTGACCCGAAAATGCTCGGGAATGATCCTGACGTCGGCCAGCACAGGCATTACGTTGGTATCGCCGTTCCACCGAGGAACAATGTGATAGTGCAAATGTTCCCGAATACCTGCCCCCGCGGCCACACCCAAGTTGAGACCGACATTGAATCCGTCGGGGCGCATGGTCTCGCGAAGTACCGTGAGACAGCGACACACTTCCTGCATCAGCAGGCTGTTTTCTTCAGGGTCGAGAAGACAGAGGTCACCGACGTGTCGATAGGGACAGACCAAGAGGTGCCCGTTATTATAGGGGAATTTGTTCATCACGACAAACGCGCCCTCGGCTCGGTGAACAATAAACCTTTCCGCGTCCTCGTCATCGGTAGATTTGATGCAGAACACGCAACCCGATTCTTCCTTCTTCCCGATGACGTAGTCGATTCTCCAAGGTGCCCAGATTCGATCCATCTTCCTCGTTTTCCGGGATTCCGTGCGCAGGCCCAACTGAAAATCCGCCCACTTGCGATTGGTCTGCCAAGTAAGCCTCTCCGGATAATCTTCACGGTCGATTCTGCGCAGAATCCAACGTGCACTCATACATTACGAATATGCGATCCGCGCCGCACACTGCTGCACCGCGGGAATTCATATCAGGACTCGATCGGAATGATACGACCTTCCATGAAATCGCCGTCAATTTCCAGCAGACCCACGGTTACCGAACCTGAATACGGATTGTGGCTCGCCGATCCCGGATTGAACATGTACGTGCCGTCAACTTTTCCCCAAAAAGGTACATGGGAATGCCCATAGACGATCACGTCGGGTCTTCGATCGCCAAAACGCTCGAGTATCCTTTGGGCCAGGGCTTCTTTCCGCCCCCACCCGTGAATCAAGCCGATCTGCTTTCCGCCGGCCTTGAAGACCCTGACCTGGGGGAGCAGGCCGGCAACCTCATAATCGTCCATGTTTCCGCAGACGGCCAATACGTTGCTCTCTTCCAGACGTTCCAGGACCTTCCTGGTGACGATGTCCCCTGCGTGGAGAATCACGTCGGCGTCGGCAAAAATGACCGTGAGTATGTGTTCCAATCTCGCATTTGGGCTTCGCAGATGAGTATCTGACAACACTCCTATTTTCACGTTTCTCTTCTCGTGTGGATCAGCCCGGAGAGGTTCCGTTCGCTGATTTGATGACGAGGTCGCCGCCCACAATGAGCGTAGATCCGGAAATAAGGATGATTCCTCCCACTTCAGTGTAAGCCTCGGCTCTGTTGAGCACGGAGGCGACGGTCTCGCCCGCTGCAAGACGATCGCCTATGTCTCGGGCAAACGCAGAAGCCCAGCAGGCCGACCGAGAGAGGACGGTGGCGGCGTGCACCGCTTTCCCGGGAACATGGGTTGATATTCCGAAGACTTTCCTGTACGTGGGCAGCGCAAGGATCAACCGCTCATGAAGCGGGGATCCGTGAGCATAGAGATGGACGTCGACGGGATAGGCGCACTTCACAAAAGCATCTCCGCCGCTGCACACAACCAGGTTGGCCGATTCCGCCGACAGGTCGCGCCCCACGAAATCAGCCATGGCCCCACTCATACAAGCCATGGGAGCCACACTGGTGTTTCTGCAGGCCATGTCGGCGTATCTCACGATCTCGGGGGCCGATCCGTAGATCTGGATCGGGTACGTCGTCTCTCGAAACGCGGGGTGCTGTCTGAGATACTCTTCTATCTGGTACCTGTAGCGGAACACCGAGTCCTTGACCTTTGCGCTCAAGTCACTGTGGGCTTGAACATGAAGGTTGGTTTCTCGGACCTCCACCTCGAAGCTCACCGAGTTGGCAAGGGGGATGCGGTTACGGAAGTTCTTTCTTTCGTAAATGTCGTAAATGGAAGGCATGTCCCCTACTCATCACGCGTGTCCGATTTCTCGTGGTGCAAATCCTGCCGATCGCGTGCCGTGATTATTCATCGGCCGCCGAGACCGTGTCAAGCATATTTTCCCCACGGGGGAAAAGCGTGGCGGTATCGGACCAACCTACTCAGACGGGCCGGCCGAGATAAGCTTCCGATAGTAGGTATGGTGAAGGTAGATAGCCGCCAGCGGATTGTGGCCCGTGACGCGATCCTTCACGGCCAGGACCGTGGTATAGGCCCGGGCGTATTTGAAGAAGAGGGAGTCATGCCCCACGCAGAGCCCGAGCAGCACGTTAAAATCGGTCCCTTCCTCATTGAGCAACATGGCCTGAAAAATAGGGTTGCACATTGCTTCGTCCGTACCCTGAAAAATCTTGTCACGATCCTCGATGCCGATCATATCTTTCGACGTCCGACCGGCCTTACAGCAGACCGAAACGACCTCGAAGCCCTTGCTTTTCAGTATGGCGTCGACTACGGCCGCTTCGTCCTTCAGGCCGATACAAAAAACGAGCCCCAACCGAGCAAATCCCATGCGGGCCGCAAACTCACAGATTTCCTCCACCCGAGTCTTGGCGGGCTGCATCACGTACGGCCGTTCGTGCCGATTCGCGTAGCACTCGGCCTCCTGGATGGAGGCCCCGCGGGCGAACGACCCTGTGTCCGGATCGCCGTATTCCCGGTTGGCGGCGGCCAAGATGTCTTTGCCGGTCAGCGTGGGACACCCTTTGCCGCAGGTTCCGCCGTCCGTCATGCAGAGCGTGTTCGGAAGCTCGCCGGGACATGAGGCACAACCTGCTGATATTCCAGTTTGTTTCTTGTTCATCGAGCGCTCCTCACGGGGTGGTCGTCGAGCCCGCCTCGTTGGTAAAATTCCGATGTCTCCTTATGCACCTCACGGTAATGATCCAGGGTAATGCAACACCGTAGGAAACGAGCGAACCGGCTCCTGTCGCAATTCCACCCGATTCGCGCCAAATAATTCCAAAATTTGGTGCGAGTCGGCCATACGATTCCCCAACGGACGACCGCGCGGAAGACCGAAACGATCTCACTCAGATACGGCCGTTTCCCCGGCCGGGGGACCGGCGAGGGCTGCATGACCATGAAGTGCTTGAAGGCTCGTTCGAGAAAGGCCGACGGTTCGTACAGGGCCTCCATCGCGTGGAAGTACTCGTCGAGCACTTCCTTCAGGGGCCTGGTCGGCACGAAATTGATCGTGAAATCGTCGAATTTTCCCAGCACATAGTCTTCGTTCACGAGCAGACGACCCTCCTGTTTAAGACGATCCCAAAGGGCTGTACCGGGAAGCGCGTGCAGGAGATCCACCTCGACCACGGGTATGCCGGCGGTAGTGACGAAATCAACCAGTCGCGCGTCACTTCCCGCTTTCTCCCCGTCAAGACCGATGATGGTGCCGGCCATGACCTCGAGACCGGCCCGGTTTATCGTTCGGCACGCTTCAAGTAAATCGGTTTTCACGTTCTGATGTTTCTTGATCGCGGTGAGCGTTTCCTTGTCCGGCGTTTCAATTCCCAAATACACGGAGACAAACCCGACCCTTACCATTGAGTCCATCAGGGCCGGGTGCTTGGATAGATTGACCGAAGAGTGCGTATAGAAGTCGAAGGGCATGCCGTGTGCGCCTATCCACGGAATCATTTCATCGAGCAACTCCTTGGTCAGGCCGGGGTTGCCGATGAAGTTGTCGTCGACGACAAAGATCTGGCGTCTCCAGCCCAAGTCGTAGAGTGCCTGTAACTCGGCAAGTACCTGAGCCGGGGTCTTCGTCCTGACCTTCCTGCCGAACAACTGAGTCGCGTCGCAGAACTCGCAGAGAAAAGGACAACCTCTGGAGAACTGAATGGACATGTCCACGTACGCCGACATGTCCAGCAGATCAAACCGGGGCACCGGCGACGTGGTGAGGTCCGCCGGACCTGCACGTTCTATGACCACTCCCGTCACCCCCTCGTTGAGGCTTTCCAGCAAAGGCGGCACGGTGATCTCTCCTTCGCCTCTGACTACATAGTCCGCACCGGCCTTGAGAGCCTCATCAGTGAAGTGAAAAATCCCGGGTCCTCCCACGGCCACGATCTTCTTTCGTCTCTTAGCCTCTCGTATGATTTCCAGAATCCGGTCCAGGTGAAAAATGGTCCCGGTCACGATGACAAGATCGCACCGGCTCCAATGCTGTGGGGAGATCTCTTGAAAGGCATTATCCACAAGTTCAAAACGCCAGTCTTGAGGGAAAAGGGCGGCCAATGTCATCAGTCCCAGCGGCGGCGAGTACGCCTGCTTCCCGGCACTGTAGACCGCCTTGTCTCTGCCTCGGGTACTGAGGATCCCGCTGCCGGTACCCGGATAAATTAATAGTACGTTCATGTGACTCTCCACGGGCCTCGGTCTCGTTCACCCTCTGAGGCTTCCGATCACATCGCATACGGTCGGTAGACAAGGCCGATGAATCTCGGAGTATACTCACCCTCGACCCGACCGTCAATCGGCCGTGTCGCTCGAACCGGGCCGCCTATTGCCGGGACGGTGAGCCTGACGCCCGCTTGCGCCGGGGCTTCTTTTCAGCTAGACTCCTAGGCGGATGCGATACACACGTATGGAATCATTCGACCGCCCGAACGAGATCATGACCCCCGCGGCTCCACATTCACCGGCCGAATCGAGGTTCATGAGGTGCCCGGAATGACCGATCATATCGACACAACGGCTGCGTTGCATGGCGAGCTCCATGAGCTTCGGGATCTCACGGCTCGACTCGAACGGACCGAGGCGGAGTTGAAGAGAACCCAAGAGCTTTTCCAAGGCCTCTTGAATGCAATAAACTCCTCGGCCGACGCAATCATCATTTACGACTTGGACGGTAAGACGCAATACGTCAGTGATTCGTTCAGTCGGCTCTTTGGTTGGACTAAGGAGGAGCTGTTAGGCAAACGAATACCGTTCATGCCCGAGTCGGAACAGGAAGTCTCGCTTGCCCACATCGATCGTCTGATTCGCAGCGGTAATGCCGTGAGCGGTTTTGAGACGAGGAGGACGACAAAGGACGGCGGCCTTGTGGATGTGAGCGTGAGTTCGTCGCTGTATCTGGGACCCAAGGGGGAACCCGCCGGCATTATGGTCATCCTTCGAGACATAACCGCTTGGAAATCCATGGGGAGGGCCAGACAACGGGCGGTAAACCACCTTTCTCACGAACTGACCACCCCCCTCGCCATCATAGACGCCTCGCTGTCCGGCTTGGCGAGACAGGATATCTCGCCGGAAGACCGTCAGAGAACCCTTAGCCGGATCAAGAGGAATCTCGCCAGATTGGTGGAGGTCCAGCGCAGTGTTCAGGAGATTGTTACCCCGAAAACCTACGATCCCCGGCCCTTCCCCGTAATCCCGTTTGTTCTCGACGCCCTGGATACGCTTCGGAAGCGCAGCTCGAATCGGTCGGTGGCGCTACTCCAAACATTGCAACCCGTTGATTCATCGGTGATCGATCCATACGTGCTCAAGAAAGCTCTTGACACGTTGGTTAAGAACGCCATCGAGAACACTCCGGACGGAGGAACGGTGACCGTAGTCCTTGAGAGCACGCCGTCGGGCCCGGTCCTGCACGTCAGGGACCGTGGCGTCGGAATACTCAGGGAGGATCAGTCGTTCATTTTCGAAGCGTTTCATCACACACAAACCACAGAGCAGTATTCGACGAAGAAACCTTTCGATTTCAACGCGGGCGGCAAGGGGCTCGAATTGATGCAACTGAAACTGTTTGCCGACGGCGGATATATCGACATTCGGTTTGAAACCATGAGGTGCAGATACCTGCCCACTCACCGAGAACGCTGTCCGGGAAACATTTCCCTGTGTGAACACGTTGCAGACGAGCGAGGCTGCAGGGAATCCGGCGGCAGTACTTTCTCGGTACTGTTCAGGAAGGTTCCATTGGGGACGCAGTTCAACCGCTAGTACAGTGGTTCGTAATTGGTTTCACAATTCCCGGTGAGCCCGATCCGCTTGCCCCCTCGCCCTCTGGGAGAGGGTTGGGGTGAGGGCTCTTATGAATCACTCTACTGGTTCGGCGGGAAAATGATAAGGGTGCGGAGGCTTGTCCATGCCGAGATCCGCAAGCTGGGACCCTTCCTCTGTGAGACACCCGAATGGAGCCGAGCTGTTTCGGACCACGTATGGGGGGCTTGGGGGGAGATAGAGTCTCCCCCCAATTGTGGCGCAACGTGCGCTCTTAATACCTAATCTCCGAGGCGAAGCCCCGGAGGGCCTGCCGGCGGCCAAGGACTTTCATGTTTCGTTGTGCCTTTGCCGGCATGAAGGTTGGAGTCTTCACCACGTCATGAACCACGGAGCTCTTGTCCCATCATTTCTTCACGGCTTCTGCAGCAACGCGACGTCCTTGACGGGAATTTCGCACGTCCATCCGAATCCGCTGGCGATATGGCGCAGCGTTTCGGCACGGTAAAACACCACATGGGTCGCGTCGCGGACGTAATGCCAGGACTCAAACCGGTCTTCGTCGGTGAGAAAACACGTCATGACCGCGAGCGTACCTCCCGGGCGCAACATCCGGTCGAAACGGGCGAATTCGTCGTCCGGACGATGGAAATGCTCCACGGTTTCGGTACACGTGATGAAATCGTATCGGTCGTTCAGCGGGCCGGGATCGGGGAAGAAATACGGATCGTACAATCCGACGACATGCCCGGCCTCCCGCAGCATGCATGCGAGAGCAGGACCCGGGCCACACCCGTAATCCAACCCTTTTGCCCTCGGGGGAAGCCGTTCCAACAAGGGCTTGGAGAGTCTTGACAAAAACCGCCGATACCTCTGGTCCGCCGGATCGTTCCGATGAAGACAATAGCGCGCATACTCCTCAGCCGGCGACACCCTCTGAGCCGGGTCCAGGAATACGGCTTGACAGGTCACACAGCGTTTGTAGCGGCGACCGTGCACGCCGGCAAAGGGCTCCGGCGACAAAGCATTGCACACGATGCAGCGTCCATGCTGCTCATCGTACGGCTCCGACCCGATTCTTTTCAGCATATCTCCTGTCTGAAGAGCATCTGTTCTTTTCATGACGCGACGGAGAACAACCACCCGGTAGTGACGCGGATCATGAGACTCTTAACGGCGTCCACGCTTCTCTCCACCCGGCTTCTTCACCGCAACGACGACCATTTCATCGAAAACATGGTAAGGAATCGTGACGTTCCACCTGGAGTTGTTCATCAATGAGCCGGAAAAGTCCTTGAGCATCTGCATGTTGAGCATCAGCCCGAGATTGATGACAATCTCTGCGAGACTGACATATCTGGCCAGGTAGACTATCCTGAGCATGCGAAACCCGTTTCTTTCGAGCAAGAGCGAAATCGTCTTGCGGTCAAAGAAATGAAGGTGGCCGGGAGGTGCATAGTGATACCAGGCCTTACCAAGGACTATGGCGGCCGGGCTTCCCGCGTCCGGTGTCCGCAGGAAGAGGTGCCCGTTCTCCCGCAATATGCCGTGGGCCTTTCGAATGCACATCGCGGGGTCGACGACGTGTTCCAGGGAATCCCACAGGGTTACGACGTCAAATGAGACTTCGGGCAGATACTCCTCGAAGGGCGCATGGGCAATGCCGGCCCCGAATCTCTTGCGCGCCGCGATTGCCATTGCTTCACACGGTTCGCAGCCATAGGGTGTCCAAGCGGGCCCCAGAACTTCCAGAAAATACCCTGCGGCACATCCGACATCGAGGAGCGCTCCGCCGGCCACGTATCTCTCGATGAGCTTGAGCGCCGCGGTTGCCATCATTTTGTGGTTGCGCTCGTCCGCTACATAATCGATGTACCCGTTCTTGTGGTACCCGTTCGTAAAGAAATCGTCCGTATAGAATTCTCTCGCGAAATTGTTTCCCGGATCGAAGTTGGCGTAACGAAAACCACAGGTATGGCACTTCAGCACCTCATAACCGCTTTTTTCAAAAAGCACGTGCGACTCCGAGGATTCGCAGATCGAGCAGGATCGATTCACTTTTTGGTAGCCTCCCGTTCCCAATAGGGTATTTTACATCGGATTGCGGTTACACAGGAAACGTACGCGCAACGGAGATGAACGCCATGGCACGAATTCTCGCGATCTACGGAAGTCCCAGACGAAAAGGTAACACGGCCACGTTGTTGAAGCGAGCCGTTGAAGGCGCGACCGAGGCCGGCGCTCAGGTTGACGAGATCGTTCTTCGAGACCTGAAGATGTCCCCCTGCCTGGAGATCTACGGCTGCAAGAAAACGGGGCGCTGCGTCATTCAAGACGATTTTCAGCCCGTCTATGACCGGTTGGTGACGTGTGACGGATTGATGCTTGCCTCGCCGATATTCTTCTACACGGTGAGTTCCCTCACGAAAATACTCATGGACCGGTGTCAGTCGCTCTGGGTGAAGAAGTACCTCATCGAGAAAAAAGAATTCGGAACGTCCCAATTTACGCGCAAGGGCCTTTTCATCTCGGTGGGGGCGACGTCCGGAAAGAAACTGTTCGACGGAACGTTGCTCACCGTCAAGTACTTCTTCGATCCTTTGGACATGGAGACTTGGAGGACTCTCCTGTATCGCAACCTGGAACTTGAGGAAGACGTCCACGGGCACCCCGAGTACCTTGAGGAAGCGTACCTGGCAGGGCGAGACCTCGCGTCGGCAATCCGACAGAGCCTGGATCTCGGGCACCCGGGTTCGCCTCATCCTTGAATTCATACATTAACCGGGGCCTTCGAGCCGCATCATCGGCTCACTTCCACCGGTACCACGAGATCAGGACACATGAGTTTCATGACCGCAATATACGGCTGAATCCTCTTCTTGATCAAGTCCACCCCGCGTTTCGCGTCGGCGGACACGTCCGTCTCCTGCGCTCTGCCGCTCACGTCCGCGCTCGACATGACCTTCATCAGCATGTCTTTCCATTCTTTGGCGATCTTGGCGGCATCAGGGTCGTTTCTCGTGGAGTCGATCATCGTCGCCAACGACTGCGAAAGAGATGCAGACAGCTGAGCCATCTTCTCCTGCTCGCTCAGGCCGGTCGAGCGAGACACTGCCACTATTTCATCGAGCCGGCTCTGAAGGGCTTCACACTGCATGGGATCAATCTTTGGTTGGGCTGTCTGGCCGTTGGCACAATCCCAAGAGACGCTGAGCGTAAGGAGTGCCAAAACAATGGTCCCCGTCACAAGCTTCATCCTTTTCAACATCGGTCGGTCCTCGTTGCCGCGTTTCTCTCGTACGGCGGAACTTTGCCATAGAATCCCTTTCTCCGTCAAGATCGCCGGGTCACGAAAAACGAGCTGCTCGTGGGCTTTGACACTGTGTGCCGGATAAGTCTTGACAAAGGAAGGTCCGCTCGCTATGGTTGGGACTTCAATATGGGCCGTTAGCTCAATTGGTAGAGCAACTGACTCTTAATCAGTAGGTTTGGGGTTCGAGCCCCCGACGGCCCACCACGAACACTTCAGTAATCTCGCAGGGTTATTAACCTACCACTGCGAGATTTTTTCTTCTGAGAATCACCATTGTGTCACTTTTGTGTCGCGAACGAGAACAAGCCCGCTCTGATGCTTGGATTAAGTTGATTAACTCCGGCGCGGAATAGTGGGTCGTAATCCGTCCGGACTTGTGCCCAAGCAGGTCTTGACGGTCTTCAAACGACACCGCCATCAGTCGGCATTGGATTCAGATTCACCCTCGCCGAATCACCACGGTTTCAACACTATTCCAGGATCGAACACGTCCGGCGGGGATGCGGGCCGTCGCCCCCTTCAGGAAACCGCGAGAGCGTGTCCACATACGCAACGTAGTCGTCATCGCGCGACTTGTGCACATTTTTCCGGTTTCGGCGTGGAAAGCACGCAATGCGAATGGGATATCTACTTGAATTAATTGGGGCCACATGACATTGTGCCATTTTGACTCGCAACGGCAGGAGTTGGACTATTGCCCGAGGCTGTCCGCGCGCATGGCCGTCACCGTACTTAATTGATATCTAATGCTTTTTGACTTGACTGCCGCTACGTCGGTACTTTGGCCTACTTATTGCTTGTCGCACGGGACTAAGCCGGTCCGCCTTGCATTGTCTTGCGCGGCGGTCCTTTCGATTAGGACGGACTTCCGGCACTCACCCTGTTTCCGGCAACTCCGCTGTGGGTTCCGAAATGGCTACACATGAGATCGGCGGTACTTTCAAGATGAAGGGATTCATAGAGAGCACCGTAATTATTTCTTTTGAGGAGAGTTTTCATGAGAATTCTTGTTGTGCTGATCATTCTATTTGGTTCCATGACCACCGGTTATGCTCAGACCATAAAAATTGGGCTGGCGCACGTCTTCTCCGGACCCATGTACACGTTTGGAGAGGTGGCTGAGCAGGGTGCTTCCGTTGCGATAAAGGAGATCAACGAGTCAGGAGGGTTGTTGGGAAAGCAGTTGGAGCTCCTTAAGGCGGACACGGCTGCAAAACCTGACGTCGGTCTGGCCGCCGTTAACGATCTGGTCACACACAAAAAGGTAGACGTAGTTGTGGGGCTCGTATCCAGTGCCGTGGCATTGAAAGTTGCTCCTGAAATGCCAAAGTTGGCGTGCCCTCTAATTGTTACTCACGCCATGGCTGATGCGATTACAGGTTCAAAATGTAATCCTTGGGTCTTTCGAATGACCTGGTCGACCAAACAGTGTGTCAAGGGTGCTGCCCTGCTGGCCCAAAGAAACGCAAAATCGAAGACCTGGATTACGGTTGGTCCTGATTACGGATTTGGTCAAGAATGCTGGGAACTTTTCAAGCAGTACATGAACGAAAAAGGTACCTATGAGTATCTGGAACCTATCTTTACTCCTCTTTCGACCACCGATTGGAACGATGTCGGCTCAAGGCTCACATCTTCTGAAGCCGACGGTTATATGATTTCACTTTGGGGCAACAATTTGAAGGATTTTCTGAAGCAGCTGGGAAAACTTGGAACTTTTAAGGATAAAGAGGTGATCTGTATTGTTGGAGGCGGCGTAGAAGTGCTGTGGCCTCTTGGGTTTATCGACCTTCCGACCGGGATTTGGTTTGGAACTCCCTACTGGCAGGATGCCAACGATAGCGAAGAAAATAGAAAGTTTGTCGAGACTTACAGCACGTCTCTCGCGAAGTCCGTTCGGATGCCTCCTTCCTATTCTGCGTACACAGCTTACGCTGCCGTCAAGATGTATGCCGCCGCCGTCAAGAGATCCGGGTCGATAGACAAGAATGTCGTTGCCAAGACCCTGCCGGGTCTGATTGTAGACTTGCCTGCCGGCCCTACCTTCTTCCGAGTCAGTGATCATCAGGCAATGTATCCCATCATCTTTGGCAAGTCGGCGCAACCGTCGAGCTTGTGGAAGAGGTTCCGAGACCTTAACCCGTTAATCAAGATTCCGGCGGAGGAAGTTACACCGTCTCCTGAGGATTCCGAGTGCCGTCAAATAGGGTCTTAAATTAGAAGGATTCTGAGTACGATCTCGGTGGCGGTTAAGAATGACGCATTAACCCGGCATAGCGGTGAGCCATTTTGAGGTTCACCTGGATTTCGCGGACGGGCGCACCTGCGATCGTGCCCGAAACAATTCTCAGCGTTTTTTGGGGACTCTTCCCTCTCGAAGGCATCGCACAAGCAACGATCAAGGACCTCACGCTTCGACTTCGAGAGGAACGCATCATAAGCCCCAAGGATTCACGCACGGAGATTCCCCGGGCGACCCGTGACAGATACATGGCAGCGGGGGCCGCATGGTCATACGGAGAGAAGTACATCCCGGAGTCCTTCAAGCGCGTGCGGTTGTGATCCCCCCGCAGTCGCGTCACAACTCCCGGTTCGCACATTTCCGAAAGCTCGAAGCATGAGAATGGGTCACTCACACGGATCCGTTCGGATCTCCCGGCGCCCCGCTGCCCACGCTCCCTCGGAATGCCCCTACTTCCTCGCCCACTTCCCTGTAGATCTTGGGAAATTGAGGCTCGAAGTTCTGGTAAAACGTGATCGGGTACCGTGCGCCAAGCTTCTTACCGGCTTCTTTCAGCCCTCGTACAAGTCCGGGCAATCCGCTTCCCGGAAGTGAAAACACCATTTCGTCGTCCTG
>JAVHLK010000117.1 GCA_031082285.1 Desulfomonilaceae bacterium
CACCTATCGAATATTCATGCACGAGAGTCGTTCCGTCGAAGATCCTTGACGGCCGGCGTCTGTGTCGGGCAGATCTCGGGCTTCGGCCCGAAATCGTACTACCTTGGGCTGCTCGCGCTCCATGAACTGCAGGGCTCTTAATGGCGATGTGGTGACCGAACTTACCGATCAGAGCGCTTACCGCATGGGGATCCGTGTCCCCATTTGCGTGTTGAACTACTGCGGAACGATAGTACGAGAGGAACCGCCTCACGCGGGTCTTCTCATTCTGAGCAGTAAGCTGCGGAACAGGCGAATCGCCGAGGGAACGCGTTCCATGATTGCACACCGAATAAGATAAGCCGAAACAAGGGCAAAAAGGACAAAGGGTAGGGGCAAGACCAGTTCCGGGGGCGCCAATTCCGACCGGGCGAACCTTTCGGTAGCCAAAGTGAGCGTATAGTAAAGGAAAATCACCAACAGCCCGAGAGTCACGTTGTTCAGTCTGCTTGTCCCCATGGTGATGACTCCCAATGGGAACGCGATCAGAGCGAGCGCAAGACATGCAAGCGGATGGGTGAACCGCTGAGTAATCAGTATGTCGGCCATGTTGCGCACACGGCCATAGTAGGCCAGCTTCTCTTCCGTATCATCCGGGCTCGGGCGAGTGATCTCTTTCACGCGACGACGGATCTCCTCTATGGGCAGTTCTTCAAACGACACCGACTCCTGTCGTTGAATGGGATACCGAAACACGAAACTGGGAAAACTGATGGTGGCGATCGTGTCGCCCCGTCGATCCGACCTCACAATGGTCCCGTCGCGCAAATGGACAACAAAAGCCTTGCCTTCGGGGTCGGGATAGGCCTTGCCTTGTTTCGCCACGATGGTTCTGATGTCGTCGGGGTCCGAGGATTCACGGATGAAGACTCGACTCATCGTACCGGTGGACGAATCGATTTCCTCGACGTACACGATCAGGTCTGCAAAACGATCGAAAAACGTACGCTCCTCGATACCTGCATCAGGTCGGGTCGTCAGCGCTTGCTGAGACAGCTCCTTCGCTTCGGAAACACCCTTGGGTACCAGATACAGGGTTGAGACGAGACTCAGTCCGGTACCGATCAGCCCGAGTGCGAGTACCGGAGGAAGCAGATGGAGGACCGAAATGCCTGATGATTTGAGTGCCGAGATTTCATTGTCCACCGCCATGCGTCCCAGGCCCAACAAGATGCCGATCAACACCGAAGGCGG
This sequence comes from Desulfomonilaceae bacterium, assembly GCA_031082285.1. Lineage (GTDB taxonomy): Bacteria > Desulfobacterota > Desulfomonilia > Desulfomonilales > Desulfomonilaceae > JAVHLK01. The sequence goes on from JAVHLK010000117.1 coordinate 1,234, forward strand.
CAGCACGGTAACCAACGTGGTGGGGAGCGTGAAGATCAGAAGTTGAAGGAGGATGAGAGTGAGTTCCAGGCCGGTCTCCATTCCTTTCTGAACGAGAGGAAGAAATCCCGCGATCAAGCCCGTCAAGAGAAAGACCGCGAAACAGAAAAGGAATGATACGGTGATCTCTCGAAACACGTATCGAGCGATGATGGACGGACCTAGCACGTGTAGCGGCCTCCGGGGAACGAAGCATTCCCGGGCTCCGGCGGGGGCGGTGTTTCTCTATGGCGCGGGAACCGGTCACTGAAGGGCATGTCTCGGACCTTGACGCTTCACGTAGTCTTTTGCTTGAACTTGATGCCTCTGACTTCCTTGAGTTTGGCGCCTCTGAAACTCGTTCTGATGATCTTGACTCCGGAAAAATTACACTTCTCCAATACGGACCACGAGAAGTCGGTGCGAGTGAGGTCGGAGCCCGCGATGGATGCCCCGGTCATCTTGATTCCCGTCATGTTTGATTCCGTGAAATTACAGTTCGACAGGTCGGCATTGTCCAGCACGCAATTTTTGAGGTTGGCTTCCGTGAAGTCTGCGGCTGAAGCCCTCACGCCCGTTAAGTCGGAGTCGGCGAGGACGGCCTTGGTCAGGTTCGCACCGGTCAAGTCCGCGCCGGCCTGCTTGGATCGGTTCAAGGCGGCTTCCGACAGGTTCGCGGACGACATGACGGCATTTGAAAGGTCGGCTTCATCCAGCACCGCCTGACGGCAGTCCGCGTGTGTGAGGGTTGATCCGCTGAGGTTGGCCCCTGTGAGAGTCGCCCTGACCAGCGATCCGTTGCTGAGATCCGCGCCCGACAGGTTGGCTCCGGTTGACAGTACCCTGAGAAGTTTCACGCCGGCCATGGGAGCGCTCGAGAAAACCGCGTTGGTGATGTCCGTATCGCTCAGGTCTGCTCCTGAAAAATCGCATTGCGGTGCTTTTGTCCCGATGAGCTTTGCGCCGTCGAGCATGGCGCCTGAAAGCTTCGCACCTTTGAGATTGGCTCCGCTGAGATTAGCGCTGCTCATCTTGGCCTTCTCCAGATTGGCCCCGGACAAGTCCGCGCCCTGAAGATTCGCGGAGGTGAGATTGGCCCCTGCCAGGTTGCTGCCGCTCAATTTTGCACCCGTAAGGTCCGCGTGTTCGAGGTTGACCTGAGACAGGTTCGCATTGTCCATGCGTGTACCGACGAAAATCCCCCAAGACAGGTCGCCGCCGGCCAGGTTGTTTCCGGAGATCACGTTCCTCGACAGATCGCTCGAGACCAGCAGGACGCCCTGCATGTTCGCATCGGCGAGAACGGCCTTGGTCAGCCGAAGCCTCGATAAGTCGGCATTCTTGAGATTCGCGCCGCTTAGGTTCGCGTTCTCGACAACCGCTTTGGTGAACTTGGCTGCAGAAAGGTTGCATTGGGACATGTCCGCGTCGCCCAACGAGGTTCTTGTCAGATTCGCTCCGGTCATTTCGCATCTCGAGAGAACCGCCTTCTTGAGACACGAACCAGTCAGGTTGGCGTTGGATAGGTCCGAACCGACGAGATCGGCCTCGGTCAAGTCGATCTCCGAAAGATCCTGTGTCTTGAGGTCAGCTCCGTACAGTTTTGCCTTGCCGGCCTTCTTGAGGCGAAGTGAGGTGAGGACCGTGTGTGCGACGGACGCCGCGCCCAACAGCACCGCGGATTGCACCACCTCCTTGAATGAACCGCCTCTCCCACTGAAGATGACTTCACCCGTCTTCCGATGTTTGATTGAGAACTTGGGCAAGGCTCCGCCGCTCCTGAATGTTGGATTTTGCTTTGCGCACGAATTGAAATCTCGCAACCGGTGAATCGCCGGGATCGGTCACAAACCAGGGAAGCGTTGCGACTCCCCGGGGCTTGACACGCTGCGTGTTCAACCCGATGCACAATGCGCGAGCAGTATAGCACAAGGACCGCCGAATCGGTAAGCCTTTCTGGTGGTTGTGATTGAGTTGCGGAAGGACTTCCGGGGCGGGCGTTCACCGCGATTGACGGGTTTTATCAGCAACGCGCGTCGGAAATACAGCTACGGTTAAGCATGAGCTCCCCATGTCCCTCGTTCCCAGGCTCAGCCTGGGGCGGAAGCGGACGGGAGGAGGACGTCTAGGAAGAAACGGAGCGCTGCATAAGTCCGATCGGCTTGACGCGGTCTGCCTCGTGTTGACAATATGCCTCAAATTTTGACGTCTGTTATGAACGTGGATTCTCCCGTCTTGAACAGAAACCGGGCAGCATCTTTGAAATCGTGAATGACATGGCTACCGAGATACTTTGCCCACTGAGGTTTGCGCTGTCCCTGATGCCACGCGAGATGGGCCAATGTGTACCCGTACATAGGCGCGGTCATGTACTCAGGTCTGTTGAACTCCGTGCCCGGCCACTTCGAGAATTGACTGACCCATACCCGTGGCGAGTTGGCCATGAAGATTGCGAAACCGAGGACCGAAGCCGTGAGATCGGTGAGAAGCTCTTCGTCGTATCGGTCCCACCGTACTTTTCCTTCCCCGCGAAGACGAGCGTGAGCAAGTTCGTGTGCCATGGTAGCGATCAGGTGGGCAGGATGCTGGAGCTCGTCGCTGTCCAACGTGATCACATGGCCGCGACGAGACTGTTCGTAAAGTCCACCGAAATAGGGTCCGGGCACGTAGTCGCCGCGGTCGTTCACAAACAAGATCTTGTTCGGCTCGTGATGAAACTTCAGCGTGACACGGCTCTCTGACACCTCCATGTATGCACAAATCCTCGAAAAGAGCGCTTCAGCAGACTCTCTCGAATACTCATACGGCAGGGAAAAAAACTCCTCCGTAGGCAGAACAAGAAGGCGATCGGTGAAAATGTTGGATGAAAACTCGCGACAGAGGTATGCAAGGCTCTTCTCGATCCAGTCCTTGGTAGCGGGATCGCACGGGCAGTAAGGTCGCGACCACGGAAACATGCGTCTAATACCCTACCCTCTCACGACACCTGACTTGTTGGCTCCCCACAACCAGCCCAAGAATTGTCATCCATTTGCCAAAGGAACTGAAATCCATAATGCTGTCGGAACTCCACCACCTGTGGGCGACATGTTTGCGTTAGACACGAACACGCTACGTCTTTCGTAAATGCCCCGTCTCGGCCGGCGGAGTTACTCAGATCCTATGATTCTTTCCAGAGTCCGGATCAACGGCGGCAGTGCGATAGTCGTGGTCTCCCACAAAATATCCAGGTTTATGTCATCATATCCGTGGATGAGACGATTGCGCATTCCGACAATCTTCGGCCAAGCTATGTCACTGAAGCGGTGCCGGGTATCTTGGGAAATCTTTGATGCCGCCTCCCCAATAACTTCGAAGGCCCGAACGAGTGCGAAAGCGAGCATATTGTCCCGACCCAGGTCTGCGCGGCTCTTCCCTTCGACGAACGAGACAGCGTGCTTAGCGGCGTCAAGCATGTGGCGCATGCGGACAAGATCATCCTTCTGCATACTGAACCTCGGCTTGCGCTACCACCTCGTCGCGGAAATAGCGGCTCAAGTCCTGAGGAGTCCTCAAATCAACCTTACGGCCGCCAAGCAATTCGGAAAGCTCGATTTCCATGCCCGCCACATCGAAGAGGGTTGGAATATGCTTCGGATCAAAATCGACGAGGATGTCTAAGTCGCTTTCCGGCCCGAAGTCTTCCCGCAGATATGAGCCGAAGATGGCCAGCTTCGTGATGTGGTGCCTTCTGCAAAAGTCCCTGACCACTTCCTTCGGTATTTCATGACGTTCCTGTTTCATGAGATCTCTCCATCATTCCCGTCAGGAGATTTACCCAGGGCTTTTGGCCCCTCCGACGCTCAGCCGGAACAGATCCGCACGTCATGGGGACGAAGTTGTCCCCCTAAACCCGTAGACTACCTCCCCGATCGCATCCGATCAAGGGACCTCGTGGCCAATATTAAGCGCAGCGGAAACATACACCCCCGCACTGCTCCATCTCCTCGTGAGTTTCAGTTCTATCATGCTCTCCGGAGTTGAGGGCATTAATTCGCACCAGAAATCTTAGCCCAGCGGGAATTCAGTGGGCACACACTGATTTCTTGGGAGCCGCAATCTCATGGCAAGGCTCCAAGGCTCGTCTATCCCGCAGGTCCCCGTCTATCCGGACCATGTCACGCAGCGCGGGGTTCGCTCGATGGACGTGAAACATTGGGCACGGGCCCACCGGCCGGGACATGGGCAAAAGACGACCGGGGAGGCCCCGAAGGTGCCCACTGTGAAAAGGTCTGCCCTTGGTAGGCGCGGGAACGGAACTTGACAGACCCGCCAAAGGGCGGCTATCGTTAATCGGCCGGCCGTGTCCGGAGATACGTCGCGAGTGTGAACTCACGGTCGTTCACCGTGGATCGGTTCAAGGAGGCCACGTGACCAAGACGGACATACTGGAAGAGCTCAAGAAACTGCCCCCGGAAGATGTCCTCAGCATCATCGAAGCAGCTTTACGCGAACTTCGTGAAGATTTCGCACCGACCAAACAGCTCCTGCAGGACAGGGAACGAAAGCACCGACTGGCCATCGCAGCCGAAGCTCTTTATGACGATTATGCCACGGATACCGAATTGACCTCTTTCACCGCGCTCGATGCCGGGGACTTCCATGCGTAGAGGCGAAGTTTGGCTCATCAACCTGGACCCGACAATCGGAGCCGAGATAAGGAAAACCCGCCCTGCCGTGATTGTGAACGAGGATTCGATCGGCATTCTCCCGCTGAAGATAGTTGTCCCTGTTACTGAATGGAAAGACCGCTATAGCGTGGCGCCATGGATGGTTCGAGTGGAGCCGGACGCGGAGAATGGACTGGAAAAGACTTCGGCAGCGGATGCGTTTCAGGTGCGATCCCTCGCAGAGCAACGTTTTGTTCGTCGGCTGGGAAAGCTTTCCATGTCCATGATGCAGGAGATCTCCCAAGCACTTGCCGTGGTATTGAGCATCGACTAGAGGAACAGCATGATTCGTGGGTACGACACCGATCTCATCGGCACGCAGGCTTGTCTTCATGAGACTTCGCCATCCCGTATCACGGTCCCCGTCTATCCGGACCATGTCACGCAGCGCGGGGTTCGCGTGATGGACTTGAATCATTGGGCACGGGCCCACCGGCCGGGACATGGGTAAATGACGACCGAGGATGCCCCGACAGCGCCCAATGTGAAAAACGGTGTCGTGTCTCCTGGGTTCCGGGACGGAAAAGCAGGTTTGCATTCCCTTCATCATGCCCCATGGGTGGCGTACAGTATTTCAACGGCTTTCAACGCCGCTTTGACACACCGGACCTCAAAATCTTCCGAATCGGACCAGGATCCGTCGATTCTGTTGCAAAGGACCGCGGTCACTCCGCCTGCCTTGAGTTCGTACGATGAGACCGCGGCCAGGGTGAGAAAGACCGACATCTCCATCTCGAAGTTCAGCACGCCCAATGAGCGAAGCCGTTCGATCTTGTTCGGGTCGCGCAGAGGAAAGCCGTCTATCCTTCTCGCCTGGCCTGCGTAGAAATCCGAGGTGGTACATGTGGTGCCGGTATGGTGGAGCAACCGAAGTTCCTCGACGGCCGTCTCCAAGGCTCCCAGCACATCCGGATGCGCCCTCACCACAAGATCGGGATGCGCGTAATGTTCCGTCGTGTGTTCCTCTCGAATGCACTCATCGGTGAGGATGAGATCGCCGAGGCCGATTCCCGGCTGCAAGGCTCCGCATGTGCCGACTCGTATGAACGTCGCGTTCGGTTGACACTGCGCGGCCTCAACAATTGCTATGGCCGCGGCCGGCGCTCCGATTCCGGTCCCCATCACGGACACGGGGATGCCCTTGTACGTTCCCGTGTATACCACGTACTCGCGGTTCTTCCCCTTGAGTTCGCTCTCCTGGAGGAAGTCGGCTATCAGATGAGCGCGACCCGGATTCGCACACGCGAGTACATAGGGAGCCAAGTCCCCGGGACGACAGTCAATATGGTAAAATCTCCCTTGACTGTTTACGGGAAGGTCGCATGCAAAGGTCAATGTCTCTCTCCCTGTACAAACGTAGCCCGAAAAACAACGGGTTGGAACCGGCGAACCTCGAAAGGCTCGGGAAACACACTACTCCCTTTCGCGAAGAACCTCTCAAAAGAGTCCGGTCCCGGCCAATTCGGGCTCGCTGAAAACCGCGGTATAATGAGCCGCCGGAACAATCGCATCTTCATGACAAGCGAGAAAGGATTCCGTTTACACGTACCAACGAGAAGTGAGTCTTCGTTTCCTTGACGATGCACTATTGGTCGGCAAACTCATCTACGAGGGACCGAGATCCCTACTTGGCACCCGGCTTTGATTTGCATCTGAAAAACCAGTTGCCGGCGGCATCGGTCCTTTTCTCCGCCCCATGACAGCAGAGTTCCCTGAAGCAGACCGCCCGTCCTCCCTCAAAACATTTGCCTGAACCTTCAAGTTTGACGGCCGCGCCGGGGGAACAGCCTTCCGGTCGCCTCCGTTCCTGAGCGCCGGCCTCATACGGAAAAGAAGTGATACAGAGTACCGCCGACACACTGACAACCGCCGCAATAAGCATGAATCTCTTCATTATCGGCTCCCTTCACATACATTTGGGATCTTTGAGTGGAATGGTGAACCTGAATGTGCTCCCCCGACCGAGGCCGCCGCTCTCGACCCAAATCCGCCCTCCATGCATTGCGACAAACTGTTGGGCCAAGGAAAGCCCCAGTCCGGTTCCTTCGTGACGCCGAGACGGGCTGGAGTCCACTTGCTCAAAAGCCCTGAAGATGAGTGATGTGTCCGACGAGTCGATTCCTATACCCGTGTCGCACACGCTGATGACCAACTCATCGTCAACCCTTCGTGCTTCAACCTGAATCCTGCCGTTTTCAGGAGTAAACTTAATCGCATTGGAAAGAAGATTGAACACGACCTGCGTGAGCTTCAATTCATCGGCCCAGATGGTCATGCCGTTATTCTCAAGGTCCACTTTCAATTCCAGTTCAAGGTTCTTGCACAGACCTTGTTCCTTCATGACGGCAAGAGCGTTTTCCAGTATATTGCCGATACGCACGCGAGAGAGATCTAGTTCCATCCCTCCTGCTTCAATCTTGGAGAGGTCGAGTACCTGACTTACCAACTTGAGAAGATGCCGCCCACTATTGAGAATGAGTCCCACATAGCGTTTCTGCGTGTCGTTAAGATCGCCGAAGATCTCGTCCACGAGGATTTCCGAGAAGCCGATGATCCCATTGAGAGGTGTTCGGAACTCATGAGTCATACGAGCCAGGAAGTCGGTCTTGGCCCGGTTTGCCCGCTCCGCCGCGGCCCTGGCTTCCTGCAGTTCCTGTTGTCGACACTTCTGATCCGTGATGTCCAAGAGATTGACCAGGACACCGGGACGCCCCTCATGTTCGACGACGGTACAGAGGGCCTCCACCCATCTCACCCGACCGTCTCTTGTGAGGATCCTGAATTCGTCGTTTGCCGGAACCTTGTCCCGTCTCAGGAGCGAGGCCGTGAACTTCATCGCTTGTTCCCGGTCCTCAGCAGCAATGACCTTCCATATGGATCGCCCGACGAGATCTTGCACCGTATAGCCGAAAGAGTCGGCACCCCTTTCGTTTACGTAAACTATCTTGCCGTCCTGGTGCAGACAGATGCACGTGGGCGAGCTCTCGGCCAGGCTGCGATAACGCTGTTCGCTCTTTATCAGCGCCAACTCGATATTCTTACGGTCGGTGATGTCCCGCGCGATGCCTTCCGCACCAACGGGATTGCCGTCTTTGTCCCTGTACAGCGTCGCGCTGGTGGATACCCAAACTATACCGCCGTTCTTATGCCTCAATCTGATCTCGAGGCCGTTCACGTGGCCGTCTTGGGCAAGGAGCCTCCTGAACTCCTTCCGTTCCAACGGATCAAAGTAGTAATTCTTCATCCGGTGCCCGATAACTTCTTCGGGTCGGTACCCGGTTACTTTCTCGGAAGCCGGTGAAAGAAACGTGATGACTCCTGTCATATCGACACGATAGAATGGATCCGGAAGATTCTCGACGATGCGGCGGAACTCCTCTTGTCTCCGGCTCAATTCCTCCTCTGATTTCTTGCGGTCCGTGATGTCACGGACGAAGGCCCAATACCCGGTCATCCTTCCGTCGGAGTCCTTGGCCAAGTAGGTCTGAACCTCAACGGGGAATACGGTCCCGTTCTTGTGGATGTACTCTTTCTCGTACAAGTCGGAATACCCTCGCACATGCACCTGTTGTTCCCCGATTCGTAATTCCTCGGCGTGCCATCGATGCGGTGTAATGTCGTTGTAGGTCAGATTGGTCAGTTCCTCGAAAGAATAGCCCAGCATGTGCAAGACCCGTGGGTTGCACCGGACGAAGCGACCACGTTCATCAACCCACGCCACCCCGTCCCTCAGGTTGTCAAACAGATCCCGGAACCGCTGCTCCGATTCGCGAAGCGCCTCCTCCGATCGCTTGCGCTGCGTGATATCGATTTCCAGACCGGTCCAGGAAGTCGCTCCGTCTTCCAGTCTCGTTGGACTCGATGCAAAGTAAGACCAGCGCACATCGCCTGATGGATTGATCATTCGAACTTCACTGCTGAAGCCTGAAAGAGTGGCGCAGCATTTCTCCTCTTCCAAATAGACGCGTCCTCGATCTTCGGGGTGAATCCGTCCATAGATCAATTCCGCATCGTTGATTGCCTCTTCAGGAGAGCAGCCGTAGAAGTCTCGAACCCTTTCGCTCAAGTATGTAAACTTCCTGGTGGCATTGTTCCGCCGGACCACTTGGTACATCATGCCGTACGGCAAATGATCGCTGACAAAGCTTATGAGATCTTCCCGCTCCAACAGAGCCTTTTCGGCTTGTCTGGATTCCGTCACATCCATCGACATACCAAACGTTCGTTCGGGTATGCCTCGACCGTCACACACAACTTCCCCGCGGCTGTGCAACAGCCTCTCCGTCCCATCGGGTCTCACGATACGAAATTCCACATCGTAAGATCCTTTGCCGGCCAGGGCCTCTCCTATGGCTCCTTCGACCTTCGCCTTGTCGTCGGGATGAACGGACTGCACAAAAAGGTCGAAATGTGGATCGACGTACCGCGAGTCATATCCGAACGCACGGAAGGTCCCCTCAGACCAGTTCAATTTGCCGGTCCCAATATCCCACTCCCAACTTCCCATGCCGGCAAGTTCCTCGGCCTTCCGAATTCGTTCATCCGCTCTGACCAACGCGGATTCCCGTTGACGAAGCTCGGTCATGTCCGTGACTACGAAGACAAATCCTTCCAAATCCCCGTGGTTGTCGAACTCGTAATTCCAGTCCACTCGCACGTCCATCAGTCTTCCGTCCTTGGTTATCTCCTGTGAAAACCAAGGCGACGGATCGGGACGTTCGGCACGGACATCCGCCAAGTATTCGCGTAACCGGACAGCCTCGGTACGTGAGACTTGCAGATCCAAGATGGACTTTCCCAGCATTTCGTCCCTGCTGTAACCGTACAGGCCACAATAAGCCTTGTTGACGAAGGTTATATTTCCGTACGGATCGATTTCGCCTATGCCATGAGGGACCGTTTCCACCATGACCCTCAACTTGTCCTCACTTCGCTTGATTCGTTTGCCGGCCGCGAAACTTTGAAGGGCGGTTTCAAGAGTGATTCTTAGTTCCCGAAGTGAGACGGGCTTGCCCAGGAAGCCGTAAGGTTCCGTTTTTCTTGCGCGGTCCAAGACGTCCATGTCCGAGTATGTCGTCAGGTAAATGACCGGGATGTCGAGATGTTCTCTGATCTTGGAGCAGGCATCCAGTCCTTCATGTACTCCCGGCGGATGAATATCCATCAGTACCAAGTCCGGTTTGGAACGTATGGCACTTCGGACGGCCCCGTCGGCCTTCAGCGGCATTTCAACTGCTTCGTACCCGCAATCCGTCACGGACTGCGCCAATTCCTGAGCCGGCTGCGTTTCATCTTGGACAATCAGAATCCTGGGAACGCTCTTCTCGAAACTTGCAAGGGTCATTTTCCCTCTCAAAATAGAACGTCATTCTGCTTCAGTCGTGTCGATTCTTCGGAGTTTGCAGGAGAACCGGATCGCCGGACGGTTCTCATGACCGGAACAGCTCCCCGCATCTCGTAGCGCCGTACTCTGCGGCTGAAGCCCGCGCTCATTTCTGTTTTCGATTGAATCCTGAGCGGTTCCCTGAGCACCGAATGGGATGCACCCGGAGAGGCATGAGATATGAGGCCCGAATACCCGTTTCGGTTCTTTGAGTACCACCCCGACATCAGATTGATGTGCCGTCGGTAATCCTCCCCGCGGAAGAAGGTCCGTGCGCCGCGATACGCTCTCTTCGTGATGTGATCCAAACTGCCGGGAACGACCATCCGTGCAACGTGTGCCATACGCCGGTCCGTATCCTCGCCCATCCTGCAGGGCAACAATGAAGCATGGCGAAACCGGATCTCCGCGGGCCTGAACGTACCTCACCTCCTTGCCGCGGGTCAAGCAGACTCTTCAATGCTGCCTGAGGTTGTTTTTTCGTCTTCGCAATATGATTCCCTTGCTGCGGTCTCAGTTCCACGGATGATTCTCGTGACGCCGGAAAAACGGGGACACCAATGAAGTGTGAGCAAAATCAAGTCACCAAACGAGATTGACGCGCGCGGAAATTTCTTCTTATTCGGCTCGGCGGTGCAGCCCCGGCACGGTTGTTCCTATTCGGGGAACTCATGCCTGGGGGTGCGGCTCAAGTCTTAACGCCCAACGGGTTTATGCCTCCGACCTCCCCGGCATTCGGCTTGACAGGCCATGATACGGTGGGATACGCTTGATGCAAGAATAGGAGTGGAATTATCGGGAAAGTGAACGGGGCGTCGCATCCGTGGAGTCCTTGAGGAGTGGATGCCGCCGTACAATAGTAGACAAATGGGAGGGAAAACCATGAGCTTACGGATGGCGGGCTTATTGTTGTGCGTTTCGGTAATTCTGTGTGCACCGGTGTGCGCTTTGTCTCAACAAGCTGACGTGATAAAGGGAGCATCCGGCGACTTGAAAGTCATACTGGTGGGTCACGGTTCGGTGATCTTGGAGTTCGGCGGCAAAGTGGTGCACGTGGATCCGTTCGGAAAAGTGGGTGACTATGACAAACTTCCCAAGGCGGACTTGATTCTGATCACTCATGAACACGGTGACCATTTGGATCCGGCCGCCATTGCCAAAGTGAGGACCGAGAAAACGGTTGTCGTGAGTTCCGAGGCTGCGGCCCGGGGGGCAAAGGCCGACGCGGTGATGAAGAACGGCGATACGCGGACCGAACTCGGATTCAAGATCGAAGCCGTTGCCGCCTACAACATCGTTCACAAGAGGGACACGGGTGAACCGTTCCATCCGAAAGGACGGGGCAACGGCTATGTGATCACGTTCGGAGATCTGAGAGTCTATGTGGCGGGAGACACCGAGAACATCCCCGAAATGAAAGACCTGGAGAAGATCGACGTAGCGTTTCTTCCCGTGAATCTACCCTACACAATGACCGGGAAAATGGCTGCGGAAGCGGCCAAGACCATAAAGCCCAAGTATCTCTATCCCTATCACTACGCAATGGGCAAGTCTCAGCTTCCGGAAGTTCTCGAATTGATGAAAGGCGTCGACGGGACGGAAATTCGAGGCGTGAAAAAGTAAGGCTCTCGGCCTACGCTTCTCGGTTCATCAGCGCGGTGTAGTGCATCTGATCGTCGTACATCCGGAGGAAAACCTCGTGCTTGGCGTCGTGGTACCTCGCCGCCGCGCCTTTGCACGGTGCGATGACCGTGTCCGCCGCGCTCATTCGCGTCATAGCTTCGGTCACTGTGGCGCAGTCCCCGGCCGCGACCGCGGCGAGCATGGCCGAGCCGAGCAGCACGGCCTCGGGCTCCCTGGGGAGGACGATCTTCCGACCGGTGATGTCCGCGTGCTCACGCAGGAAGATCGGGTTCTTGGCGCCGCCGCCGGTAGTGAGCACGATCTCGAGCTCATAGCCGCTCGCCGTCATGACATCGAGGATGTGGCGGGTGCCGTGGGCCACCGCTTGTACCGTAGCAAGGTAGAGTAGAGCAAGGTCTTCGACGCCGTCGCCGAGCTTCAGACCCGAGATCATCCCGCGGGCATGTGGATTGGCCCTGGGGGAGCGGTTGCCGTGGAAATCCGGTTGTACGTGAAGCTCCCTGGTGAGTTCCGCGGGGAACTCCTTTCCCTCGGCAAGTTTCCCGAGCACTTCCGCGAGGATTTCATACACGGTG
>JAVHLK010000118.1 GCA_031082285.1 Desulfomonilaceae bacterium
AGAGCCTTTGGGAAGTTCGTGCAGATGATAAGTGCACTCTCAAACGGTCGGATAGAAATAACGCTATTTCCTGTAGGAGCGCTCGTACCGGCGAAAGAAATGCTCGAAGCGGTCAGTAACGGAAGCCTCGATATGGCGCAGATCGCTGAAGGATACTACGCGAAAGTGGTCCCGGTGAGTGAGATTGCCGCCGGAATTCCTTTCTTGTTTAGAGACCTTGATGAATCCAAAATCTTTATGTGGGAGAAAGGATTCGTGCAAGTCCTTAGAGAAGGGTACGCGAAACAAAATGTGTATGTCATTCCCTGGGAAACTTTTCCAGTCGGCTTAATGACGAAAAAGCCGGTCAAGACTGTGGACGATCTCAAAAAGATGAAGATAAGAGCGCATGGGACCATGGCAGATCTGTTGGGCGGAGTGGGTGCGTCGGCAGTCTTTATCCCTGGCGGAGAGCTCTACACAGCCCTTGCTACAGGGGTTGTTGACGGCGGCCAATGGGGAGACGCCGGTCCCATGTACACCATGAAATTCCACGAGGTCTTGAAGAATTACATGCACCCTGAGCCGATTGTAGGGGCATGGGCCAGCCTTGGCATAAACATGGATGTCTGGAAGAAAATGACCCCGGAGCAAAGAGCGATTATCGAGACAGCAACTATGGCAGGAGGTGAATGGTGTTACAATTCCACGAGGTGCCTGAGCAAAACACGATTGAGAGAAATGCAGGAAAAGTGGAATGTGAGCGTTAATACGCTTCCCGAGGCAGAAAGGGAAAAGCTGCTGCAATATTCCCTTAAGTGGCAGAATGAGCTCGCCAAAAAGGATGCTCTCTGTGCCAAAGGAATAAGTATGCTCAGAGTTTTCATGAAGGAATTGGGATACGAAAAATAGCATTCATCCGGCAAAGGCTGTTTGGCAGGCTTCCGAGAGATCGCTTTGGCAAGCGCAGTGAAGCCCGCTGAAAGGAGAGCCCCTTGGACGGAATACAAAAAATACTTCAGTTTATAGACGCCCTGAGTGAGTGCACAGGGAAGGCGGCGAGTTTTCTGATTTTGGCCCTTGCTCTTGTTTTCTGTTATGAAGTCGTCATGAGGTATTGCTTTGATAGCCCCACGGTCTGGGCGCACGAGTTTTCCGCGATGTTGTTTGGCACGGCCATGATTACCAGCGGCGCCTATGTTCTACGGTTCGACGGCCACATAGGAATGGACGTTGTGTACAACATGTTCTCGGTGAGGGGAAGGGCCATCCTGGACGTAATCACCTATTTTGTACTCACCCTTCCCTTCTTATTCGTGCTCATCTGGTTTGGCGGGGGGCGAGCTTGGAAGTCGCTCATCACACTGGAACATGACTCCACTCAGTGGGGACCTCCACTATACCTTTTTAGAATAATGCTTCCGATTGGCGCCCTTCTCTTCTTTCTCCAAACCCTGCCCAAGTTAGCCCGTGATCTTGCCGTCGTTTTCGGAGGAAAGACGGAGGAGCGAGGGTAATGGACATCGGGACAATTACGGTCGTTCTCTTCTTGGGAATGATCCTAGGTCTCTTGGCCGGGGCTCCCCTTACAATGGTTATGGGTGGCGTGACTGTTATTTTCACCTACCTGTTGTTGGGTCCTCAGGCCCTCGCCACAATAACGGCTAACACTTTTGGGGTTATGCAGAATTTTGTCATCACTGCGATCCCTCTCTTCATCCTCATGGGAAGCGTGTTGGAACGTTCAGGGCTTGCAGTTGACCTTTATGACATGATGTACAAGTGTTTCGGTGCAGTAAGGGGTGGTCTTGCCGTCGGCACGGTGATCATCTGCATGATTTTTGCCGCCATGTGCGGAATCAGTGGCGCTGCCACCGTTACCATGGGGCTTATCGCGCTCCCTTCGATGCGGACGAGAAGTTACAAAAAAGAAGTTGCCATAGGGTGCATTGCCGGAGGCGGAGCTTTGGGAATTCTCATTCCGCCCAGTGTGCCCATGATCCTATATGGCTTGTTTGCCGGGGAGTCAATAGGGGCTCTCTTTGCCGGCGGAATAGTCCCAGGTGTCCTGCTCGGATCTCTCTTCATTGTGTACATATTGATAAGGTGCTATCTGCAGCCGGATATGGCGCCTGCTCTTCCCAAGGAGGCAAGAGCTACCCGGAGTGAAAAGGTTAAATCGTTGAAGGCAGTCGCGACGCCGATGCTGCTTATAGTGGCCGTCCTCGGTTCAATGTTTGCGGGGGTGGCGACACCTTCGGAGGCCGCAGGAGTAGGCGCAGTCGGTACTCTCGCGTGCGCGGCCATCGCAAGAAGGCTCACTTGGCGGGTTATCAAGGAGTCGTGTTACAGTACATTGAAATTAAGTTCCATGGTCGTCTGGATCATCATAGGCGGCACCGCTTTCACCGCGCTTTATACATCGGTGGGGGCCGTTGATTTCATCAAGGTGGCAATAGATGGCCTTCCTGTGTCACGATATGTAATTCTGCTTGGTATGCAATTTGTCCTCTTTGCCCTGGGGATGCTGATGGATCCGGGCGGTATCATCATGATCTGCACGCCTGTCTTCGTCCCTGTAATCAGACACCTTGGTTTTGATCCCGTATGGTTCGGGCTTTTGTTCATCATAAATATGGAGATGGCGTACCTGACGCCTCCATTTGGGTTTAACCTCTTCTACATGAAATCTATTGTTCCGGAAGACATATCCATGGCGGATATTATACGGTCAACGATCCCGTATGTAGGACTTCAGGCCCTTTGTCTGCTTATTCTTATGATATTTCCGCAATTGGTGCTTTGGCTGCCGAGAGCACTGCTTGGGGGCAACTAATCCCGTTTGTTCGGCGGGATTGTGCAAAAATATATGTCTTATGGAGATGCCCTATTCCTTAAGGAGACTGCATCGATGGACACGAAGAAAATTCTCTACGGCAGGAAATTACTCATTGTCGATGATGAGCCTGATGTCCTGCAAGTGCTGACTGAAATGCTCGACATGTGCAAGATCGATACGGCTTCCACTTTTGAAGATGCAAAGAAATTACTGGAGACCGTTGACTATGATTGTACGGTGCTCGACATCATGGGCGTGAAGGGCTTTGACTTGTTGGCAATAGCCAGAAAGAGAGGCATCCCTGCCCTTATGCTTACGGCACACGCCTTAACCGAAGAGAGCCTCTACATGTCGGTCCAAGATGGCGCATCCTATTTTGCTCCAAAAGATCTCATGCACGAAATCGAGGTCTTTCTCGCAGACGTACTGGAAGCACAGGAGAAAAAGAAGAACCCGTGGGTGCGATGGTCTAAGCGTTTGGGGGATTTCTATGACAAGCGATTCGTCGGTACGGACTGGCGGAAAAAAGAGGAGGACTTCTGGAAGAAGAAACTTAAGGATTACTCGGGCCTGTAATCACATTATGGCTTCGCCCAATTGGGTCGATCATGGCGGTCCGCATAGCACACCGGAGGCTGATGCCGATTCTCAACGAATGGCATCATTTTAGTGTTGACGCGTGATCTGTGGAAGTAGAAGGAGTCCCTATGCCCTACACGGAAGTATTGAAGCACGGTCCTCTCACGCTGGAGGAAATTGAAGCCGGCGTCGGTCTGGTAACTATGAACCGCCCGGAAACACTGAACGCAATCAATTTCGCAGTCGTCGAAGCGTTTGAGTCGCTCTTTCGCGCCCTGGAGGACAACGAATCGATCCGGGTCGTCATACTTACTGGGGCAGGCCGCGGGTTTTGCGCAGGAGCGGACCTCATTCAGGTGGCGGAAAATTCGAATAATGACTCCTTCAGGTCCTCCGAAAATCACCTTCGACTGGTCCAGAAACGGCACTCGAACTTGTGCTCCGGGTTGCGGCGGATGCCCCAGCCCGTGATCGCTGCTGTGAACGGCGTTGCCGCGGGTGGCGGTTTCGCCCTCGCGCTCGCGTCGGATGTGCGCATCGCAGCTTCGGAGGCCTTCTTTGTAGCGTCGTTTATAAACATCGGCCTGTCGGGCGGCGAGATGGGCAGTTCGTACTTTCTTCCAAGAATGGTGGGAATGACTCGCGCGTCGGAGATCCTGCTCACCGGCAGGCGAGTTCCAGCCCACGAGGCAGAACGGATCGGGCTGGTGAACCGTGTTGTGCCGCAGGAGGAATTGATTTCCGAGGCGCTGTCCACTGCGCGTGCCATGCTGGAAAAGAGTCCCGGCGGTCTGAGGCTCACCAAGCGGGTACTCGACTACAACGCGACCGCAGTATCCTTTGAAGCCGCGCTGGAATTGGAAGACCGAAACCAGACCATCATGGTAACGTCCCACGATTTCCTCAAGCGGGTGAGTGAGTTCACGACTTGACGGCGCGGGCTAGGTGCCATTAGGTACGCCTGATCTGAGAGAAGGGGCCGTGGCCACGCCGCAGATGAGGAATATATGATGCTTTCGAGCTGCAATTTCATAAAACGAGCGTTCGGTCGATATTGTTCTTGACAACCTCCAACGAGCAACTATAGTGGTTGACATCGAATTTCCACTGCTGGAAGAGACAGCCCTTTTGTCACGGTTTTTGGATAAGAGATCTCCTGATCGAGGAAACCTTGGGCAGTGCAAAGCATATGAAACCCAAAAGGGAACCGGAAAAAGAGAACAAGAGCACAATCAGCCTGATTGTCGATAGGAGTACGCAAGCATGCTTGATTATACAGGATTGACCATTGCGCAGGCCCTGAAGAAAGCAGCGGAAGAATGGGGTGACCGGGAGTGCGTGGCTTCTTTTAATCAGCAGCTATCCTGGACCGAACTTTTCGACACGGCCTGCCGTCTCGCCACGGGCCTTCAAGGAATCGGTATCAAAAAAGGGGACTCGGTTGCCACCATCTTCGGGAGCGTGCCCGAATGGATTTACACCAAATACGCCCTCCACATTTTAGGGGCCGTGGTGGTGCCGGTGAACATCAACTTCCGAGCCGCGGAAATCAAATACGTGCTCAAACAAGCGGACGTCAAGGTCCTGATCTTGACGGACAAACTTCCACAGGGAAATTATCTCGAGATTCTAAAAGAAATAAATCCGGCCATTGTATCCTGTGGGAATGCGGAAATACAATCCCGGGAGTTGCCCTTGTTAAAACGATTGGTCTGTTTCAGCTCCGAGGGCCAAAAATATCCTTCCTGCGTTGACTTCACCGAGTTGATGAAGGCAAGCGTGGGCTATGAACCGGGGAAGATCGAGGCCCTTTTGAGTCAAGGCCGACCCGATGACATCTGTAACATCCTCTTCACTTCGGGCAGCACCGCTGTTCCCAAAGGGGCCATGCACAATCACCAAAGCTTGCTAGGCATCGGGGCCCATCTTATGGGCAAGACCTTTCTCCTCGAACCTTCCCACCGCCTGCTCGGCTACCTCCCATTCTACCATATCGCCGGCTGTGTCTGTCACACCTTGGGCGCATTGACCAGCGGTTGTTTTACATTCGTCCATCCTTTCCTCCCGGATGAAGTTCTGAGGATCATTCAGGACCAAAGGATAAACTTTTTTTCCGGATTCGACGCTCACTTCAACGCGATTGCAACCCATCCGCGCTTGCGAGAGTTCGACGTCTCCTCGATAGATAGAATTCTTCTGGCCACCGGCCCGGCTTGGTATGACAGATGCCAAGAAATTTTTCCCAATGCCAAGATCGTTTCACATCAATATGGCTTTACCGAAGGCACCGGAGTGAGCTGTATGCCGGACGTGACCGATTACGAAAAGAGGAAGTTCACCAACGGCAAGCCCTGGCCGGGCATCCAAGTCAAGGTGGTCAACCCCGCCACCGGCGTGGAGTTGCCTTCGTATGAGCCGGGAGAACTCTGCCTGAGTGGCTGGAGCCGCTTTCAGAGGTATTGCAAGAATGAGGAAGAGACCAGGAAAGCCATTGACCAGGACGGCTATTTTCATTCCGGGGACTATGGATGGAAGGACGAGGACGGCTTCATCGTTTATCGAGGCAGATTCAAGATGATGATCAAGACGGGCGGGGAAAACGTTTCCGAGAGAGAAGTGGAGATATTCCTCGAAGGTATTTCTGGGATCAAGTCTGTCCAGGTCATAGGCGTGCCGGATGAAAAATGGGGCGAAGCCGTTACCGCTATCATTGAATCTGAAACCGGCATTGATTTGACGAAGGAGAAGGTCCTGGAACACTGCCAGGGCAAGCTGGCCAAATTCAAGATCCCGAAACATCTTCTGTTCATTAAGGAATCGGAATGGCCACTGCTGGGAGTCGGTAAGGTGGACAAGCGCACCTTGAAAAAGTGGGCGCTCGATCAACTTGAGATCAAAGACATGTGAGAGAGAAATCGACCTGGGAATTGAAAGTCGGGCATGAATCGATTTTTGCCAAGACAATAACCGATACCGACTTGTCTGCTTTTGCTGTCATCTGCGGAAATTTCAACCCACTGCATGTCAATGGGGAATACGCCAAGACCACACGCAAGGCGCCCAAGCATCAGGATGAATGATGATTCTGCAAAGTCAGTGAGCCCAGGTGAAGTAAGGACGTTGTAGGATCAGTTTAAGGACTTAGGATTTGTGATATTCGCGCGCTTGCCATAGCTAGAGGTTTTGAAACCGCCTCTAAGAGTAACGGGAGCGACCGGGAGGGCCTCATGAGAAGAGTGGCCATTACGGAGGTGGCCCAGATTAGCGGACCTGATTCGAAAGACAACTTTTATGATCAGGCCTATCGTGTGACGCGGGAAGTGCTGGACAAGGCCGGCCTGAGTCGGGATGAGGTGGGGACAATCGTTTCGGCCTCGACCGATGTGTTTCACGGAGGAATAAGCTGCGCCAACGCCTACTACTGGGAATCAACCGGTTCATTCATGAAGGCCGGGACCAGACAAGACGGGGAGTCCATGTTTGCCTTGCACTACGCCTTCATGAAGATTCTCACCGGCAAGTACGACACGGTTCTGGTTGTCGGGCTGTGCAAAGGGTCGGAGAATCCGGACAACGACGCCATCACTCAGCTCATTGCGGATCCATTTTACCAGAGGCCCGTCGGCCTAAACGAGACCACAGCCGCTGCCATGCAGATGCACCAGTACATGGAAGCGTACGGCGCAACCGCAGAACAGTGCGCCACGGTTGTCGAAAAGAACCTCGGTAACGCGCTCCGCAACCCGTACGCCCACCGCAGGGGCTGCTATTCCACCGAGGAGGTTCTGGCATCGGGGTCAATGTGCCATCCTCTGACTGACCTGATGTGCGCTCCCAAGTCCGAAGGATTCATTGCCATGCTCCTAGCTGCGGAGGACAAAGCTCGGGAGATCACCCCACAGCCTGTTTGGATTAAAGGATATGGGTGCGCTCTGGACACGTACTTCCTGGGTGACCGAGATCTGCTTGCCGGGCAGCTCCCCAACGCAGCGCGCCGGGCGTACAAAATGGCAGGCATCACCGATCCGGCCAAGGAAATTGACCTGGTGGAACTCTGCGAGCCATATGCCTTTCAGGAACTCCTCTGGTGTGAACAGCTTGGATTGTGCGGCCGAGGCGAGGGCGGCAAGCTCATAGCGAGCGGGAAGACGCGGATTGACGGCGATTTGCCCGTAAACCCATCCGGCGGCGTGCTCGCTACCAACCCTTACGTTTCTCGCGGCCTGCAACGGGTGGTGGAGGCCACATTGCAGATCCGAGGCCATGCCGGGGAACATCAAGTGCGACAGCAAGTCAACACGGCAGTCTGTCACGGCTCAACCGGATTCGCCGGACAGTGTCACGCGGTAGCTGTGATCGGGAGGTAAGGAGGTTCCTATGGCGCGACCGGTAGGTATTATAGGAGTGGGTCAGACCCAGCACGGCAGACGCGAAGAGATGAGTTACCCCGACCTGGTCCGTGAGGCGGTGCTGCGTGCTCTTGAAAACTGCAACCTGACACCTGATGATGTTGACGCAGTGGTCACGGGCACCATGCCGTCCATGATGGAGGGCATCGCGATGACCCAATTCTATTTCGCCGATGCGGTTCAGGCTGTCGGCAAACCAATCCTGAAAACCGAGACCTGTGGAAGCGTGGGCGTGTCCATTGCTCACACCGCGTACTATTGGGTAGCGTCCGGTATGGCCGACGTGATCTTGGCAGTGGGCCACGAGAAGATGTTCGAGGGAGACAGCCAGGCAACCATGGTGACGGTGCTGGAGCCGTATTATCAGCGATCATTCCTCAGCGGCCCTCCAACTGCTTTCTCTCTTCAGAGCCAGATGTGGTCCAACCGTTTCAATATCCCCGAAGATAAGATTCGCGAGGCTGCCACTCACATCTCGATGCTTCACCACAACTCGGCCTTTGACAACCCGTATGCCCACGTAAAGGTGCGTTTGAGCCGAGATGACGTCATGAACGCTCCGGTGATCGCTTACCCGATCCGCCTATACGACGTCTGTCCCAACTCGGACGGAGCCTGCGCCGTGATATTCGCGTCCGAAGATAAGATAAACCACTTGGGCCGCAAGGCCGCGTGGGTAAAAGGCATCGGGTACCGGGGTGAGGAGTATTTTATTGGGGACAGTGACAAGGTGGTATGGAGAGCAGCAATTGAAGCGGCCAAAGAAGCGTACGATATGGCAGGTATCAGTAATCCGCGCAAGGAACTGAACGTGGCAGAGGTTTACAATCCGTTCACGTATCAGGAAATGATCTTCTACGAATGTTTCGGATTCTGCGATTTCGGTGAAAGCCCGGATTTGGTGCTCAAGGGTGTGTTCGATCGCGGCGGAGAACTGCCCGTCAGTCCGTCCGGCGGCGTGCTCTGCACGAATCCCATCGGTGCGACTGGTTTGATTAGGGTGGGTGAAGCAGCCCTTCAGATACTCGAACAGGCCGGAGACCGTCAGATCGGCGGAGTGAAGCTGGCGCTCGCCCACGCCATGGGAGGGGTCGTGCAGTTGTGCGGAATCATGATTCTCGGCGCGCATAAATAAGAAAGGACGC
Organism: Desulfomonilaceae bacterium; assembly: GCA_031082285.1. Taxonomy (GTDB): domain Bacteria; phylum Desulfobacterota; class Desulfomonilia; order Desulfomonilales; family Desulfomonilaceae; genus JAVHLK01. The sequence continues at coordinate 8,952 of JAVHLK010000118.1, forward strand.
GTAATCGAATGAGTCAGGCGAAAGAGTATAGGATCTTTGAAACCGAGGTATGGCTTCCCTACCGCGTAGCTTACGGCGAAACGTGGACACGGTTCTTCGAAGGTATGAAGGAACAGAAGCTTTACGGAACTCAATGCCGGAAGTGCGGACGAGTCCTGGTCCCGGCTCGCAGCTTCTGTCCTCGCTGCTTCGTGGACACCTCCGACTGGGTTGAGGTTTCACAGACTGGCAACCTCCAGGCCTTCTGCTACACCAACTACCGGTATTACGGCCAGGCTCTCGACCCGCCGTACGTGACAGCACTCATTCGATTGGACAGGACCGAGGTGGACTTTGTGCATCTTATCGGTGGCATTGATCTGACCAGTGTGGAAGCCGTCAGCAGTAGGTTGGCCAAAGGCATGAGGCTCCATGCGGTATGGGAAAAGGTGAGACAAGGCCATATCCTGGACATCAAGCACTTTGAGCCGGTCGAGTAACCGAGGGAAAAGGGGGCCGCGGGAGTAATTCATACTCCTTCACCCATAAGCCAGTAAGACCCGTGGCCTCGTCCAGGAGATGGCTCATGCAGTACAGCACCCTCATATATTCTGTAGATCAAGGAATCGCGTCGATCACTCTAAACCGTCCGGAGGCGCGGAACGCGTTGAACGACCAATTGGTGGACGAGTTAGAGGGCGTTCTGGAACTCATTGAGCGCACAGAAGAGGCCAGGGTCGTCATACTGGCCGGACATAATGATTTCTTTTGCGCTGGCGCGGATATCCGAATGCTGAAAGAGTGGGGCTCAATTTTGGACGCGCAGTCCTTCCACGTCAAAAGCCACCGAGTTATCAATCATTTTGACACAATACCTCAACCTGTCATAGCCGCGGTGTCGGGAATAGCACTGGGAGGTGGCACCGAGATTTCTCTAGCCTGTGATCTACGCATTGCCGCGAATAACGCTGTTTTCGGGCTACCTGAGATCAATCTGGGGATCATTCCCGGAGCCGGGGGAACACAACGGCTGCCTCGCACCGTCGGCCTGACCGTGGCTAGGGAACTGCTGTTTACCGGCCGTCACGTCAAGGCCGCGGAAGCCCTTCAGATAAGGCTGGTTAATAAGGTCGTGCCAGTTGCGGAACTCATGATCGAGGCCGCAGCCTTGGCTCGTCAGATCGCCGAGAAGCCGGCTTGGGCTGTCAGGATGATGAAGACATGCCTCAGGGATGGACTGCAAATGAATTTATCTCAGGCCTTGGCCTACGAGGGGAGATGCTGTGCGTTCTTAGTCTCGACAGATGATCATCGGGAAGGGATAACAGCGTTTCTTGAGAAGCGCAAACCTTGCTTTACAGGAAAATGATACGAGCGTCCGACAGTTCGGTACTATGGGCAGGTGATCGGGAATAAGGACGGCAGAGGCCGCGAAGAGATTCTCCCGATTCGTCGGAAACTGAAATCGAACACGAACATGAGAGCGGAGGCAAAGAGGAAACGTCCGATGGGTGGGCGAGTTTGCCCGTTTGTATTTCAATAGAGGGAGACGAGCAAGAAATGGAAAAACTTATCATAACGGTGGCTGTCACCGGCAGTCTGACCACTAGACATAACAATCCTAATCTGCCACATACTCCGCAGGAGATAGCGAAGGCGGCTGTTGACAGTTGTAAAGCGGGGGCTTCCATAGTTCATCTGCACGTAAGAGACCCCATGACCGGTGCGCCCGTTCATAAACCTGAGCTTTTTAAAGAGACAATCCAAATCATTCGGAATGAAAGCGATCTCATAATCAATGTTACTACGGGTGTGGGGCCTCAATGCCCTCTGGATGAGAGGATAGCTGTTATACCTGCTCTTGCTGCTCATCCCCAAGTAAAAGCGGAAATGGCTTCACTGAACTGTGGGTCCCTAAATTTCGGTATGCTGGACCGAAAGAAGAGGGAATTTATTCTTAACGATGTCCAGATGAATCCATGGTCCACGATGTTGCACTACGCCGATACCATGAAGCAGTGCGGCGTAAAGCCCGAACTCGAGATTTACGAAGCGGGCATGATCAATAACGCTCTCATACTCCAATCGCTCGATGCTCTGATACGGCCCCTCCATTTTTCGTTCGTGCTTGGGGTTCTCGGGGGAATGCAAGCGACCGTAGACAATCTTGTGTTTCTGAAAAATGCCATACCCCAGGGGTCTACATGGAGTATGTGTGCGGTCGGCGGGCTAAATATCCATACGCTTGGCCCTGTTGCAATAGCTGCTGGAGGAAATGTGAGAACAGGACTCGAGGATTGTATTTGGATCTCCAAAGGGGTCCTGGCGGAGAGCAATGCACAGATGGTAGCAAAAATAGCTCACATGGCTGAGGACATGGGACGGGGGATCGCAACCCCGACAGACGTGAGAAAGATACTCAGTCTGTGATCGCCAAATACATTTAGTCGATGAGATTCGGCACGACGGTGTGCATAGCAGGTATGTCAGGCGAGGCGTTGAGTTCAAACGGCCATCATTTTGGGCAATAGTACGTTCAAGAGGATTTGTAGTCGCGTTGTACGAGCAGTTTGCAAGGCTGTGCACTATGCCTCAGTGCTCAGTGCTTCAATGGGGTCGAGCCGGGCAGCCTTCCACGAAAGGTAGATGCCAAAAATGAGGCCGGTCGCCAGAGAAAATACAAGTGATAATACGATGTAGTCCGGCTCCAAGACCACCGGCATTCCTGAGATTAGCTTCACTCAGGCCGATGCGCCGAGCCCGAGGAAGAGGCCCGCAATTCCGCCTAGTATGCCGAGAAACGAAGATTCAACGAGGAATTGAACGAGTATGTCTCTTCGTTTCACGCCGACGGCCCGTCGGACACCGATCTCGCTTATTCGTTCCTGGATGGAAAGAAGCATAACTCCCAAGATCCCCATACCTCTGTTGAGCGACAATTACAATTGAGGGGGGACGACAATTAGACTTGTGCATACAGAGGGGGGAGTTGTCTGATAAGGATGCCCGTCATTTCTTAAGAGGGGTGGCATTCCTTGCGGACAACTGACGCTCAAGTGAGGAAACTGATGAAGGAGTATGGAAAGACGGGCAAGAAGGGACGGTCGGCGCTTCGGGCGGGTATGAGCCGCAATACCGGTTCAAAATACCTGAAGCTGTAAGATTACAGGGGACATACACAAGGTTTTGATGGACAATCATAAGATCGCCTTGCAACGTGACACAACGCCTCGTCTGTCGTGCATCGTGGTCCCCGGCTATCCGCACCAGGCCACGCAGCGTGGTGTTCGGTCTATGAACGTGTTTCATGAAGAATCGGATTGTCGTGAGTACCTTGGAATACCGGGAGAAGAAATCGCCCGGTTCGGAGTTTCGGTACTTGTGTGGTGTCTGATGACCGACCATGTCCACTTTGTCGCAGTACCTCACCGAAAGGACTCTCCGACAAAGGACTTTGGCCGGGTTCACCGGCGATACACGCGCATGAAGAACTTCGCTGCAGGGGTCCGTGGTCACCTGTTTTAAGGGAGATTCGGCTCCAGCGTTCCGGACGAGAGTCACCTCATGGCGGCAGCGCAGTATGTGAAGTTGAATCCCGTACGAGCCGGTCTGGTTACCGTTGCATGGGAGTATCCCTGGTCGAGTGCGCGATTTCACATGGGGATTATCGTGCACGACCCGCTTGTCAGAGATCGAACCCTGCCGGGACTTGTCGAGGGTTGGGAGCGATTCCTGCTCTCTTCTGACGACGATCGATCGATCTCGCTCCGAAAACGGACACGGACCGGCCGCCCGGCCGGAGATGCAGCGTTTGTAGCACGGGTCGAGAAGATCACAGGTCGTGACCTGAGCAAAGGAAAACCCGGTAGACCTCGTAATCGTCCACCTGAGAAAAAATAGGGAGTATGTCCGCGGATATCCGGATATCATTTGCACTGCCGCAGGACGTGTCTGCATCCTTCCGACCTTATGCCAACCATCGTGTCTGCGCCCTCCCTGAGAAGCATGAGAGCCCGCGCGCTTTCTCAGAGGGATGGATTACCCAGCTGGATTAAGATACCGCTATCTACTTACTCAGAACCTGGACCATTTTTTGGAGGGCAGGTCGCCTCCGACAAATATTCCTTGACAAACATCAACTGTATAGTTTAAGTTGCCAGGTAACCTCTGGACTTGATGTATGGAGAGCAAGTAATGTTTGCGAAGAAGCTGAGGATGGACACGCAAAGGACAAGGCAGCACCTTCTCGCAGCCGCTGCTGAAGTCTTCGCTGCGAAAGGCTACTGGGCCGCCACAAACGCAGATATCTGCGAAAAGGCCGAGGTAAATACAGCGGCGGTGAGCTATCATTTCGGAGG
>JAVHLK010000119.1 GCA_031082285.1 Desulfomonilaceae bacterium
TTCCGCATCGTGCTACGATTTGTCTCCATGCCCGACTTTTGAGACAGTTTCTGAATTACCGGGCTACTCTCAGTAGCCCCTCCGGGGCAAGGGATCTTGCATGTCCCGGAGGGACCGTATGATAGAAGACCGGTCTTTCAAGGCCGGGACAGCAAGTCGAAAAGATGAAGAATTTACTTTGTGACGAACCGTAAGCCGTGAAAATCTCTGTGAGATGCCGGTGACGACGCATGGAATGCGGAGGAACCGCATCGATCGAAAGGATGCCGCGAACGATGCGGTTCGCTGCGCTCACCAGCATCCTACGCCGCCGGTCACCCCTGCTCTTAACTTGATCCTTAACTTGAACTTCAACCAAAAACACTCCGTAACTATTCAACTATTTCTTGACCTTTAAAAATCATTGTGATATAAATCTTTCAGCCACAAAGGCTTATGTAGTTTGTGAGATCTGAGACGTTGTTCTCCAACAACCGCTCTCAAGCAGACAAGGATCGCTCATGAAACTCCGCGCCAAAATCGTCCCTGTCGTCTGCATTCTGATCGGGCTGCCGGCCCTGTTCGCAGGGAGCAGCGCCATGGCACAAATGTACCCACAACCGCCCATATTGGCGCCCTACGGCCCGACCATGAACTTGGGCGTCTTTTCTCTCAGCGCCGGTGTGAAGTATCGTGACCTACAGACCGTGCGATTCCAGCTGAATCCTCACACCACCGAGCAAATCATCGTCCAGGGAACCGTCCCGTTCGGGCCGGAGCAGCCGGGGATCGTCTACTATCCCTACAGCCTGGCAGATGGTCTTCCCGACCCGCTCGATCCAGATCCGGCGCTGAGCGGAAACTGGGATTACGACAACGGGTATGTCAGAGCTGCTAATCCGGGAGTGAACCCGGTCGACCCACTCGACCCGACTCTCCCGGTCGACAGCGCTTTCGGCCCACCTATTAGGGGACTTGGGTGGTACAATGGTTCACAGAATAGCGCAGGGAGTTTCCGAGTTGAGGACCCGGGGAATCAAGTTGACGGCAACACCTACGCTACCACCACGAGGATCACGTACAGCAGGGCATTGGATGGGAGAGAGCCGGATTACGAAACTGCCAGCCTCGGTTACAGAGGTTTATTCAATCCTTCTCGGGAGATCGAGTTCACCAATAGGATCTTGACCCCCTACTTCGAAGCCGGATATCGGGCATCCAGCTTTTTCAACTTCATGTTCGGCTTTTCCTGGTTCACTGTAAACCAGACCTACCAGACCGTCTTAGCAGGCCAGGGCTACGTCTCAAGACGGATATTTCTGGACTCCTTCTTTTTTAGGTCGACCCAGCCCGACCCCTGGGTGACAGGAGGATTCAGTTCAGCGTTTATCGCCAATACGAGCTCGGAGAATCCGAATCCGATTGACTACTATTTCCATCTGTATCCGGCAGGTACCGGGACAGCAATGAATCTCCCGACAAGAACTTTCAGCACCGCGATCGATCCTGCGATCCCTGCATTCGCGGTAGAAGAAACCCTGTACAACAAGCTTGATTTCACCGCGCTGGAGTTCAAATTTGGCGGCAGGAGTTGGTATCCGCTGTATGGAATGGGCGAAATAGGAACGTCCGCGGGGTTCCTGTGGACCCCCATGCCCTACACGGTGACAACCAGAAGTACGGTCGTGGCGGCCGAGGACAGCCCCGATGCGGGAGTTGTTGCGGGGCAGACGCTCACACAGACCGGGTACTACCGAAATGATGTCTGGCGGTCCAACTTCGGCCTTTTCATTGGGGGCGATGTGCGGTTGGGCTGGGGCAGATGGTATGTCGAGTCCAATCTGGGGTATGACATCTACTTAACCGATGCCACATGCGGCGATATCGTGGAAAACGTGGTCAACCTCTCCGGCGTAAACGCCACCTTCACCGCAGGAACCTACTTCTAACCTCCGCTTGATTCATCAGAGCGATCCTCACAAGATCCGACCTCTTGTTCGGAAGATCCGAACGGAGCGATCGGATCTTGTCGCGTGTACCGGCAGCGCACGGCCTTCCTTGGGGAGATGTCTGAACTATGATTGTGTTGATTTGTTGATTACATGATTCCGACCGGGACAGTACAGTTCTTTGTCGGCATCGGTAATCATAGTCCTCATTGAATCATTCCAATCACAGTTCTGCTTTCCCCCCTCGTTCTCAGGATCCGCCTGGAAAAGCCTGTCCTCCGGCCGCCGCGCCGGTACGTCCGCCCTATGTCCCGTCCTCCCCCCAATCAACGGGGATCCTGGCGACACCGCGGCCCTTGGGCCTGTAGAGCAGATGGCCCTTCTCAAGGCCGTACAGATACAGATCGCGGGTGATGCGCACGTCGTCCTTGCAGTACTGTTCCAGGAGGTCCATCCTGCCCTGCCGGAACCACGCGGCTGCCTGAAGGCCGGAACCGGACTTCTTCTCTCCCAGCGTGACCGCGGCAAGTTGATCCAAGGAGAGGCGATGTCCGAGCCGTGCCTGAACCGCGAGCAGGATGTCCAGGTTCGGCAGGGCCCTGAGGTCCTCGTCGGTGTACGCAGCGAGCACCTCGTAATCGAAACGCATTTGATTGAACCCCACGATGAGTTCGCTTTGTTTGAGCAATTGAATAAGATCCGAGACGCTCTCCTCGGTGAACGTGAGGTACCCGTCGGCCTCGGAGTGTACGACCCCGAGGGACAGTCGCATCTTCCGGATGTGTTTCCATCCGCCCACCTCATCCGCAAGCTTCTGGGTTTCGAGGTCGAACACCACCACACCCTTCCCAGCGGGGCGAGACAGGGGAGTCGGGTTCCCGTGAAAAGGACGCGGTGCGGCGGCCGATCGTGTGGAGGAATTGGGACCAACCGCGAGTTGGGCGGAACTGGCGGATATTGATCGGGGGATTCGAATCCCAATGAGCGACCGAGCCTTCATGGGCGGATTCTCCTCTGCAACGGGCTTGAGCATCGTTCCACCGGGGCCGCGCGGGCTCCGGCCGGGTTTCTTGGATACGTGGGCAGTCGTGTGGGTAGCGTGCGTCTGCATACCCTTGCCGGCGAGGTCCGGGAAGAGCAGGGGAGGAGCCGGTTCCTTGTGATGTGCTACGGTAAGCTCCTTGTCAGGGTCCATGAGAAGTTCCAGCGTTGCCAGGCAGGCCCGCTTGTCCAGGGGCTTGTTCCCGGAACCGCACTTGGGGGAGTGGATGCACGACGGGCATCCATCCTCGCACGGACATTTTTCCACCAGGAACCGTGCCTTTTCCAGGAGTTCATCGATGACGTCATACGCGCGGTGTGCAAGGCCGACCCCGCCCGGATGGCCGTCATAAATGAACACCGCGGCCCCGCCCACCTGCTCGTGATGCGGAGTGGAAATCCCGCCGATGTCGTCCCGGTCGCACAGGGCAAAGAGGGGAAACATGGATATGGCCGCGTGTTCCAGCGCGTGAATTCCTCCCATGAAATGGAGTCCCGCGTCGGTGACCATATTCTTGACCCGGTCGGGAATTTCGATCCATATGCCGACGGTTTCGAAGTGCAGCGGGGGCAGGTCCAGTTCCACCACGTCGATGAGGTCCTGCCCGGATGTTCTGCGCTTCTCGTATGAAGTGATGATTTCCGTTACCTTCAGGTCGGCCTCCCGGATCGTGAATCCCGGAAACTCCTTGCTTCGTACCGGAGCACGCAGCACGGTCGTGTCCTTCTCGGCCAACGCGCGGGTGTAATAGTTCACCCGCTCAGGCTTGACCATGATGTTTCGTCGCTTCAGGTCGAGATCCGTGACGATGTACTGTCTCGTACGATGGAGATAGACCGCGCCCTTGTGGCCTTCCTTGAGTGCTCTGGCGCCGGACGAACTCCCGATCAGTCTCTTGCCTTCTTCGAGGATGATGGCATAGGACTCTCCGATGCTCCTGAGATCGACCCCGCGCTGCGGCCGCCTCTCCCGCGCGTGGAGCCGTCCTTCCCGGTCCGGTTGAAGAATCCCCGACCGACTCAGTTCCTCAATCACCGAGCCGACTTCCGGGGTGAAGGTCCATTCTTCGTCGGGACCGATCGGCGTCTCCGCGGCCGCACAGGGGATGTGACGTTTCAGCACTTCCTTGTTCAGCGGATCGAGAATCGCCTCTTCACAGGAACGTCCGAAGAAGTCGTGGGGGTTGCGCACAAAATACTGGTCCAGCGCGTCGTACCCCGCGATGAGGACGATGGCGCTGGGCCTGCCGCCACGGCCGACTCGACCGCCGCGCTGCCAGGTGTTGATGATGGTGCCGGGGTAACCGACCAGGAGGCACAGGTCCAGTCCGCCCACGTCAATCCCCATTTCGAGGGCCGACGTGGTAATCACCCCGTCCATGTCACCCGAAAAGAGCTTGGCTTCGATCTCACGGCGTTCCTCCGGCAGAAAACCGCCCCTGTACGAACTGATGCGACCGCGGAGCCGTGGAGCATCGTGCATGACCCAGGTGGTGATGAGTTCCGTGAGTTTGCGTGCCCGCGCAAAGACAATGGTCTTCAGCCCGGCATCCAGTGCCTGGACGAAGAGCCTAGCCGTGACCGTGTACGGACTGAGCACGGGGTTGAGGAACATGAAGTGCCTGGCCGAAGAGGGAGCCCCGGATTTGTCCACCACTGCGACTTCTCTGCCGATCAGCCTGGAGACAAAGGTTCCCGGATTGGCCACCGTGCCGGAACAGGCGATGAAGAGCGGTTTCGACCCGTAGAGCCGGCAGATCCGGAGGGTCCGGAGCATCACCTGTGAGATGTGGCTTCCGAAGATTCCCTTGTACGTGTGAACTTCATCCAGGACGATGTAGCAGAGGTTGGCGAAAAATTCCTTCCAGGAGTCGTGATATGCAAGGAAGCCCACGTGCAGCATGTCAGGGTTGGTGATGAGAACCCTCGGCGGCGTGCTCCTGATCTTGCGTCGCTCCGATTCGGGCGTGTCCCCGTCGTACACCGCAGCCCCGATCCCCGAATCTCCGGCAAGGTGGACGAACGCGTCCCGTTGGTCGCGTTCCAGGGCCTTGAGGGGAAAGAGAAACAGTGCACGTGCGTGAGGATCCTTCAGGAGTCGGTCCAGCACCGGCACCTGGTACGCGAGGGTCTTTCCGCTGGCAGTGCTGGTGGATAGTACCGTATCGCGGCCTTGAAGAGAGAGCCTGACCGCCGCAGCCTGGTGAGCGTAGGGCGACTTGATGCCGGCGTTCTTGAGGAGAGCGAAGACTCTCGGGTCGAGCTCCTCGGGCAACGGTTCCAGGAGAGCCGGCTTCTCCTCCAGGATTTCATGATGCGCCACATCCCAGCCGGTGTTCTTGGGATCCTTAAGCCATTGGAGGAATGAGTGCAGCACGGCCTTTCCAGTAATAATCGTTCCAAAGGAATCCGGTTTAGGAATGACCGGGAATATATCTTGGGGGGCCGCAGCTGTCAACATCGTGACGCGACGCCGTTCTCCAGTAGCACCGGCGTCTCGCCGGTCTCTTCGAGCAGCAGCGGCGTCTCGCCGGTGTCGTAGCGCGCGGCAAAAGGAGATCAATCGGTCTCACCGTTCTCGCACTTATCTGACGTGTTACCAACCGGGAGTTCACTCTCGACAATTGATAAACCCTCGACCTGCGCATAAGACCCGTAGCGTCTCGCCCATACCTTGGTAAGTTCCGCGCCGAGGAAGAATACCTGAGAAGAGTAATAGACCCAGACGAGTAGGATGACCAACGAGCCGGCCGCGCCGTAGACCGAGAGTGTGGTGCTGTGCCTCAAGTAGATGCCGAAAGCCCACTTGCCGAAAAAGAACAGCACCGACGCGAAGACCGCGCCGAACCAGACGTCCTTCCATTCTATGGGAACATCGGGAATCAGTTTGTAGCACAGGGCAAGCAGTGTCGGGATCATGGCAACGGTGATGAGAAGGTTGACGGTGGTCACAAGGTCTGAAGGAATCGGAAAGAACTGTGAGAACAGCTGGTTCATCGAGGTAAGCACCGCGGTGGCCAGGACGGAAATGAGGATGAGGATTCCAATGCCGACCACAAACACAAAGGAGATGATTCGCGTATAGATGACGGTGAGGAACCCGGACCGCTCCGCATGATTCACTCCCCAGACGGCATTGAGTGAACTCTGGAGTTCCGCGAAGGCCGCGGTGGCCGCAATTGCGGCTCCCGCAATGCCGACCAGGGGCAGGCGACGATCGCTCAGATCGGCCCAGAACGTGTCAATGACGGTGAACACGTATTCGGCAACCTCCGGAGTCACAATCTCCGTGAGTTTTCCGACGAGTTCCGTCTTGGCGTTGGTGCTCCCGATAAACGCACCGGCTATGCCCAGCGCGATGAGGAGAGCCGGTGCGAGGGAAAACATGGTGTAGAAGGCCAAGGCCGCGGCCATCCGTACGACGTTGTCTTCCTGACCGGCCGCAAACGTCTCCTTGCCCACGGCCCAGCATTCGCCGAGGATTCTTGCAGGGAATTTCCCTATGTGATGCAGGTCCATGTAAGGCCGCCCTGATGTGATGCGTGCGTGATTGGGGCCATTCACGACGTACCGCAACCACCAAGCCACAAAGCGACCAAGAAGTCAAAAGGCAAATTAGTGTTTTCGGTATCCGTGCAGTCTTGGAAAACAGAGCCGCGTGATTGGAGATGTCGCGGATTTCTTCGCTCGTGCAATGGTGAATGGCCGCCGCGGTGTACCCATTCACTCTTGCTGACCATTACCGATATCCTGGATCGCCGGCACCGGGAACATGTCCCATGTCGACCTGATTCGAACCTTGATGACGGCACCATAGATGGAGCAGGTGAACTCTTGTGCCCTGAAAGGGCACACCTTGAATAGCCATGGGTTTCAACCCATGGAACCTGAGCACCGGGAATAGGTCCGGACCCTGAAAGGGTCCACCAACCGGACAACGGAAAATTTGGTTGATGCCCCGTTACCACGGGTTGAAACCCGTTGAAGAGGGCAGGCACGGGGACCTGCCCCTACATGCGGTGAGCCCCTGTGGGGCACTGGTTGGTCAACATCTCGAGTCGTTTGGCCTGTAGGCAACCGATGTTCACGGTGCCCAGCCAAAAGATATGGGACATGCTCAGTTCACTCTTGCGGGGACGGCCGCTCGTGACCTTATGCCTACGCGGCCGGGCAAATTGTGTTGACAGGGTAGTACATGAAATAATAACGTAGTACCACGAGCTGATATATGGGCACGACGTGCTACGAACGCTCGCGGCCGCAACACCCGTGTATCCACGGTCCCCGAAGATCAGCACCGGTCATGGAAGTCCTTGACCATGGAAGATGTCGCCGAAACAGGTCTCATGCCCAATCACTCCGTCGGCGGCCTCCACTGACGAATTTCGAGGTCGATGAATGGCAGGCCCAACCATCATACACGGCTACGCGGAATCCTTGAGGAGGAAGTTCCGGCTCTTTGTCTTCTTTCTCATCGTGCTCGCCGTACTTGCCGTCTTTTCCGTGGGAATGGGCTCGTTCGATATGTCCCCGTTCAAGGTGATCGCGGCTCTGTTCGGTCGCCTGGAAGGCTCCGAGGGGATCGTCATCTGGAATATCAGGATGCCTCGCATCGTTTCGGCCATAGTCGCAGGATGGGGGCTTGGGGTATCGGGAGCCGTCATGCAATGCCTGTTGAAGAATCCGCTCGGTTCTCCTTTTACCTTGGGCATAAGCCATGGAGCGGCCTTCGGTGCGGCATTCGCCATTGTGGTGTTGGGTGCGGGCGCCGCGCAGTCCGGGGCTCTTCGGACAACGGCAAGCTCCCTCCTCACCGTGTACAACGTGTACGCGGTGACTCTGTGCGCGTTCGCCGGGGCAATGGTCACCACGGCCGTAATCCTTCTCCTTGCCCGTATGAAGCAGATGGCGCCCGAATCGATCATCTTGGCCGGCGTGGCCCTGTCCTCTCTCTTTGTCTCAGGCACCATTCTGATCCAATACTTCGCGTCCGAGGTTGAACTGGCTTCGATCGTGTTCTGGACATTCGGGGACGTCTCCAGGTCGAATTGGAACGAAATCGGCATCATGACCGCGGCCACGGCGATAGGTACCGCGTATTTCATCTTGAAGCAATGGGATTTCAATGCCCTGTCCGCGGGCGAAGACGCTGCCAAAGGCCTCGGGGTCGATGTCGAGCGGGTCCGGCTCTGGGGAATGTTCATGGCCGCTCTCGTGTCCGCGCTGGTGGTGGCTTTTCACGGCGTGATCGCTTTTCTCGGTTTACTGGCGCCGCACATCGGGAGACGGCTGGTGGGAGCCGACCACCGAGTCCTCATTGTGCACAGTTGCGTCCTGGGAGCGCTTCTCCTTCTTCTGGCGGACACGCTTGGACGAGTTCTCGTGGGATCGGGTACCCTGCCCGTGGGAGTCCTCACCTCGTTCATGGGCGCGCCCCTGTTCCTCTACCTCTTGATAGGAGGACGGAAAGGATGATCCTCAAAGTTGCGGACGTCGAGTTCAGCTACAACAGTCATCCGGTCTTGCAGGACGTGAACTTCACGGTGCCCCGGGGGAGTGTCGTGGGAGTGCTCGGAGTCAACGGAGCGGGAAAGTCCACGCTCCTGAAGTGCATCAACAGGATACTCAAGCCGAACAGGGGCTGCGTCCTTATTGAGGACCGCGACCTGTCCGCCATGAGTCGGTCGGAAATCGCCACTCGCATAGGGTACGTTCCCCAGCGTCACGGCGGGGATCAACTCACGGTCTTCGACACCGTGCTTCTGGGACGCAGGCCGTACATAGAATGGAGCGCGGCGAAGAAGGACCTCGAGATCGTTTCCAGGATCATCCGGGTTATGCGGCTGGAAGAGATGGCTCTCAGACCGGTCAGTCAGCTCAGCGGCGGGGAAGCCCAGAAAGTGGTGCTTGCCCGCGCCCTGGCCCAGGAGCCGGACATCCTGCTTCTGGACGAACCCACAAGCAGTCTGGACTTGAAGAACCAGTTAGAGGTGATGGGCCTGATTCACGGCGCGGTGAAGAACCAGGGGCTTGCCGCAATCGTGACACTGCACGATCTCAATCTCGCATTGCGTTTCGCCGACCGTTTTCTCTTTCTCAAGAATGGAACGATACATTCCTGCTGCGGACGCGACGGGCTCTGTCCGGAAACGATCAGGGACGTCTATGACGTGGATGTCATCATGGCTGAAATGCAGGGGCGTTCCATTGTCATACCCGCGTGAGTCCTTGACCAGGAGACCGCGATACGCCCGTCAAGAGACCACGGAAAGCACGCCTGCCCGCCGGTTGTTTCCGTGTCTCACGCGCTCACCCTGAAGAGACCCCGTTCGTCTTACTCGGTACTTCTTCCTCTTGTCGCGATGAGCAGGTAACCGCGTTCATCGTCCTCAAGAAGGTCGATCGTGAATCCCGCGGCATGAATCATCAGACGCATGGTTTCCCGCTCCGGAAGCGAATCCGCCATGACCGACGGATCGGTCTTCCGATGCATGTCATTTATCTCGGATGAACTCATGAAATGAAACAGGACGAGCTTGCCGAGCGGTTTCAATACAGTTGAAAGAATCCCGAGCGCCTTTTCCTTGTCTTCAAAATGGGGGAACACCTGATGGCAGACAACCAGATCAAACTCCTCGTCGACAAGGGGCAGATTCTCCAGGGCTTCACATTCAACCTTCACGTTGCGCCTCCGCCCCAGTCGTGCTCGGGCGGCCCGAGTCATGTGTTCGCTGATGTCCGCGGCCAGGATGAATCCCGTGTTTCCGCACCTGTCCCCAAGGATTTCGGTCAGCCGTCCGGTGCCGCATCCGGGCTCGAGGATTCGCATGTCGGGCGTCCATTGCGCCAGGCGCAACATACGGTCGATCCGCTGCAGTTCGTCATCCGAATATTCCCGGGAAGCCCATTCCGAATCGACCTGAGAGTCGAAATATGCCGCCTTTTCAGTATTCATGGTACCTCCTCTTGTTGTCCTAACGCTTCTTCGCGACGACAATCTTGGAGTCCAGTCGGTCACCAAAGGCCTGCAGGTCCGGCGCGGCAAAATCGGATGTCTCAACGATCTTCACGATCTCGAACCGGTCTTGCAGAAGGGCCGTATAGTCCTCAAGACTCAGATCACCGGCGAACCAATAGATGTGCCTTTTCTTCGCCGCTCCCTGGAACGCGGTCAGGTTCCATTCCACGTCAAGGAGTCTGCTCTTGGATCGTTCGCCGGATGCGTAGAACACGTGCTTGTTGATGAACAGGCCCCCCGGCTTCAGAGCTTGATGTATCTTCCTCAGCACCTCCGCATTCTTACCGGCCGGATTGTAGTAAAGGAGCACGATGTCATAGTCGCGGCCGAAATCGTCGCCGAACAGATCGCCTTCACGAAAACGCACGTTGGCGACACTGTGCTTTGCGAACATCGCCTCGGCATACGGCCTCATTTCAGGGGTGTCCAATACGGTGCCTTCAATGCGGGGGTGCCCTTCGCACAAGGCCACACAGTAGAGTCCGTGGCCGCCCCCGAGATCGAGGATACGCCGCGCCTCGGAGAATTCCGGCAGGCCGGCGACCACCGCGGTGGTCCGCTGGAGTTCACCGGTCAGGATTTGAGCTTTGAGACTACTCATGAAGTGGTTATTCGCGAAGAACTCTCCGGGGTTCATCATCAGTGGTCCGTTTTCCCACACGTGGCCCAATTGTTCCCAGAGCTTGAAGCCATACTGCAAATTCTTGATGACCTCCCCTTGAAACAGGTGCGATTCTTTCCGCAAGAAGACCCTGCTCGTATCGGAATTCCGGTACCCGTTGTCCGTCCTTTCCAGGAATCCCGCGTCACACAGGATTTGACACAGATCCTCGGTCATGGAGGATTGCACCCCCAGTTCATCGGACACGTGCTCCACGCCGTGTTGATGTTCAAGCACATCGAAAAGTCCCTTTTCCACCGCCACACTGAGAACGCAGAACTCTTTGAATTTTCGGGAACAATCCGCCATGAACGCGTACAAATGCCCCACGTCCGGTGAAGGTGAATCCAACAGTGAACGGTCCGTCATTTCCGTCACTCCCATACGCTCCAATCAGGCTGAGTCTAATGTTCGACCGTGATCCTGCCGCCGAGATCTCCGTAGTCGCGCGTCATCATCTCGTACACGGGCTTTCCGAGCAAATAGGCGTACAGATCGTCGGCTTTTTTCGCGGGATCGATGTCCGCAAACCTGTCGGGATACAGTATCTTGCCGGCCGCGTACGCATCCGCAACCGCGGTCCCGATGTTCACGACGTACCAGTTGAAGGGGTGCAGGCGGTAGACTTGATTCGTCTTGAATGCCTTGAGGCCTTTGTAGAAATCAGGTTTTCGCTGCATGTCTTCCTTGAGAACGGTCAAGCCTCCGCCGTCGACGAAGATCACATCCGGGTCGGATGACAGAAGTTGCTCTTTGTTGATGAACAGATGCCCCTTCTCCTTCCACTGCCGGGCCACATTCTTCGCATCGACCCAGTCAAGCGGGACATATGAGGCATCGGTGCTCTCGATCCCCTGTATCCCCTTGAATCCCACTGCACCCACGTATACTCTCCGTTTCCCGGCAGGGTCAATGCCACGGGTCCGTTCCTTCAGGTCTTTTCGGCATCCCTCGACATAGGACACGATCTCTTCCGCGCGCTCTTCCGCCTTCAGAACCTTGCCCACGAGGCGTAAAGACTTGTAGACAACGGGGTCAAAGCTTGCAAACGGCCCATAGCTCAGAACCACTATGGGAATTCCGAGCTTTTTCTGGACCGAATCGGCGAGTTCCGGTTTCATGTAGGTGACGAATACAACGTCCGGAGACACCTTGAGCAGTGCTTCCAAGTCCGGTTCCGCGTTAATGCTCCCCACGTCGCCCGGTCCCGCGGCGGGCAGTGCGGCCAATTGGGGATTTGCAAGCCAGTAGGGTCTTCCTGCAGGTCGCTTCTTTTCCATCTCCTCGACACCGACCACCAAATCCTGCTTGTTGAGGTAGCATACCAGCCTCAGCGACCCCGGAGCCAGGCAGACCACGCGTGTGACGTCCGCGGGAACCTGAACGGTTCTTTCGGCAAGATCCGTGATCGTAATCGTCTCTTTGGCGTCCCCGTGGTGAGCGGGGAGCACACAGAGCGTCAATATGAGGAGAACCGGGACAAGTCTTCGGGCTCCACGTTGCATGTCGATTCATCCTTTCGTGAGTCCCTGTGTTTCCTCCGGAGAGGAGACCGCGAGCTAGAACTCCGCCTGTAGAACTACTTCGGCGCCCACAACGCCGTCAATTGTGCGACCGGGATTGGTGCCCCAATTGTTGCCCGGACCCGGTACGTCCCAGTTCGGAACGCCTCGGTCTACGCACGCGAAATTGAACCATTTCCCCGGTTGCCAATACGCCATGAGCGCCCGAACGGTGAGTTGCTCCAACAAACCCCAATGGAACCCGACCTGCATCTCCCAACCGAGGTCCCGGTCGGAAATGGAAGGCGCGGGGGTCGGTCCGCCGTTGGATCGATATGCAATGGTCGGAGACCATCGTACGTCGTCAACAACCGTACCCCCTGCGTTCATAACGCGCGTTACGGTCGCTTGTTGAGCCGGTCGGATGTAGCCCCATCCATATCCGTGAGACGTGCGTTGAGCCCACAGGATGCTGCCGAAGAAATTCAGGTTGGCCGCCGCGGCATAGTCCACCTTTGCCGCCAGGACCGCGGCATCATTAATGTACCCGTTTCCGTTCAAATCGAATGCATCCACGCCGCCGCCGTACTCATATCCGAGCAGGAACGAATAGGCTCGATGCAAATTATGGCAGCTGAACGGCTGCATTTGTTGAAACGGCTGTTTGTCGATGCGTATCCCGGCCCTGCGATCGGGACCCGGCAGGTACGTGTACAGGAACGAGATCTTTGCCGGACCAAAATACGCGCCGAATTCGGTCATATAGCGCCAACTCTCGAAATACAGCGCGCCGGCACCCTGACGCTTGGTGATTCGCTCCAGGAACGCAAGCTCTGTGTTGAAGAACACCGTGCCGTTGGTGTACTTGAAATATGCCGCTCCATGGGTGAGAAGCTCATCATATGTGGTGAACACGTTTCGATCCGCCTGAGTGCTCTGAGACTCGGGACCGGCATGCCACTTCAGCCAACAGTAGATTGCCCCGGCGTCCACATTGCCTGCCCGGTATGTGAGAAAGAATCGATTCGCCAGGCTCCGGACACCGTTCTTGTCGAAAATGTTGTAGTAGGGAAATTCGAATTGAC
>JAVHLK010000011.1:0-57179 GCA_031082285.1 Desulfomonilaceae bacterium
TGGCCCGGTACTTTTGTACCGGGACCGGGGCAGTCGTTCGTTGAGCGACATGGTTGTCACCGTCGTCCTCGGACAGGAACTTTTCTTACAAGCGGCCGGACACCAAGATTTGACACCGCCGCACTTTCCGGATATAAGACCGGCGATCTCCCTACCAGCAAATGAGCGGCAGCCTGACGGAGCCTGTGCCGACTCCGGCCGGCGAAGCCGAGGGCGTGAACAAAGGCCGTGACTAATGCCGGAGACGGCAACATTGGATTTGCTCACATCATGAAACGTACCCAAGAACGTGCAAAGCAGCAGGAATTATTCTCAAAGCCTGAATATTGCGACCCCCCCCGAACTAAAGAACGCGGGGCGGTGCCTGAAGGGAAGGACGGGACGAATCTGAGTCCGGACGTCGCGCCCGAGAGGGACTTCATGATACGGTTGGTGGCCGACCTCCGCAAGGGCAGAGATCCTTTTAGCATCTTAAAGAAATACTGGCGCGAAGGGGCGGAGTTCAACCCTCAGAATTGTCTTCTCCTGGGAAAGGCAGCGCAGAATCGCCAGGATTATGCTCTGGCAAGAGAAGCTTATGAGGCATTGCTTACGCCTTCTCGGTTCAGCAAGCCCTTGCCCTCGGAATTCCTGCAAAGAGTCCGCAAACGTCTGCTGCAAGTCGAGCGTGCAGAGCAGGCAGCTCGGAAAAAATCACAACATCAATCCCAATCCTCTACGGGCAACCGGTCAAATGCAGGTCCCCATACTCCGCAGCAGGTAAGTCCATCGGCGGCACCAAGACTCGTTGAGGAGCCGCGACAAATCGTTGCGGAAGAAAACTTGCCTCCACTTGAGGTGCAATTTGAGACGGATTCCGGTTTGTTGGCCGAGGCCGTCAAGAGGCGCCGTCAATCGGACCGGGCGCGTTTTGAACTGGCGATGCAGGCTTACCGCCATGCCTTCCGGGTTTCTTACGATCAGCTAATATGTCTGCCTACCCTCCGGAATATACAATTTCTCACTTACCAGGAAGAGACCGCGCGAAAGGTCATGAAGGATTTTCGGGGCCGAGCGATACTCGCCGACGAGGTCGGACTGGGGAAAACCATCGAGGCCGGTCTCGTACTGAAAGAGTATATCATGCGGGGCCTAGTCCGTTCGGCACTTATCATTACGCCCGTTTCTCTCGTAAATCAGTGGCGGGAAGAGCTTCAGGATAAGTTTGATCTCGCCTTCGCCACGTCCAATGACCCTGAATTCCGGGACGATCCCACCCAATTCTGGAGCCGGCCGTTCATAGTGGCCTCTTTGAGTGTGGCACGCAGCAGCCGTCATTTTGATGCCGTCGCTTCCGGGAACTATGACATTGTCATCGTTGATGAAGCTCACCACCTAAAGAATCAGGCTACCAGAAGCTGGAAGCTCGTGAACTCTCTTCAGAAGACCTTCATCCTCCTTCTTACGGCCACCCCGGTTCAAAACAACCTGGAAGAACTTTACAATTTGGTCACCGTACTTCGGCCGGGGCACCTCAAGACGAGGAAGGCGTTCAAGGAGGAATTCGTAACACGCGGCAACCCAACCGACCCTCAAAACAGGGAGCGGCTCCGGCACCTTCTCAAAGAAGTCATGATAAGGAACACGCGTTCCACAAGCCAGGTGCACATGCCCCCAAGGTTCGCTTCCGTCACGCGCATTCGCGCTTCGGAACAGGAGGAGATCTTCTACCGGGGAGTCAGCCGCCTTGTAACCGAGCTGTCCGCGCTTCGCAAAGCCGGCTCAACCACCATGACCGCCCGTAAGCTTCTGGAAGCTGCCGGATCTTCCCACAATGCAGCACTCCGCACCCTTGAAAAGATGGAATTCGCTTTGGAATCCCTGGAGGTGCTGCGGTCGGAACTTGTGGATCTGGGGAACACTCTCGGCTCGGGGAGCAAGATCCGCAAGGTGATGGACCTTGTGAAATCCTCTCCGGACCAGAAGATTGTCTTTGTCAACTACCTTGCAACAATGGAAATGCTGAAAGAGGCCCTGGACAACGAAAATATATCCTATCGGGTTTTTCACGGCGGTCTGACGTCGGCGCAAAAAAAGAGCGCGATCGAGGAATTCCGATCGGGCTGTCACGTGCTCCTGTCCACCGGCAGCGGCGGAGAAGGTCACAACCTTCAGTTTTGCCACATAATGGTCAACTACGATCTCCCGTGGAATCCCATGGAGATTGAACAACGTATCGGCCGCATCCACCGTATCGGACAAACCAGAGAAGTCTTTGTGCACAACTTCTGCGCCGCAGGAACCATTGAAGATCAAATACTTACTGTCCTCGACCGCAAGATCAACATGTTCGAGCTTGTGGTCGGAGAAATTGACATGATTCTTGGCCGGCTCCAGGACGAACGAGATTTCAGTGACTTGGTTTTCGAGATCTGGGTAAAGCATCGAGACGACGCGACCCGGTCCGAAGCGTTCCGAGACCTGGGAGCGCGGCTCCAAAGGGCTAAGAGAGCTTATGAAAAGAGCAAGGATCTGGATGAGAAACTATTCCACGAGGATTTTGGAGTATGACATCTTCCCCGGACCCCGGTTTACTGACTTTTGCATCGAACTTGATGGAATCCCACGGCGCCCTTCTCGAACAAGAGGATAAGCGCATACTCTCTTTGTTGCCGCCCGAACTCGCTCGATTTCTCAACGCCCCCGAGGAGATTCTCCTGGGGGGAGAGAATTATCCTCTCCTTTACGGCAGCCCGTTCCTTGACAGTCTGATCCGTCTCGCCACTCATGACGTGCCGGTTCTCTATGCCCGGCTGAATATCCCCTACCTGAAGAAAGACGGCTTCGACAGACTCGTTTCCGAAGATGTCCAGCTCTTTGGAGCGCGGATCAAGTCTGTTGCCCAGGCTGAGGCCAACGCTTGCTATATGGTGGTGATATGTCACTACCGGGCGTTGAGCGATGAACGCAAAGAAGGACTGGTGCAGGTCCCGGTTAGCGAAAGCACGGGGTCCGTTATCGAGGGACTCGAGGAGCTTTGGAAAGAATTCCCATTTGAGGCGTTTCCCGATAGCCGGGTGCCGCCACAGTTTGATCTGATGCCGGAGCAAGCTTTGACCCGTGCAATTGATCAAGCCCGCGGGGTGACGCAAGAAGAGCTTTCCACGTTCTTTTCCGGTATGCGCCGGCGGCTTTACCGCGATGTCAGGAATACGAGGGAATACTACCAGGCGCTGGCCGTGGAAATGGAGCAAAGCCTGTCGCATCACAACCTGACCGAAGCACAGCGGGAAGACCGGCGAGCCAAGATAGCGGAACTCCCCAAAGAAATGAACGCCAAGATAGGAGACCTCGAGCGCAAGTACTCTTTGAAGGTCACCATCACCGGCCGTGCTGCGTTGCGGCTCCTTGTTCCCGTGGTCCGGCTCATGGTGCAGATCAACTGCCGAAAGATAAGTACGACGGTCAGCCTGACCTGGAACCCCGTAACCCGCCGGCTGGACCCCATTCGATGCGATCGTTGCGGGGGCGGCTCGCTGAGGATTTACGCAGACGGAAGAGATACCACAGTACGGTTATTGTGCCCGATGTGTAACGGAAGTAATTGAAAGGATGAATGTCGTCAGTGCCGTGAGGCCTGAAGGCGCGTCCTCATCCGCCGCTCGGGCTTAGTGCTCTATGGCCTTCGCCGGGGGGACGGCGGGCAGTGATGCCGGCTCCACAAGATGACGGGCAGGGGCGCCCGTCCCACGATGGCGGCAGGCCTTTCGGTAATTTTCCGTAGCCCCGGGCCTCCGTGCCGGTATTCGTCCGGGGTGCCGCCATCTTCGCTCATCAGGGACGCCGGGACGCGACCGCGCGCCCCGAAAAATTCGTAACCGCGTTTATGAAATCGATCTCCAAGTGGCAAGCACGCACCCATCAAACCTTCTCGGCAAGTCCGGTGTACCGCGGCTCGACGATTCTATTCTCAACCGCCATCTTGATGGCTCTCGGACTACCTATGACAATGACGAGTCGTTTCCCGCGGGTCATGGCCGTATAGAGCAGGTTGCGACGCAAGAGCACATAATGCTGAGTAGTCACGGGGATTATCACTGCGGGATACTCGCTGCCCTGTGACTTGTGAACGGATACCGCGTACGCGAGGGACACTTCATCCATTTCGGAAACATGATATGTGACCGGCCGCCCGTCGAATTCCACGATCGCCTCGGACCATTCGGAATCGTATGACACGATCCTGCCCACATCCCCGTTGAACACTTCCTTATCGTAGTTGTTTCTCGTCTGCATGACCCGGTCGCCCACTCGGAACCGGTCTCCCCTTATCGGGACCCCGGAGGGGTTGAGCATTTCTCGAAGCTCCCGATTGAGGTTCTCGGTTCCGAGGGTTCCCTTGTGCATGGGGCTCAAGACCTGAACATCATCCGTGGGACTGAGTCCGAAACGATCCGGTATTCTCCGCCCTACCATTTCTTTGAGGAGTCGAAGCGCTTCGTCAGGATCCTCCCGTTCAATGAGATAGAAATCGGAAAGGCCCTCCCCAGGCTCCAAGTTCACGGGCATGTGGCCCTCGTTCACCAGGTGGGCGTTGGTCACGATGAGGCTGGACCGGGCCTGGCGGAAGACGGTTTCCAATCTCACCGTGTGGATCTTGCCCGAAGCGATGAGGTCGCCAAGGACGTTTCCCGGCCCCACGGACGGCAGTTGGTCCGCATCTCCAACGAGAAGCAGCGTTGCCTGCACAGGCACCGCGCAGAGCAGGTAGTGCATGAGCGAGACGTCCACCATCGACGCCTCGTCGACCACGATCACGTCCACCTCAAGAGGTCTCGCAGCATTTCGCTGAAACCCCCCTTCGCCGGGCGAATATTCGAGAAGCCTGTGCAGCGTCTTCGCCTCACGGCCCGTAGCCTCGGCGAGCCTTTTGGCGGCACGGCCGGTGGGAGCGGCCAGGGCCACGCGAATTTTCTTTGCCTCAAGGATGCATATGAGCGACTTCAAGAGCGTGGTCTTACCCGTACCCGGACCACCGGTAATGATCAACACCTTGTGTTCCAACGCATCCGCAACGGCTTGCTTCTGAGCCTGAGAGAGCTCGATCCCGGTCCGGCCTTCGACCCAGGATATGGCGGCATCCACCTTGATGGGGGGGAGCAGGCGTGGAGACGTGACGAGATTCCCAATCCGTTCCGCGACGGAGTTCTCTCTCCGGGCCATGAGCGCCGGATACACACGGTCCCGGCTCTCAAGCGTGAGGTGTCCCGATGCGGCTAGATCCGCCACTGCATTTTCGAGAATGCGCACGTCAATGCCCAAGAGATTTCGGCTCCTGTCCAGCACTTTGACGAGCGGAAAATACACGTGGCCTTCAGACTGTATTTCGTCCAAAACGTGCAAAATGCCGGCTCGGGCTCGCAAGGGAGAGCGCATGTCCACGCCGAGACTTCCGGCAATGCGATCCGCGGACCGGAACCCGATCCCCGGAATGTCCGCGGCAAGACAGTAGGGATTTCGGGAAACCACATCGACCGATGCCTGGCCGTATTTCTTGAATATTTTGAACGCGTACGTCGGTGATACGCCGTGGGTCTGGAGAAAGAGCATCACTTCTCTGATGTTCTTCTGCTCTCGAAACGCCTCGGATATCTTCTCCGCGCGGACTCGACCGATCCCCGGTACCTTGAGGAGCGCTTGGGGGTCCTCCTCAATCACGTCGAGGGTACGCGCTCCGAACATGGCGGTAATTCTGCTCGCCATTTCCGGACCGATGCCCTTGATCAGACTGGACGACAGGTACTTCTCGATACCCTGAACCGTGGATGGGGCGGTCGAGTGAGCCTCTTGAAACCGAAACTGCTCCCCGAACTTCTTGTCGACCTCCCAATTCCCCTTGAGGACAAGGTTCTCACCCGGGTGGGGTTGCGGCAGCTTCCCCACAATCGTTACGGTTTCCCTGCGACCCCGTACCGCGAGTTTGGCCACTACGAAATCGCCCGAATCTCCGGTAAAGACGAGGCGATCCAGAATCCCTTCAAGGGTTACGAGACGATCGGATGTCTTATGATCGTTTGAGGTCCCCATGCCCGTTTCCACTTTCGGCTCCGGAAGCGTTCTCTTTGTACCGGAGTTCCTGAAGATAGTCACGGAATCACGACTCCGGCTTTTCTGGGTGAAACCCCGGCGCGCCTCTCCGGGGACCGAGACCTGCAGTGGCTCCGGTTGAGAAATCTTGACCGGCGGCCTGAGCTTCCGGCCGGTTCCGTCGGGATCCACTATATATAAGGGATTTGCTCCGCGGTCGTCCAGAGCTCGTACGCTCGATGTAAGAGGGAGAAGGGAAAAAAAAGGGGGACCGGAGGTCCCCGTAAGATTTGGATGGATTGAGATGGGTTGTTTTGGAAGTCTACAACCGGTGTGTGAGCTCACTATCCGGAGCGATCGCGCGGATCGCTCGCGATCCCCGACCGCTCGTGTTCTTCATGAGTATTCCACAGACCTTCCGGCGATGTGACGACCGCAGGTTCTTCTCACCATCGTCGCCGAGAACCCGCTGAAGGCCGCAGGCCGTGACATCGCCATTAGAGGCCAAAGCCCAGACCCGTCCCGTTGGCGAGGGTTCCGAAAAGGCTGCTGCAGATATCGAAGCCTGGGAGTCCGCCCAGAATGCCGTTATTGATCGGCAGCGCTGAATAGCCGCCGTACGCCGGTCCATACGGAGGGCTCATCGGTCCGGGGTACCCCTGCGGAGGCCCGGGGGGAGGAGCGTACTGGTACCCGGGAGGAGGTACGGGTCCATACGGACCGACCGTGTTGCCTCCCAAGAGGCTGCCGACGACCAGGAACGGGAGGGCGACCACGCCGCCGCAAAGACCGGGAAACGGGGCATCGCCCCAATAGGCGCACGGATTTCCTCCACCGGGACCGGGCGGGACACTCCCGGGAGGACACCCACCGGGCGCGTACTGAGGCCCCCCGGCCATGGCCAATGCGGCCGCACTCACCATCAGTATGCTCAGAAATAGACAGATGACTCTCTTTACCATTCGACCCTCCTTTATTCAGACAGGTGTGTTTACTGCATAGGTACGCAAGCTCAGGAAGCGCTTTAAGCCGTCCCCTTGGTCCCTCTCCTAGAGCGGGGAGGTAACACGCTGATTAGAATGTGTCAAGCAAAATATTTGATGTTGGGGTGTTATAGGCGAGGTCCCAATTCGACAGTGAGATGAAAGTGATAACAGCTTAAAATAACGAATGATAATCCATTTAGATTCGGAACGTCTCAATTGTCCTTGACTTGTGAAGAATTCCGGGGAACGATGAGGACGCGACGCAAAGGCATGCTCCAGGTCTCGCAAAACCATCGCCGGACCGGCACGCCTTTGTCGATGAGACCATTACTGGGTGGGCGACCGATGATGTGTCGCCGATCGGTCGAATTTCGCGGAGGGATCCGTGCATCCCGCTTCTCTTGCTCGTGTGTCAAGCGACAGGGGACGCGGGACGTTTGTTCCGGAGACCTTACCCGGTCCGTCGCAGAGCACGGGGCGAGTCCCCTTGACGCTGCGCGCCGGCGGATCGCGTGTCGGTACTGAATCGGGAATCGTGTGCTTTCATCTCCATGGCCCACCGGGTATTCAAAAGCCCCCGGGGCGGTACTGGAACGTGATTACCGATCCATGGTCGGAGGATAGCTTGAACTTTAGGATTTTCCTGACTTTTTTACTGTGGTGTGTGGCCGTTTGCCCGTACGATGGAGGTGCCTCGGGAGGGATAACCCCGGAACAGATTTATCAGGAGACGGTTGAATGGAAGGCCGTTGTCGGAACCTGGGAGGTCCTCCCTGAAGACAACCCGTTGGCGGAAAACGGCAAGACCGAATCCAAAGCCTCGAACCGGACGCTCATGACACTCCGGAAGGACGGAACATGCCGGATCTTCAACAAGGAACATCCGACGGGTTCCGACGGAATGTGGTACTATGACAAGCACGAGATGTTCATAACGCTTCCCAACGGGACCCGAGTGGGTTTTTTTGTATACGGAGTCAAAGGAGATTTCATGGTGACCCGGTCCCTCGTCACGGGAGGCAAAGACCAGTTGTGGTCTCGAGTAAAATGATTCCCGATGCCGGCTCACCCTGCACTGAAACACGGCGAGATGCGCCATAGTCCGAATCCCCTCTTGCCGGAGGAATCCGCATAAGTGGCTCGTATCCTCTACGGAGTCATGGGAGACGCACGCGGCCATGTAAGTCGTGCGTCGACCGTGACGCAGGACATGAAGGAACATGATTTCCTTTTTGTGGGCGGAGGACACGTTCACGACCTGGAAGCCGAAGGATTCTCGGTGGAAGACGTGCCGATGGCTTCCACCCTCTACCGCAACAATCGCGTGGACGTTCCCTCGACCGTCCGTCATGCTCTGGGCGTGTTTCTCAATTCCGGTTCGGTTCTTCGACGCGTGTGCCAAATCATCAAGCACTTCGATCCGGATCTCATACTCACGGACTATGAGTATTTTACTCCACGGGCCGCCCGAAGACTGGGACGGCCTTGCGTAAGTCTCGATCATCAGCATGTCCTGACTCACTGCACCTACGAACCGCCGGCAGGACAGCGTATGAGCCGAATGATGACCTGCGGAGCGATCCGCCGCCTCTATAGTTCGGCCTCGGATTACCTCATAGTCTCGTTCTTCCGGCCGGCCCCGATCGATCCGGCAACCACCGTGGTGGCTCCGCCCGTCATCCGAGCCGCGGTAAGGAAACAGGAAGCGGTTCAGGGAGATCACGTTCTCGTTTACCAGACATCTCCAACCTTTCATCGACTCATTCCGGTACTGGAACGGACTGACCGCAGATTCATAATCTACGGTCTGGGGAAACCGAGCAACCGGAACAACCTGGAATTCAAAGAACCTTCCAAAGCCGGATTTCTCCACGATCTTGCCTCCAGTCGATACGTCATTACCAACGGCGGGCACAATGTACTCTCAGAGGCGCTCTACTTGGGTAAGCCGGTATTATGCTTCCCCATAGCCAACGCCTACGAGCAATTCATCAACGCCTTCTTCCTCGCCAGGCTGGGCTACGGTGATTACTCGGTGTCTGCCGCCCCGCACCCGGACATACTGAAGAAATTCGAATCCCGCGTCGACAGGTACCGGGCCAATATTGCGACCGGCAAGTTCTTCGGCAACCCCTTTGTGGCCGCCCGGCTGAACCGTTTTCTCAAACATGAAACATGATCTCGTGGATGTTCTCGCTTACGAGGGCGGCGGTGCCGGGGCAACCACTCATCGTGCGGGAAAATAACCCGGCCTCACGCGAGAACAGTTCCAAGTTCTCGGCATGGACGCGGACCGGGATATCGGGCCTGTTGAATTGGGAGCGTCACGCAGCATCGCTGGGAAAACGGCGTTGACATTTGTGGGGTGATCCTATATACTTGCCGCAGTAGCGCAAGTGTAGCTTGGTGCGTCTTTTGTATCGGTGTTGCGGTGAGTTAGGTTTGGTCCCTTAGATTCTTTCTAGATAGGGACGTTAGGGTATGGGTATCAGTTGAATAAGACAGCTGAAAGGATTCCCGAATATCGGTCCGGATCGGTTCTCGGGTCTTGCCGGAACCTTGGGGTGATCTGTTTCCGCAGGTTTCCCAAAGTCCTGGCTGCGGCCGTCTTTGTGGTTCTCTGGGTCGGCCACGGCTCCGCCGGTCCCGAACCCAAACTCCAGCCGACCTCATACGGATACTTTGATTTCCCGACCTGCATACGGTACGCGTTGGTACATTCCGACATATTTTTGAGGAACAGGATCGACATTCAGGTTCGGTCCATTGATCTGAAAGACGCCCACTCGGAACTCCTACCCACGATTCAGCTGATCACCCGGTATTACATAGCCCGTACGGGACCCGCGGACGCGGGAAGGATGAACGTGCAGCTTTTCATGACCAATTGGAACCCGTACCTGGCCCTGCTGAAGATCAAGTCTTACGGTATCCTGGTCGATATGGGCAAGACCGCACATATGGAAAGCATCGCGGACCACACGGCCAAGGCGGGCAAGCTGTTCTACGGTATCTCGCTTCTCGAAAAGGCCATCCGCGCGAACAAGACCATGCTCGCGTTGGAACGCAACAAGCTCGATTCGGCTCGGAGCCGCAACGAGATGGGGACGGTCGACGATCTCTCTCTCAGGTCATGGCACAATGCCGTCAAGAGTCGTCGGCTCAGACTCAAGGGTCTCGAGTTCGAACGAGACAAGTCGATCGGGCAACTCAAGAGGCTTATCGGGTATCATCCGGATTATCACCTTCCTCTGGATACCAGGGACGCGATCAACCAGATACTGAGGGGCTTCAACGGTGCCTCCGTGACCTTTGCGGACGTGCAGGGGAGCAACCTGCAATTGAAATTGATGGCGAAACAGGAACAAGTCGAGTCGAACTCGGTTACCGGAGCTTACGTGGCTCTGTTGCCTCGACCGGTGGTCTTGTTCGAGGACATCCAGAACCAGGTGGACCGTCGGTCAGGGTTCAACTTTGCCCTGGGTCTGGATTATACGCTCTGGGACGGCTTCAAACGGGTCCGGGACATAAAGAGGCAGAAACTTAGGCTTCGTCGTGTCGAGGTAAAGCGCAAGGAGTTGTCCGAAGAGATGTACGTGGCCTTCAAAGATCTGAGAAACTCGTTGAGTATTGCCGGCGAGACAGAGGCTTTTTCCCGCGAACAGGCAACCATCGCGGAATTGTCGGAAGAGAAGGCCTTCTTGGCATACAAAGCGGGCGACCTTCCCTACGAAGAATACATGAATCGGCGCATCGACACGGTCGAAGCGCAGCTGGAAGCGGTAAAGAGCGCTCAAGACAGGGTGGTCTCCCTGATTGACCTGGCTACTATGGCAGGAGGTTTGAACAAGTACAATGCCGGAATTAGATATTGACAAGCCCCGGCGACGGACTAAGACGTACGGCGTACTTCTGGCAAGTTTGGTTGCCGCGGGTTCGCTGATTTTGGTTGCGATGACGCAGGAGCCAAAAAGCGCCGTTTCGAGCCCTGGTCCGGCGAAAGCCGCCATAGTGCCCCAGATCGCGGATGCGAAATCTGAGGCGGAGATCATGTTTCGGGGAAAGAGCTTTTCCGTGATGCAACGAAATGTCGCCTTCCCCTTCTCCGGAGTGGTCACGGACATCCATGTCCGCGGGGGAGATACCGTGGACAAGGACGCCAAGCTTGTGACCTATACGCTCGACCGGGAATCCATGATGCACGTGCAGCGCGTACTCTATCCTGAAACGGTCCTCAGGCTGAAGAACGCGGTCGAGGAACAAGAAACGGCACTCATGAAACTGAGAGACGTTTCCTTACCGGTCAAGGAACTCGAGTTGGAACGAATTCAGAAGGAATACGACGATCTGCGAAATCTCGAATCCAAGCGCATGGCCGCGGCGGAGGCCGTTTCGAACAAGTTGCGGCAGTTGAAGGCCGTAAAAAAGGATTTGCTGAGCATACGCGAGTCAATCAAACAGACCGAAGGCACTGTGGTAAAGACGAAGAAAGACCTGGCGTTTTACGAGGAGAAGCAGAGATTGGATCTCGACCTGCTGGAATGGCAGACGAAGCGATCCTACTCCAAGGACACCCAACTTCCCCTCGATGTCGCGTATCTTACCGCCCCTATTGCGGGGAAGGTCATCTGGCTCAACTTGGAGCTGAGGGTGGACGCCGAGCCGGCAAGAGGATTTCGTGCGGTGCTGATCGCCCCGATCAATCCCATGGTGGTTCGATGCAAGGTGCACGAACTGGATCTGGTAAAACTGAAGATTGGAGACAAGGGGACCGTCACGTTCGACGCCTTGCCCGAAAGCATGTACACGTGCAAAATAAGCAGAATTCCGTGGGTCTCCCGAAACCCTTCCCTTGAAGTTCCGGCCGACTACGAAATCGAGTGCAGGTTGGATGACGCCGACGGCAAAATCAAAGACGGCCTGACCTGCAACGTCAAGGTCAGCGTGCGCCAATAATCCGCAATGCCGTGACGGCACCCGATCTCTTTCGCTGGAGGCTTCGCAAAGACCGGTTCGGCGGTTCACATCCAAATTTCCGCGACTGCCGGCCTCAACGAACTGCCGAGATCAGCTCATAGTGTGATCCTCATGTATGATAGACTATTCGCCGGCGACCGGGGGTTGGGATACCACCGAACGAACGAGTGCGCCGAGAAGGTGATCTGCACATGAACTACCTCGGAGGAGGACTGGCGGTATGGTTCCTCCTGACCGTGATCCCGCTCGTTACGGTCCTTGTGGTGGGATTGACGAGAATCCGAGCGGCACGACGGCATCGCGTGACTGACGAGGGACCGGTTCCCGTTTCTCAGGTGGAAATCCTTGTTCCGCTCAAGGGACGGATGCCCGAACAAGAGAAGATCCTCACGTCCCTGCTGGAACAGCGATATCCTCGCTATGACGTAGTCTTTGTCTTGGAGAGCGAAGACGATCCGGGCAACGTCATGGTGGATGAACTGTGCAGCCGCTATTCGCATGCACGCAAGGTGATAAGCGGAGTCGCGGACGTGTGTGCACAGAAAAATCACGGTCTGGTTGCGGGAGTCGGGAACCTGAGGCCGGAAACCGAGATCCTTGTGTTCTGTGATAGTACCAACGCAGCAGCCCCGGACTGGCTCGAGTATTTTACCGCGCCGTTGCGGTCCGGCGAGGCGCAGGCCGTTTCCACCTTCCGAGCCTTCGACCCCCGGCCCGAGACTTTGGCGGGAGTTTGTCAAGCGATTTACGCTTCATTCATCCTCGTCCTCTTGATGATCAAACCAAAACCCTGGGGAGGAGCCACGGGTATCCGCCGAGCAGTGTTCGAAGCCTTGAATGTGGCGGAGGCGTGGTCCCGCACGGTCGTAGACGACCTGGTGTTGGGTAACATTCTCGACCGCGCTCGAATCGACGTTCACATGAGACCTCGACATCTGTTGCGATCGCCGCTGCGCAACCAGACCGTTGAAGGCTTTCTGTCGTACCTGGACAGACAGATTTTGTTTCCCAAGTTTACGAATCCGGGAATCTGGTTCGTGACGCTCACCGTTATCCTGAGTTTGACGCTGGCATCGTACCTCTCACTCGCGGTAACCATTCTGTTTCTCTTCGGATATGGGGAACCGTACGGTGCGTGGATCTGCCTGGGCTTTCTGGCCGTTCTCGGATCGGCCCTCTTGGTCCTGCGACGCGTGAGTCCGTTCCCCGTGTCGGTTGCCAAGTGGGTCTCGGCCTTCTTTCCCCTTCTGGCGCTGGCATCGTTTGTGTACCTGAGATCAATCGTGGTCAACCACATCGACTGGCACGGCAGGAGATACCGTCCCGGGAAAGGCGGCGTCGTGCTTTGCACCACCTATCCCTCTTCAGGAAACGACCTCCGTGAACTCTCTTAGGCCGCCGTGCGACGCCACCTTGTTCGTCATCATGCGACTTCCGCCCGATGACGGGTCCTTTTCGTCAAGTGGATCATGATACACGGAATAATCCTGGCCGCCGGACTTTCAACGAGGATGGGAGTTCCCAAGCTGTTGATGCCTCTCGACGGGTCGCCCATACTTTCGCACGTCCTTCAAGCCGCACTCGATTCGTCCCTGGACCGGGTGATCCTTGTAGCCGGTCCCGGACTCATGTCGTCGTCTTACCTCAGAGGGCTCCCCCGGGTCTCCGCTCGACTTCGGGTGGTCACCAATCCCCGCCCCCAAGAGGGCATGTCGTCTTCACTCCGGGTGGGGATGGCCGCAATGGATCCCAATTCACAGGGGGTCATGGTGATTCTGGCCGATCAACCCCGGTTGACACACACCCTGATCGACGAACTCAAGGCGGTTTTTTTGAGAGACCCGAGCAAGATCGTTGCTCCCGCAATCCACGGCCGGAGGACCACGCCGGTGATTTTCCCCGCGAGTCTTTTTGATGAGTTAACGGCTCAACGCGGCGATGTTGGAGGACGAGACGTCGTGACCCAAAACCTCCACAAGGTTGTCGAAATTGAAATGGGGTCGTATTATGATGATGCCGATATCGATACGCCGGAGGATCTGCGACGCGTGGAGAACGGGATTTCGGACCGGCGACGGACCGGCCGGCCCGTGGGAGACGAGATCTGATTCACAGGTGTGTAGGACGTCGTCAAGTATATGAGGAAGGCGGCCGGCTTACCTGAAAATCCCCCCTGTCCTCCCTCTTTCTGAGGGGGAACTTTGGCCTGGACGTCGGCGGGTTTGCATGGTCCGTCGTGACGGAGAAGTCATGGCGCTGCGCAGGAACAGCCGCACCGGCCCGGAAACGGGGCCGTGAATCGGTGGTCCTGCGCGGGGCGAATCAACCTCTGCAACGCCGCGCAGTCCGTACACCAATGAGGTTCAAAGAACCATAGTATGAAAATTCGTTTGGCAAACACCGCGGGCTTCTGCATGGGCGTGCGCAGGGCCGTAGACATGGTACTCGACCTGCAACGGGCTGCGCCGCCGGTTCCCATAGTGACGTACGGCCCACTCATTCACAATCCGCAGACTCTGGATCTCCTCGCGTCTCGGGGCATCCGCCAGGTGAGTTCCCTTGAAGCGATCGACCGCGGCACGGTCGTCATACGCGCTCACGGGATTTCACCACAAGAACGTCAAATACTCAAGGATAAGGGCGTCAAGATAATCGATGCCACGTGTCCCCGTGTGGCGCGAGTTCAGGCGGTCATACGAAAGCACGCGGCACGAGGACATTTCTGCGTAATCGTGGGTGATGCGGATCATCCGGAAGTACGTGGTCTATTAGGCTTCGCGTCCGCCGGCGGTCTCGCCTTATCCGGTGCCGACGATCCGGACATGCCGACCCTGGTGCCTCGCAACGGCGGGATCTGCGTCGTTGCGCAAACCACGCAAGAGGTCAAGACGTTCGATGCCGTGGTCCGCGTTCTTCGAGAGCAGTGCTCGGACGTTCAAGTATACAATACCATTTGCGATTCCACCAAGAAACGACAAAGCGAAGTCGCCAGGCTGGCTCGACAAGTGGATATGATCGTCGTGGTTGGAGGAAAGGGGTCCGGTAACACGCGCAGGCTGGTGCAAGTTGCCGAGGCGCAACACATCCCGTCACTTCATGTGGAAACTGAAGCTGAGATGGAATCGGAGGACCTCGCCGGGGCCGAAGTGATCGGCGTGACGGCCGGTGCAAGCACGCCGAATTGGCAGATCAGACGCGTCATCGACAGGCTCAAGGAAATCGGGATGAGTCGACAGTCCGGCTTTCCGAAGAGACTGAGGAGATTGGCCGACATCACCGTGATGACATACGGCTGGGCGGCTCTAGGCGGAGGCGGCTTGAGCGCGACCTGCCAGGTCTTGCAGGGGCGTCCGGTAAGTTGGCTGCCGGTGGCGGTCACCATGCTGTTTGTGTTCTCCATGCATTTACTGAACAGGCTCCAGGAGAGGTCGGGAGCCGTGAGGTTCAATACGCCGGACATCGCCGAGTTCTACGCGCGGCACCGTAACCTGCTCGGTACTTTGGCACTGGTGTCGTCCGTGGCCGCGGTGGTGCTGAGCTACCAGGTAAGCATCTACGCCTGTGTCCTGCTGTTTGCCATGGTCGTAGCGGGGAGGCTCTACACCGAACCCATCCTTTCGGCAAGCACGTTGCCCAAGATTCGATGGCGCAGCCTGAAGGATCTCCCCGGGTCCAAGACTCCTTTGGTGGCGGCCGGTTGGGCCGTGTCCGCGACGGTGGTTCCCGTCCTGGGGTCGGTTTCCGACATCCACGTGCCCGCACTCGTCGTGTCCTTCCTGTTTGCCGCAGGAATGGTCTTCTGGAGGACCGCCATGTCGGATCTTCTGGACATTCAGGGGGATCGGATCGTGGGACGGGAGACGATTCCCATATTGATCGGCGTGAAGAGAACCCGCCGGATGCTGCTGGGATTACTTGGCGCCCTGGCCGTTCTGCTGATCGGATCGGCCGCGGGGGGGCTGATTCCTCCCATCGGCTATTGGCTGATCACGAGCGTGCTGGTATTCGGAGCTTTTCTCATGCTGTTCAGACGACGACACCTGGTGGACAGGCTTTGGTTTGAGGGAGTGATAGACGGAAATTTTGTACTTGCAGGACTTGTCTCCATGGCGTATGGAATATCATGACGGGGGGTTGCGAAAAATCCCTTGACAGGCAGTCGTATGTGAGGTAAAAAATATAGTTTTATAGAGGAGCCTTTTGCTGGCGTAGCTCAACCGGTAGAGCAGCTGATTTGTAATCAGCAGGTTGCGGGTTCGAGTCCCATCGCCAGCTCCAGGATGGAGGGGTTCCCGAGTGGCCAAAGGGGGCAGACTGTAAATCTGTTGGCTCAGCCTTCGGAGGTTCAAATCCTCCCCCCTCCACCACATCCGAAAGGCCGCCTTCAGACCGGCTCACTTAAGTCGGTAACGCGGGAATAGCTCAGTTGGTAGAGCGTCAGCCTTCCAAGCTGAACGTCGCGGGTTCGAGTCCCGTTTCCCGCTCCAAAATTTGCGCACCGCGGCCGTCGGCTACCAGGCCGACGGTCGCAGCTCTGATAGAAGGGTCGCATCCCTCAAGGAAAGTCGCTTCGTGTCAGGGCCCACGTAGCTCAGTAGGTAGAGCACTTCCTTGGTAAGGAAGAGGTTCACCGGTTCGATCCCGGTCGTGGGCTCCAAATGGCCTTACCCGAGGCGGGCTTTCGTTCCGAGGGGCGCTGTTGGAAAGATGTGGTCGAGACAGACCCCTCATAGACTATTCTGCCGGTGACTTTGTTGTAAGGAGGAGCCCATGGGCAAGGCGAAGTTTGAACGTACAAAGCCTCACGTGAACGTTGGAACCATAGGTCACATCGATCACGGCAAGACTACCTTGACGGCGGCGATAACCAGGACATTGGCGAAGAAGGGCATGGCGGAGTATGTGCCGTTCGAGGAGATCGACAAGGCTCCGGAGGAGAAGGAGCGGGGCATCACGATAGCCACGGCGCACGTGGAGTATCAGACGGATAAGCGTCACTATGCCCACGTTGATTGTCCGGGCCATGCGGACTACATCAAGAACATGATCACCGGTGCGGCTCAGATGGACGGGGCCATTCTGGTGGTGGGAGCGAACGACGGTCCGATGCCTCAGACGCGTGAGCATATTCTGTTGGCGCGTCAGGTCGGGGTGCCGTATATAGTGGTATTTTTGAACAAGACGGACATGGTTGACGACCCGGAACTTATCGAGTTGGTGGAGTTGGAGTTGCGGGAGTTGTTGAGTTCGTATGATTTTCCCGGTGACGACATCCCGATCGTACGAGGGAGTGCGTTGAAGGCGTTGGAATCCGGGGATCCTGCGAGTCCTGATACTGCGTGCATATTGGAGTTGATGGACGCGGTGGATTCGTATGTACCGGTTCCCGAGCGCGACATAGACAAGCCGTTTTTGATGCCGGTGGAGGACGTATTCAGCATATCGGGTCGTGGGACGGTGGTGACCGGTCGCGTGGAGCGTGGTCAGGTCAAGGTGGGCGAAGAAGTGGAGATCGTGGGCATTCGGGACACGCGCAAGACGGTGTGCACCGGAGTTGAGATGTTCCGCAAGGTTCTCGATTCGGGTCAGGCGGGAGACAACGTGGGTCTTTTGCTTCGGGGCATAAAGCGTGAAGAGGTGGAGCGCGGTCAGGTGGTTGCGGCTCCCGGGAGCATCACTCCTCATACGAAGTTCAAGGCCGAGACGTACATCCTGGCGAAGGAGGAAGGCGGTCGTCACACGCCGTTTTTCAACGGGTATCGACCGCAGTTTTACTTCCGTACGACTGACGTGACCGGTGTGATCACGCTTCCGGAGGGGATCGAGATGGTGATGCCCGGGGACAACGTGTCGCTGGAGGGTCATCTGATCACGCCGATTGCGATGGAAAAGGAGCTGCGCTTTGCGATCCGTGAAGGCGGCAGAACGGTCGGCGCCGGAGTCGTTTCCGAAATTATCGAATAGTTGAGAGCCGGTACGGCGACGCCCACCTGTTGCGGGTACGGCGACGGTCCGTATCGGAACCCGAGGCATCCTATGAGAGACATCATCACCCTCGCCTGCACCGAGTGCAAGCGGAGGAACTATACGACGACGAAGAACAAGAAGAATACTCCGGACAAGCTGCAGTTCAAGAAGTACTGTCGGTTCTGTCGAACCCACACCCTTCATCGGGAGACTAAATGAAGTGGGACGTTCGATGATCGCAGCAGGCCAGTAGCTCAACGGCTAGAGCACCGGTCTCCAAAACCGGGGGTTGGGGGTTCGAAACCCTCCTGGCCTGCCAACTCCTTGCTCACGCGAAACCCTCCGGACAGACCCGGGAGACGGCAAGATAACGGACAATGGAAAAAGTAACGGCGTTCATTAAAGACTCCATGCAGTTCTTCCGGGAAGTCAAGGTGGAACTCCAGAAGGTGACTTTCCCGACGCGGCAAGAGACCGTCAGTTCCACTGTCGTAGTTCTGGTGCTCACGGTGATCATCGCGGCATATCTGGGATTTAGTGACTGGGCCCTGTCTCGGATTGTCAAAATGCTCTTGCAAGTCGGTTAGTAATCTCGTATTTGGGGGAACGCAAGGAGGGGCTCAATTGGCTCTAAGATGGTATGTGGTCCATACGTACTCCGGGTACGAGAACAAGGTGAAAACCGCGCTGGAGGAAAAGGTGCGCGCAATGGGCCTTTCCGACAGGATAACGGAAGTGCTCATACCATCGGAATCCGTAGTGGAACTGGTCAAGGGTGAGAGGCGAACATCAAATCGAAAGTACTTTCCCGGATATATTCTTGTACATATGGAACTCGACGATCAGACGTGGCACATAGTGAAGAATACTCCCAAGGTTACCGGATTCATCGGCTCGAGGACCGAGCCCGCGGTGATTCCCGACGAGGACGTCGAGTACATTTTGAACCAAATGGCTGAAGGCAAGGAAAAGCCCAAGCCAAAGTATTCCTTTGAGAAAGGTGATTCGGTCCGGGTCGTGGACGGGCCCTTCATCAATTTCAATGGTACCGTGGAGGAAGTCAGGCCCGATAAGGGAAAACTCCGGGTGCTGGTAAGCATATTCGGCAGGCCGACCCCGGTGGAGCTTGACTTCATTCAAGTTACCAAAAACTAAGGCGATTTAGGCGAACGGAAGTCGAGGAATCGAACCGAAACACCGTCGGGCTGATCACGGTACGGTTCATTCCTGGTGGGAGAAGGTATATGGCGAAGAAAGTAATGGCCACCGTGAAGCTCCAGATCCCCGCAGGTGAAGCAAAGCCGTCTCCTCCGGTAGGACCGGCCTTGGGCCAGCACGGTGTCAACATCATGGAGTTCTGCAAGGCGTTCAACGCGCAGACGCAGAATCAGCCGGGAGTCATTATTCCGGTGCTGATAACCATTTACGCGGACCGTTCGTTCAGTTTCGTGCTGAAGACCCCGCCTGCATCGTATCTACTCAAGAAGGCCGCAGGACTCGACAAGGGATCGCCGGAGCCGAACCGGAACAAGGTGGGCCGACTGACGCACGAGCAGATCGAAGAGATAGCCAAACTGAAAATGCCCGATCTCAACGCCAAGGACTTGGAGGGAGCCGTACGAATCATTGCGGGCTCCGCAAGAAGTCTCGGCATTGAGGTAGGTTAGAGGAACAACATGCCGGCCGTAGCAAGGAAGAAAACTGAAGCCAGAGAGAAGGTTGACCGTTCAAGGAAGTTCAGTCTGAACGAAGGTCTGGAAACCGCAGTATCGGCAGCCTATGCCAAGTTTGATGAATCCGTCGATCTCGCGGTCAAGCTCGGCGTGGACCCCCGACACGCGGACCAGATGGTACGCGGCACGTGCGTACTGCCCCACGGAACCGGCAAGCAGGTCCGAGTTCTCGTATTCGCAAAAGGCGACAAAGAGAAGGAAGCCAAGGACGCCGGCGCGGATTACGTCGGCGGCGAAGACCTGGCAAAGAAGATTCAGGAGGGCTGGCTTGACTTCGACAAAGCCGTAGCCACTCCGGACATGATGGGCGTTGTCGGGAAACTTGGAAAGATCCTCGGCCCGAGATCGATGATGCCGAATCCCAAGGTGGGAACGGTGACTTTTGATGTCGCCAAGGCGGTGAGCGAACTCAAGGGGGGCAAGGTCGAATTCAGGGTCGAAAAGGCCGGCATCGTGCACGTGCCCGTCGGGAGGATATCCTTCGGCGTCGAGAAACTCGCGGAGAATGTCCAAGCGGTACTGGAAAGCATCATCCGGCTGAAACCATCTTCTTCCAAGGGAGTCTACCTTAAAGGGGTGTCCGTTTCCACGACCATGGGACCGGGAGTAAGATTGGACCCGCAAGAGATCAGGACGCTGGTGAAATAGACTCGACAATCGCGCAATCCGTTTTGAGGTGCACGATATAATAGATTGGAAATAAAGACTATTCTTATGGCCATGTCGGAGACAACCGGTGTGCCGGAAGGCGCTTAATCGAGGCCGGTCGAGACTAGCCGGAAAGAGGTGATACACGAGACTCACGCCCTTATCCCCTCGATTCGCCGCTTTTTCTCCGACCGAAAGGGGGCAATCCTAGTTTGACCAGAGAAGAAAAAGCGAAGCAAGTGGAGTGGTTCCGCGAGCAATTCCAGGATGTCAGCGGGCTTTTCCTTGCCGACTACAAAGGACTGAGCGTCGAGGACATGAACGCGCTGAGGCGAGAACTGAGGCCTCATGGAGTGGCGTTCAAAGTGCTCAAGAACACCCTGGTACGTCTGGCCTACAAGGACACGGTCGTGGCCGTGCTTGAAGATGATGTTGTGGGAACTCGTGCGGCCGCTTGGACGCACAGCGAAGAGAACGTTCCCACCATGGCGAAGGTTCTGGTGAGCTTTGCCAAGACTCATCCCAAGTTCGAGGTCGTCCGCGGTGTCCTTGGCGGACAAAAGGTGGAACCGTCCGAGGTGGAA
Source organism: Desulfomonilaceae bacterium (assembly GCA_031082285.1). Classification (GTDB taxonomy): domain Bacteria; phylum Desulfobacterota; class Desulfomonilia; order Desulfomonilales; family Desulfomonilaceae; genus JAVHLK01. Next base: position 20,962 of record JAVHLK010000011.1, read on the forward strand.
GCACTCTCCAAGCTTCCATCAAGGGAACAGCTTCTGGGCATCCTTCTGGGGACCGCTATGGCTCCGGTCAGCGCATTTGTTGGTACGCTGGCGGCAGTCCCGCGGTCTTTTCTGACTGTGCTCAAAGCAATCGAGGAGCAGAAGGCGACCGCCGGTGAATCGGCTCCCGTCTGACGGGGAAGTCGCTCTCTGAGCGTACAAAGGTTCAGCGAATCTGAGGAGGATAAAATGGCTGAAGTCACGAAGGATGATGTCAAGGAATTCATCCGTAATATGTCGGTATTGGAGTTGAGCAAGCTAGTCAAGGAGTTGGAAGAAGAGTTCGGGGTGTCTGCGGCGGCGCCCGTGGCCGTTGTCGCCGGTGGTGCGGCGGCGGCTGGTGGAGAAGCAGCCCCGGCTGAGGAAAAAACCGAATTCGATGTGATCTTGAAGGATTTCGGTGACAAGAAAATCCAGGTCATCAAAGTGGTGCGATCGTTGACCGACCTGGGTCTGAAGGAAGCCAAAGAATTGGTGGAAGGTGTTCCCAAGCCGGTGAAGGAAGCAGTCTCCAAGGAAGATGCGGAAAAGGCAAAGGCCGCGTTGGAAGAAGTCGGAGCCACAGTGGAGATCGCCTGAGCAGTCGCCCGAATCGCCAGAATAAGACGGCAGTGCCGGAGGCCCTTCAACGGGCCTCGCGGCGCGCCGTCCTAACGGAACACCTCCCGGCGCACCCCCCTTTTGAGATCACCGAGAAAACCAGAGGGAGAAAATGAGTCATTTTTCCGTGCACTCGCAGAGGCTCAGGAAGAATTTTGCACGAATACCGCAAATTGCCGGTATCCCAAATCTTATTGAAATTCAGAAGCAATCCTACGACCGATTCCTCCAAGCGGACGTCCCACCGGAAGAACGCGAAGAGTGCGGACTGCAGGGAGTCTTTCGCTCGGTATTTCCGATCAAGGATTTTTCGGACACCGCGTCGCTGGAATTCATCAGGTACACGCTTGGGGAAGAAAAGTACAATGTTGAGGAATGCCTCCAGAAGGGGGTGACGTATGCGGTTCCCCTGAAAATTACGGTGCAACTGATCGTTTGGGACGTGGATCCGGACACCGGCTCACGAACCATCAGGGACGTCAAGGAGCAAGAAGTCTATTTCGGGGAGATCCCGATCATGACCGAGAACGGTACCTTCATCATAAACGGGACGGAACGCGTCATCGTTTCACAGCTCCATCGTTCCCCCGGAATTTTCTTCGATCATGACAAGGGAAAGACCCATGCCAGCGGCAAACTCCTCTATTCGGCCCGGATCATCCCGCTGCGCGGTTCCTGGATAGATTTCGAGTTCGATCCCAAAGACCGGCTGTACGTCCGAATCGATCGCAGACGAAAGTTGCATGTCACGGTATTTCTGAAGGCCCTGGGCTTCTCGAGCGAAGAAATCCTCAATTATTTCTACGATCGTCAGACCATACTTATTCAGCCCGACGGGTTGAGTCGGAAGGTCGATCTGAAATTGCTCGTCGGAACGGCAGCTCCCTCCGATGTGTTCGTGGAGGGAACCCAAGACATACTTGTGCGAAAAAACAAGAAAATCACCCGAGCTGCTCTTAAGCGCCTTGGCGACAGGGAGATCGCTCCTCTGAGTATTCGCAAGGAGGATCTGGCAGGTAAGGTGATCGCCCACGACATCATAGACGAAAATACCGGAGAAGTCGTTGCTCAATGCAACAAAGAGATCATGGTCGATGAACTGGACGACTTCATTCAAGATTTGACCAACCGTGGGATCATGAGTTTTGACTGCCTCTTCATCGAAGAGCGTATTGTCTCATCGGCCCTCAGGGACACGCTGCTGGAGGACAAGATCGACGACAGACCCAGCCGTGTCATTGAGGACTACCGCAAGCAGGTCGCCGACGATCCCACGAGCAATGAAACCCTGAATGCTCAGATCGAGATCTACAGGAGACTGAGACCGTCCAACCCTGCGACCGTCGAGATCAGCAAGACATTTTTCAATAATCTGTTCTTCAAGACCGAGTATTACGATCTTTCCCGCGTGGGCCGCCTGAAGCTCAACAGAAAGCTCGGCATATCGGTGGACGAGGCGCCGCTGACGCTGAGAACGCTCAGGCCGGAAGACATCATGCTCGCGGTGAAGTACTTGCTGGAGCTCAAAGAAGGAAGACCCGGCAGGGACATTGACGACATCGACCACATGGGTAATCGGCGTGTCAGGTCAGTCGGGGAATTACTTGAGAATCAGTATCGTATAGGCCTGGTCCGCATGGAGCGCGCGATCAAGGAGCGAATGAGCCTGCAGGACGTGGAGACGCTCATGCCCCACGACCTCATCAATGCCAAGCCGGTAACCGCGGTGGTCAAAGAGTTCTTCGGATCGTCACAGCTCTCTCAATTCATGGACCAGACCAATCCGTTGAGCGAAATCACCCACAAGAGAAGACTCTCGGCTCTCGGTCCCGGCGGCCTCACCCGGGAACGCGCGGGGTTCGAGGTGCGTGACGTCCATCCGACTCATTACGGTCGCATATGCCCCATCGAAACTCCGGAAGGCCCGAACATCGGGCTTATCGTGTCGTTGTCGACGTATGCCCGCGTCAATGAATTCGGTTTCATCGAAACCCCCTATCGGCCCGTGGCCGATACGAGAGTGGGGGAAGAGATACGATTTCTCACCGCTCTGGACGAGGAAGACCACGTGATCGTTCAGGCAAACGCGCTCATTGGGGATGACGGTTGCCTTTCGTCGGATCTTGTCTCGGTGCGTCACCGGGAAGGCGAGTTCGCCATGGTGAGCAAGCACGACCCGGACCTCATGGACGTATCCCCCAACCAGCTCGTGTCGGTGGCCGCGTCCTTGATACCGTTCCTCGAGAATGACGACGCCAACCGAGCCCTCATGGGGTCGAACATGCAGCGCCAGGCCGTGCCGCTTCTGACGACGCAGGCCCCCCTGGTGGGAACGGGTATGGAACGGGTCGTCGCGACGGACTCGGGCGTCACCGTTGTGGCCAAACGCGACGGAACGGTCGATTCCGTGGACGCGACGAGGATCGTGGTGAAAGCTTCGGATCTCGGGGAGGGCGATTTGGACCCCGGAGTGGACATCTATAACCTGATCAAGTACCAGCGGTCCAACCAGAATACCTGTATCAACCAACGCCCCATAGTCAGAAGAGGGGAGCATGTGGTCAAGGGACAGGTGATCGCGGACGGACCCGCCACGGACAAGGGAGAACTCGCCCTCGGCAGGAACGTGCTCGTCGCGTTCATGGCATGGGGCGGCTACAACTACGAGGATTCCATACTGGTCAGCGAAAAGATTGTGAAAGAAGACATCTTCACCTCGATCCATATCGAGGAATTCGAGGTAATGGCCCGCGACACCAAATTGGGTAAGGAGGAAATTACGCGGGACATCCCCAATGTCGGTGAAGAAGCCTTGCGCAATCTGGACGAGTCCGGAGTGATCCGCATCGGAGCGGAGGTCAAGCCCGGCGACATACTCGTCGGAAAGATCACTCCCAAGGGCGAAAACCAGCTCAGTCCGGAAGAGAAACTGCTCAGGGCCATCTTCGGAGAGAAAGCCGGAGATGTGAGGGATTCCTCGTTGAGAGTTCCTCCGGGAGTTGAAGGAACCGTGATCGGCGCTCGCATCTTCTCTCGTAAGGGAACCGACAAGGACAGCCGAACGATCTCCATTGAAAACGAGGAGATCGCGAAACTGACCAAAGACCGTGACGACGAGATGCGTATTGTGGAAGAAGGAGCCCGAGAAAGGATCCGAGGCATGCTCGTCGGCAAGACCGTGGCTTCCAATCTCTCCAATCCGGTTACGGGGAAACTGTATGTCAAGAAAGGGGAAGCCGTCTCCAACGAAGTCATGCAGTCTGTTCCCCTGGAATTGCTCAGAGAGCTTTCGTTGAAAGGGGACCCCACCACAGAAGACGAGGTCGTGAGAATACTGGAGCGCCTCGGCGACCAGAAGCATTTCTGGAAAATGCACTACGACGAGCGCATCAGTCGCCTCAAGAAGGGAGACGAACTTCCTCCTGGAGTCATCAAGCTTGTCAAAACGTACATCGCCATCAAACGGAAGCTCTCCGTGGGCGACAAGATGGCCGGCCGCCACGGAAACAAAGGCGTGTTGTCGAGGATTCTGCCTGAAGAGGACATGCCGTACTTTGATGACGGCACACCCGTTGAAATCGTGCTTAACCCCCTCGGCGTACCCTCGAGAATGAACGTGGGCCAGATCCTTGAGACCCACCTTGGGTGGGCCGCCCGGGGACTCGGCGAAGCCCTCGACCGGATGATCGAGGAGCATTTTTCCAGCGAAAAGCTCCGGGAAAGGCTGTTGAGCATTTTCGACTCGTATGAACCGGACAGGAAGAAGACGGTCCAAGCCTTGATTCGGGACATGGATGAGGACCTGCTGAAAAGATTTGTGCAGTCCCTCTCAGAAGGTGTTCCCATAGCCACCCCCGTCTTTGACGGAGCTCGTGAGTCCGAGATCAAGTCAATGTTGGAAACGGCGGGCCTCCCGGCCAACGGCCAGACGCGCCTGTACGACGGAAGGACCGGCGTTCCCTTTGACACAAGCGTTACCGTGGGCGTCATCTACATGATGAAGCTTCATCACCTGGTTGACGACAAGATCCACGCTCGTGCGATCGGCCCATACTCGCTGGTCACTCAACAGCCGTTGGGAGGTAAAGCCCAGTTCGGCGGTCAGAGATTGGGTGAGATGGAAGTCTGGGCCATGGAGTCCTACGGCGCCGCGTACTCTCTGCAAGAGTTCCTTACCGTCAAGTCCGACGACGTCACGGGCCGTACAAGGATGTATGAGAGCATTGTGAAAGGCACCAACGTTCTTGAGCCCGGTCTGCCGGAATCGTTCAATGTCCTGGTAAAGGAGATCAAATCGCTCGGCCTGGACGTGGAACTCCTGGAAGGTGAGCCCGTGGTGGCTCGCTAGCCGTCGAAAAGCACGCCCCGATCGCGGCACGGACGCGCCGAACGGAGAAGCGCGAACAAGGCCCCGGGACGGCAACCAGGCGTTGCACTGCCGACACCATAGTAAAGACAAAGGCCCGGCCCGGGTCGAATCCGGGCCGGATCATCCCTCGCAGCCCCAACCCCATTCAAGGAGGGAAGCTTTGGAAGACATCTATTACAGTTTTTTCGAGAAGCCCAAAGATCCAGTAAATTTCAATGCAGTCAAAATTTCACTGGCATCGCCGGAAAAAATCCGTTCCTGGTCTCACGGTGAGGTGAAGAAACCGGAGACGATCAATTATCGAACCTTCAAGCCGGAACGGGACGGTTTGTTCTGCGCCAAGATATTCGGTCCGGTAAAAGACTACGAATGCAATTGCGGAAAATATAAGCGCATGAAGCATCGAGGCACCATATGCGAAAAATGCGGTGTCGAGGTGATTCAGTCCAAGGTGCGCCGTGAACGCATGGGGCATATTGAACTCGCTACTCCGGTGGCTCACATATGGTTCCTCAAGAGTCTTCCCAGCAGAATCGGCACCCTACTGGACCTTACGCTCAAGGAAGTGGAACGAGTGCTCTACTTCGAGTCGTTCCTGGTCGTGAATGCAGGGACGACGAATCTCGAAGTGGGGACGTTGGTGAATGAGGAAATGTACCGCAAGACCTTGGAGGAATACGGTCCGGAGTCATTCGAGGCCTACATGGGGGGTGAAGCCGTACGTGACATGCTCGAGTCTCTCGACCTGGTTTCGGAAAGCATCAAACTTCGTGAAGAGATGAAGGTCTCCGCGTCCGAAGCAAAGCGCAAGAAGCTGGCCAAGCGTCTCAGGGTTTTGGAATCTCTCAAGGGCATCGACCCGGAAACCCTTGTCGCGGAAGTGCAGCAAATCTACGAGAGCAGCGATCCGGAAAGTGAAATGGGTACGTTTCTCGCCGAGATTCTGCAGTCTGCCCGCGAGATTCAAGTCAAGTGGGAAGACACCCAGGATTGGGAAGTGAGAAAGCAGCTCGCGTTTGTCGAAATCAACAACATCACCGACAGACTCACCCGCTCTCGCCTTATTCCACCGGAAAGTCTGGGCAAATTTAGGCAATGGCAGAATCCCGCGTGGATGATTCTCACCACCATCCCCGTGATTCCGCCTGATCTGCGACCTCTCGTGCCGCTCGATGGAGGGCGTTTCGCAACCTCCGACCTGAACGATCTGTATCGCCGCGTCATTAACCGCAACAATCGCCTCAAGAGGCTCAAGGAACTCAACGCGCCGGAAATCATCCTTCGCAACGAGAAGCGAATGCTCCAGGAAGCGGTAGACGTGCTGTTCGACAACGGACGACGCGGTCGTGTCATAACCGGTCCCAATAAGAGGCCGTTGAAATCGTTGTCCGATATGCTCAAGGGAAAACAGGGACGATTCCGTCAGAACTTGCTGGGCAAGCGCGTCGATTATTCGGGAAGATCGGTGATCGTAGTCGGCCCCGATTTGAGGCTTCACCAGTGCGGACTTCCCAAACGAATGGCTTTGGAACTATTTAAACCATTCATCTACAACAAACTGGAGGAAAGGGGTTACATCACCACCATCAAGAGCGCCAAGAAACTTGTGGAGAAGGAAACTCCGGAGGTCTGGGACATACTCGAAGAAGTCGTCAAAGAGTATCCGGTCCTGCTGAACCGGGCGCCCACGCTCCACAGGTTGGGCATACAAGCCTTCGAGCCCGTACTCATCGAAGGTAAGGCCATCCAACTGCATCCTCTAGTCTGTACCGCGTTCAACGCGGACTTCGACGGCGACCAGATGGCGGTGCACATCCCCCTCTCCGTGGAAGCACAAGTGGAGGCGCGAGTGTTGATGATGAGCACCAACAACATCCTCTCGCCTGCACACGGGAAACCGATTATTGTCCCCACCCAGGATATCGTGCTGGGTCTGTACTACCTGACCCGCGAATCCGCGGACCCGGAACTGGACAAGGCTCCCAGGATCTTTACCGAATCCTCGGAAGTTCGAGTGGCCTATGATGCGGGAGTCGTCGACCTGCACGAGAAGATTCTACTGCGCGAAGACGGTGAGAAACTCCCCACTACCGTGGGCCGCGTTCTGCTGCGCGAGATCGTACCCAAGGAGATCGCGTTCACCTTCGTCAACAAGGTCATGAAGAAGAAAGAACTGGCCAACCTCATTGACGAGGCGTACCGGAGGTGCGGCGACAAGGAGACGGTCATCCTCGCGGACAGGCTCAAGGACCTCGGTTACTACTACGCGACCAAGGCCGGTCTGTCGATCTGTGTCGATGACATGCACATCCCCGAGTCGAAGAAGGAAATCATAGAAAAGGCTCGATCCGAGGTGCTCGAGATTCAGAATCAGTACAAGGAAGGTCTCATCACCGACGGCGAACGCTACAACAAGGTGATCGACATATGGGCCAGGGCAAACGAGGATATTTCGGAACGCATGATGAGCGGCCTGAGAACCATGACCATTACCCTGGCGGACGGGACCGAGAAGAAGGCCGAGAGCTTCAACCCCATCTATATGATGGCGGATTCCGGCGCGAGGGGAAGCACCCAGCAGATACGTCAGTTGGCGGGAATGCGGGGCCTGATGGCAAAACCCACCGGGGAAATCATTGAAACTCCCATCGAGGCCAATTTCCGTGAAGGTCTGACCGTGCTGCAGTACTTCATATCCACACACGGCGCGCGAAAAGGTCTCGCGGATACCGCGCTCAAGACCGCCAACTCCGGATACCTGACGCGACGACTCGTGGACGTGGCCCAGGACGCGATTATTCATGAAAAGGACTGCGGCACCCTTGACGGCATCGAGATGGCCTCCCTGGAAGAAGGCGGCGAAATCATCGAGCACGTGGCGGATCGAATCCTCGGACGAGTTGCCCTGGAAGATATAGAGCATCCGTTCACCGGTGAGATTATCGTCAAGGCCAATGAGGAAATCGAAGAGGAGCACAGAGACCGTATTCAAGATTCCGGCATCGACCGGGTCAAGATCCGGTCGGTGCTGACCTGCCAGTCGCGAAGAGGCGTCTGCGGTCTGTGCTACGGACGGGATCTGGCTCACGGCAGAATGGTGAACATAGGAGAGGCGGTGGGAATCATCGCGGCCCAGTCCATCGGAGAACCGGGAACTCAGCTCACGATGCGCACGTTCCATATCGGAGGGACCGCGTCACTCAAACGAAATATCATCTCCGCGCGCAAGAAGGGTAAGGTATCCTTTGAAAAGGAAAAGGACCGAACAAAAGCAATCATCGTCGCGCAGGATTTCGAGGTGGACGAATCGGAAGTGACCACATGGCTGGTCGAAGACGGCCAGACGCTGAGGGAGAACTCGTTCCTGTTCGAGGGCCCCGACCATCAACTCGATGAGAGCGAGAAGATTGGGGGCAAGATGGAGATATCCTTGGACAGGAAGTCCTACAGCCTGCAGGATGAAGACGGCAACAGACGGAAATTCAAGATTCCCGACGGATACCGGTTCACGGTGAGACACGGCGATCGAGTCTCGCCTCACACCTTTATCTACGAAATTGCCAAAGGTCACGGGCGCATGTTGGAAGCCGAACGACGAGGAGGCATCTTCCAACTCGGCAAGAAAAAAGGAGGCAAGATCACTTTCCGACTCTACGAGCGGTATCCCGTCATGGACTATATGAACGTAAAAGTCCAGGAAGGCGACGTGATCGAGTCGGAAGGACAGGTCCTCTTGGAATGGTTGGGATCCAGTTCATCGCAGCTGTTCTCGCGCAATGAAGGCCGCATACGATTCATCGAACTCAAGACCGTCACAAACAGGGACGGTGAAGAGATCGTGATGAATCGAAACGGTTCCATAGCGATCACCGATGAGAAAGGCCGCGAGCGCGAACGAAACAAGCTCATCTACGGTGCCAAACTGCGGGTCAGCAACTCTGAAGCAGTCAACCGGGAGACGCTCCTGGCCGAATGGGATCCCTATACGATCCCTATCATCACGGAAGTCTCGGGAAAAGTGAAGTTCGGCGACGTCATCGAAGGCCTCACCATGAACGAACAGGTCGACGAGGTGACGGGTCTGTCGAGAAAGGTCATCGTCGAATACAGAGACAAGGACGCAGAGATTCGACCGCGTGTTTCCATAAAAGACCCTCACGGCAGGACCATCAAGCTCAAGGATTCGGAAGCCCGGTATCTGCTCCCCGTGGGTTCGAACATCATGGCCAAAGAAGGCGAGGAAGTGCATGCAGGCGCCGTTATCGCCAAGATTCCTCGTGAAACGACCAAGACAAAGGATATCACCGGAGGACTTCCGAGGGTGGCGGAGCTCTTCGAGGCCCGCAAACCGAAGGAGTTCGCCATCATCTCCGAGATCGACGGTCTCGTGAGTTTCGGCAAGGACACCAAAGGCAAACGCAAGGTCGTCGTGACTCCCGAAGTCGGGGACCCTAAAGAGTATCTCATCCCGAAAGGCAAGCACATCACCGTGCACTCCGGAGACTGGGTGCAGGCGGGAGAGGCTTTGATGGAGGGTTCCACCAACCCACACGATCTCCTCGGCATCAAGGGTGAGAAGGATCTGGCCAAGTACCTGGTGGACGAAGTGCAGGAGGTCTATCGGTTACAGGGTGTGAAGATCAACGACAAACACATTGAAGTCATCGTCAGACAGATGCTTCGCCGGGTACGCGTCAAAGAAGTCGGGGACACCGACTTCCTTGTGGGCGAACAGATCGAGCGATCGGTCTTCGAAGACGTCAACAACCGGGTCATGCAGGCCGGGGGGGCCCCGGCGGTCGGCGAGCCCCTGCTTCTGGGCATCACCAAGGCATCTCTGTCGACCGATTCGTTCATCAGCGCGGCAAGCTTCCAGGAGACGACCAAGGTGCTGACGGAAGCTTCCATTTCGGGCAAGATCGACTACCTGCGCGGCCTGAAAGAGAACGTGATTATGGGCAGGCTGATCCCTGCGGGAACGGGACTGAGCCGTTACAAGGACCTGAAACTTAAGCACGGCGACATGCCCGAACAGGATGCGCGTGAGGTTCGGCGCAGCCGGCGCGAGGCGCGAGCCGATGCCGACAGCATACCCGCGAGCGCGTAGTTCCCACAGGGGATACGGGCCGTGTGTTCGTCAACGCGCTCTTGGAAACGCGTCTGCACAACGACGTGAGGCGTCGACCGCACATTGAAGCGAAGTGCGGCCGACGCCTCACTGAAATCGATCCCCCTCTTGCCGTGAGCAACGTCGCACGCGCCGTTTCCGCTCCCGAACCCGGAGAAGGACGGCCGGGGGATCCCGGAAGACTTGGGAAACGATCTTCACCGGGCTTCAAAGGATTCCGCTGAACGCGGAGACTTTCCGTGCGCGCGGAGGGTTGCACGGTTTTCCTCGCCGTTTCCGCTCTGAGTCGTACGGTGTGGGAGCCGCTTTTGTTGTGGACGAGGGGTATGGAGCGGGGCGATAAGGTATGGGGATACGCGCGTTGGCGTGAAAAAAAGTGTTGACAGGATGATGCTTATTTGAGCATACTATTTGGATACATGTTTGGAGGTTTTGGCGTATGCCGACAATTAACCAGCTGGTCAGAAAAGGACGATCGAGACCGAGAAAGAAAACCTCGGCCCCGGCACTGACCAACTGCCCCCAGCGCCGGGGAGTCTGTGTGAGAGTCTATACTACCACACCCAAGAAACCGAACTCCGCGTTGAGGAAGGTCGCAAGGGTCCGTCTCACGAACGGATACGAAGTCACCTCCTACATCCCCGGCATCGGCCACAACTTACAAGAGCACTCGGTCGTCTTGATCCGTGGCGGGCGTGTGAAGGACCTGCCCGGCGTCAGGTACCACATCATAAGAGGCGCTCAGGATGCTTACGGAGTTCAGGACCGCAAGCAGGGCAGATCGAAATACGGGACGAAGAGACCGAAGTAATCCATGCCGGTATTCCGGGAATGGTCCCGCTAATTGTGATACGTGCGGGATGGAGATTCCCGGAAACTCCGAACTGAATGATCGGTGGGTGAATCGATAACGGGTCCGGGTAAACCGTCAATCTTGACGGGGTCGGTTCAGAAGGGAACAAGAAACGGAAGGTTCAGGCGACGCGTTCGGTCAGCCGGCCTTCTGGACCGAGCCATCCTGGAAGCTGCCCGGCGCAGCCCGTTCTGAGACTGGAAGAAACAATACGGTGCAAGGCACACGCTGGAGTGTAATCTGATGCCTAGAAAAGGGAAGATCCCCAAAAGGGAAGTTCTGCCGGACCCGAAATATCACAGCAAGCTCGTGTCAAAGTTCGTTCACGGCATTATGTGGGACGGCAAGAAGTCCATCGCTGAGAGCATTCTCTACGACGCCTTCGACATCATGGCGAAAAAGACCAAGGATGATCCGCTGGAACTATTCCAGAGGGCGGTGGAAAATGCAAAACCCGTGTTGGAGGTACGCTCCCGACGCGTGGGTGGAAGCACCTATCAAGTCCCTGTGGAAATTCGTCCCGAACGACGTCAGGCGCTTGCCATTCGATGGCTGATACAATACGCGCGCGCCAGGGGCGAGAAGAGCATGAAGGAGAAACTCGCTGCAGAGTTCCTCGATGCGGCTTCCAACAAAGGAAGCACCGTCAAGAAGAAAGAGGACACCCACAAGATGGCCGAGGCCAACAAGGCCTTTGCCCATTACCGGTGGTAGTGATTCCGGAGAGACTTTGTTCATGAAAGGAGACGCGCCGGCGCGCACGAGAAATATCGGAATCATGGCCCACATCGATGCGGGCAAGACGACCACCACGGAACGCATTCTCTTCTACACGGGAGTTTCACACAGGCTGGGAGAAGTTCATGACGGCAATGCGGTCATGGACTGGATGGAACAGGAGCAGGAACGAGGAATCACCATCACCTCCGCGGCGACGACCTGCTTCTGGAAAGAGCATAAGATCAACCTCATCGACACCCCGGGCCATGTTGACTTCACCATTGAGGTCGAACGGGCTCTGAGGGTCTTGGACGGAGCCGTGGCGGTCTTCTGTGCCGTGGGTGGGGTAGAGCCGCAATCCGAAACGGTTTGGAAACAGGCCGATCGGTATCGCATCCCCAGGATCGCGTTCATCAATAAAATGGACCGGTCCGGAGCCGATCATCTGAGAGTTATCGATATGATGAAAACGAGACTTCAAACAAACCCCGTCCTTCTTCAAATTCCCATCGGGAGCGAGGAGAATTTTCAGGGGGTTGTCGATCTCATCTCCAGGAAAGCAGTCCTCTTCGAAGACGAGTCCATGGGGATGACGTTCACGGTCTCGGACTGCCCTGCCGAACTGCTCGAAGATGCCGAGCTTGCCAGGGAAAAGCTGGTGGAAAGCATCTGCGAGTTGGACGATGGACTCCTGGAAAGATACCTCGAAGGCGACACGGACATACCCGCGCAGGTACTCTACAGTACAATCCGTAAAGGCACGGTCGCGCTGAAGATTACGCCGGTACTCATCGGCGCGGCGTTTAAGAACAAAGGGATACAGCAGTTGCTGGACGCGGTGGTGGAATTTCTTCCGTCTCCTTTGGACGTTCCCCCTATTCAAGGTAAGGATGCCAACGGCAGGGCCGTGGAACGAGACGTGAATGGGCCTTTCGCGGCGCTGGCGTTCAAGGTGATGAACGATCCTTATACCGGGAACCTGACGTTCCTGAGAATCTACTCGGGGACGCTTGCAGCAGGATCCTCGTCCTACAATGCAAACAGCGACAAAAAGGAGCGGGTCGGCCGCCTGCTCAAGATGCACGCGAACCAGAGGGAGGAAATCAAGGAGGCCACCGCAGGAGACATTGTGGCGGCACTGGGTCTCAAGCACACGAAAACCGGCGATACTCTGGCCGACGGGGATCATCCTCTCGTGCTCGAGTCCATGGAGTTTCCGGAGCCGGTCATCTCGGTGGCCTTATCGCCGAAATCTCAGGATGAAGTGGAAAAGCTTTCAAGAGCCTTAGGACGGCTGCTTCGGGAAGACCCGTCACTCAAGGTTCGGGTAGACCGGGAGACCGGCGAGACCATATTGTCGGGAATGGGTGAATTACACCTGGACATCGTGGCGGACCGCCTGGTCAGAGAATTTGGAGTGGAAGCCATCGTTGGGGAACCTCAGGTGGCGTTCCGAGAAGCCCTGACGAAGGCCGTCAAGATCCCGTACCGGCACGTGAAGCAGACGGGCGGTAAGGGCCAGTTCGCGGAAGTGGTCATTGAGGTGGAGCCCGCACACAGAGGAATCGGATTGGAGTTCGTGGACAAGATTACGGGCGGAGCGATTCCCAAAGAGTATATCAAGCCGGTGGAAGAAGGCGTTCGATCGGCAATGGAGTCGGGTGTCCTGGCGGGTTGCCCCGTAGTCGACGTCAAGGTTACTCTGGTTGACGGGAAACACCACGAGGTCGACTCGTCGGAAATGGCGTTCAAGACGGCCGGCTTCATGGCTTTTCGGCAAGCGTGTGAAAAGGGTGCCGCGGTTATCCTGGAACCGATCATGGACGTGGAAGTGGTCGTGCCCGGAGAGTTCCTCGGCGATGTGCTCGGGGATTTGACTTCGCGTCGGGGAAAGATCCTGGGCATGGAAAGCCGCGCAGGAATTCAAACCGTAGGGGTGAGGGTCCCCCTGGCTCGAATGTTCGGCTATGCAACGGACTTGAGAAGCCTTACACAGGGACGCGCATCTTTTACCATGAGATTTTCCCATTACGAACCGGCGCCGCAATCCGTTACGGAAAAGGTGATCGAACAGTTTAAGAAATCTGGAGGAGCCCATGGGCAAGGCGAAGTTTGAACGTACAAAGCCTCACGTGAACGTTGGAACCATAGGTCACATCGATCACGGCAAGACTACCTTGACGGCGGCGATAACCAGGACATTGGCGAAGAAGGGCATGGCGGAGTATGTGCCGTTCGAGGAGATCGACAAGGCTCCGGAGGAGAAGGAGCGGGGCATCACGATAGCCACGGCGCACGTGGAGTATCAGACGGATAAGCGTCACTATGCCCACGTTGATTGTCCGGGCCATGCGGACTACATCAAGAACATGATCACCGGTGCGGCTCAGATGGACGGGGCCATTCTGGTGGTGGGAGCGAACGACGGTCCGATGCCTCAGACGCGTGAGCATATTCTGTTGGCGCGTCAGGTCGGGGTGCCGTATATAGTGGTATTTTTGAACAAGACGGACATGGTTGACGACCCGGAACTTATCGAGTTGGTGGAGTTGGAGTTGCGGGAGTTGTTGAGTTCGTATGATTTTCCCGGTGACGACATCCCGATCGTACGAGGGAGTGCGTTGAAGGCGTTGGAATCCGGGGATCCTGCGAGTCCTGATACTGCGTGCATATTGGAGTTGATGGACGCGGTGGATTCGTATGTACCGGTTCCCGAGCGCGACATAGACAAGCCGTTTTTGATGCCGGTGGAGGACGTATTCAGCATATCGGGTCGTGGGACGGTGGTGACCGGTCGCGTGGAGCGTGGTCAGGTCAAGGTGGGCGAAGAAGTGGAGATCGTGGGCATTCGGGACACGCGCAAGACGGTGTGCACCGGAGTTGAGATGTTCCGCAAGGTTCTCGATTCGGGTCAGGCGGGAGACAACGTGGGTCTTTTGCTTCGGGGCATAAAGCGTGAAGAGGTGGAGCGCGGTCAGGTGGTTGCGGCTCCCGGGAGCATCACTCCTCATACGAAGTTCAAGGCCGAGACGTACATCCTGGCGAAGGAGGAAGGCGGTCGTCACACGCCGTTTTTCAACGGGTATCGACCGCAGTTTTACTTCCGTACGACTGACGTGACCGGTGTGATCACGCTTCCGGAGGGGATCGAGATGGTGATGCCCGGGGACAACGTGTCGCTGGAGGGTCATCTGATCACGCCGATTGCGATGGAAAAGGAGCTGCGCTTTGCGATCCGTGAAGGCGGCAGAACGGTCGGCGCCGGCGTCGTTTCCGAAATTATCGAATAGCGTCCGAAGCTCAACACGAGGTTTTAGCAATGGAAATGCAAGCTCTCAAGATACGGATCAGGTTGAAGGCCTACGATCACAAGCTGCTGGACCAGTCCGCTGCGGAGATAGTCGACACCGCTTGGCGAACCGGTGCCAAGGTTGCCGGGCCGATACCTCTTCCGACCAGAATACACAAGTACTGTGTGCTTCGTTCGCCTCATATCGATAAGAAGTCGCGGGAGCAGTTCGAGATCCGGGTCCATAAGCGACTGCTGGATATTCTGGAGCCGACACAGCAAACGCTCGACGCGCTCATGAAACTGGACCTGTCCCCCGGTGTGGACGTGGAGATAAAGGCGTAGAGAAGTCTTCGCCGGAGAGGAACTTGAGGAGCCTGTTATGGTTCAAGGTATGATCGGAAGAAAAATAGGAATGATCCAACTGTTCGACGAATCCGGACGAGCAACGGGAGTAACCGTGGTGCAGGCAGGCCCCTGCAAGGTCATTGGAAAGAAGGGGCAATCAAGGGTTCAGCTCGGGTACGGTGAGACAGCGAAGAGGAAATTGACAAAACCGGTGCTGGGACAGTTCGAGAAAGCCGGTACCGAGCCCCACAAGATCCTGAGGGAGTTTGGCGCGGACGACGTAGGAGCCCTGGAAATCGGACAGGAGATTCGGGCGGACATTTTCACTCCGGGAGAAAAGGTGAAGGTGGTCGGTACCAGCAAGGGGAAGGGCTTCGCCGGAGTCATCAAGAAGTGGAACTTCGGGGGAGGAAAGGCCACACACGGGTCTCGGTCGCATAGGATCCCCGGTTCCGTGGGCCAGTGTGCGTATCCGGCCCGCATCTTCAAGGGAAAGAAGATGCCGGGGAGAATGGGCGGCGCAAGAGTGACCGCTCCGAGTGTTCAGGTGCTGGAAGTGCGAGCCGACGAGAACCTGATCTTCCTGAAAGGCCCGATCCCCGGATCCCGAGGCTCAATCGTCCTGATAAGGAAAAAGTAATGGCTTCCGTAGATGTGATAAATCAGAACGGGGACAAGGTGGGCTCCATCGAACTGGACGACGACGTGTTTAATGCGGAGATTCGGGAGTCGCTTGTTCAAAGAGTCGTGGTCTGGCAGCTGGCCAAACGCCGGAGCGGAACGGCGAGCACCAAGACCCGGAGTGATTGCAGAGGCGGCGGCAAGAAGCCCTGGCGACAAAAGGGCACCGGTCGGGCAAGAGCCGGGACCAACAGGTCGCCCATATGGACGGGCGGAGGGACGGTCTTTGGTCCGCATCCACGCTCGTACGCCTTTTCGCTGCCCAAGAAGGTCAGGAAGGCCGCGCTGAAATCGGCGTTGAGCGCCAAGCTCAAAGCCAATCAGTTGACGGTCGTGGATAAGATCGACCTGGAAGAGCCCAAGACCCGTCTGTTTGCGAGCACGGTCAAGGCCATGGGGCTGGAGAACGACAAGACCTTGTTCATTACTCCGGAGAAGGACGAGTCACTGCAGAGGTCTTCGCGCAATCTTTACAGGGTGCTGGTTCTGCCGACCGAGGGCCTGAACGTATATGACCTGCTCCGTTTTGAGCGAGTCGTACTATTGCAGGATGCGGTTCCGAGAATTCACGAGAGGTTGAGCCGATGAAGGACGAGTACAGCATAATCCGGCGGCCGATCATCACGGAAAAAGGCTCCGACCTCAAGGACGAGAATAACCAGCTGGTATTCGAGGTTGACACGAAAGCCAACAAGTCCGAGATCAGAAAGGCCGTGGAAAAGATCTTCAAGGTGACGGTCTTGACGGTTCGGACGCAGAACCGGCCTGGGAAGCGGAAGAGGCTCGGGCGGTTCACGGGACGACGCAAGGACTGGAAGAAGGCAATTGTGACGCTGAAGGAGGGAGACCGCGTCGATTTCTTTGAAGGCGTCTAGAGGCGGAATAAGGCCTTGCTAAGGATGTGATGGGTTCAGTTCTGAAACGGACATTCCATCGAGGATTGGATTTATGGGCATAAAGAAATACAAGCCGACGTCCCCGGGTATACGGTTCAAGACCGGCTTCACTTTTGAGGAGTTGACTGCTGCGGAACCGGCAAGGGCCCTGACTAAGGGAATCCACAAGAGGGCCGGCCGGAACAATGCCGGTCGGATCACCGTACGGCGGCGCGGCGGCGGACACAAGAGACTGCTGAGGCTGGTGGACTTCAAGCGAAACAAGGTCGACGTACCGGGGAAGGTGGTCAGCATCGAGTACGACCCGAACCGGAGTGCGCGATTAGCCCTTGTAAGCTACCGGGATGGGGAGAAGAGTTACATCCTTTGGCCGAATGGGTTAAAGGTTGGAGATTTCGTCGTTTCCGGTGATAAGGTGGACATCAGGCCCGGAAATTGTCTGCCGTTGAAGAACATCCCTCTCGGCACCATGGTGCACAATGTTGAGATGAAGATAGGCAAGGGCGGACAGATGATCCGATCCGCCGGAACCTATGGCCAGCTCATGGCGAAAGAAAAAGGGTACGCACAAATCAAGATGCCGTCGGGCGAGGTGCGCATGGTTCTGGATCGCTGCCGCGCAACGGTGGGCCAGCTCGGGAATCTGGAGCACGAGAACATTTCTCTGGGCCGAGCCGGCCGATCGCGGCTGCTTGGCCGGCGTCCCAAGGTCCGCGGCGTGGTCATGAACCCGGTCGATCATCCCCACGGCGGGGGCGAGGGTCGTACCTCGGGAGGTCGTCACCCGGTGACGCCCTGGGGACGTCCCACGAAGGGTTACAAGACTCGCAAGAGAAACAAGGTTTCCGACAAATTCATCGTGAAACGGAGGAAGTGATTCCCATGCCCCGTTCGGTTCATAAGGGTCCTTTTGTGGACGGTCATCTGCTCAAGAAAGTGGAAGCGGCGCGCGAATCCGGTTCCCGTAAGGTGATACAAACCTGGTCCAGGCGATCGACCGTCATTCCGGAAATGGTGGGCCTCACTTTCGCGGTTCACAACGGCAAGAAGTTCATCCCCGTATTCGTAACGGAAAACATGGTCGGTCACAAGCTGGGAGAGTTCTCGCCGACCCGCACCTTTCACGGCCACGCAGGCGATCGCAAGGCTAAGAAGGGGAGAAGATAATGGAATGGGTGTCAACGCTCAGACATGCACATATCGCTCCTCGTAAGGCACGACTCGTTGCGGACCTCATACGGGGCAGATCGGTGGACGACGCGCTGGCCAGACTGCAATTCACGCCGAAAAAGGCCGCGGGGATCATCAAGAAGGTCCTTGAGTCGGCGCTGAGCAATGCGTCCCGGTCGGCCGGTGTAGACGAGGACCGGTTGTACATCAGCTCGATCACCATAGATGAGGGCCCAACGGCCAAGCGGTGGAGGCCCCGTGCCATGGGGCGGGCCACGAGGATTCGAAAGAGAACCAGCCACATACACATCGCGCTGGAAGAAGACTAGAATTTCTTACTACCTGAGGCTTCGGCGGACTCCGTCACAAAGCGAGAAAATGTCCACCGGCTCCTCGGCGCACCCTTAGGAGGGCAATCTTGGGACAAAAGGTTCATCCCCTCGGGTTCAGGCTTGGAGTAACCCGAACTTGGGACTCCCGCTGGTTTTCCCAAAAGGACTACGGAGATTTTCTCCTCGAAGACCTCAAGATCCGCGATTTCATCAAGAAGCGACTCGCCCAAGCGAGCATCTCGCGGATAGAGGTTGAGAGAGCCGCCGGGAAGATCAGGCTCATCATTCATACGGCTCGACCGGGGATCGTGATAGGTCCCAAGGGAAGCGAGATTGAAAAGCTTCGCCGCGAGATTCTGCGCTTGACCGACAAGGATGTCATTGTTGACATCAAGGAAATCCGCAAGCCGGAAATCGATGCCCAGCTGGTGGCCGAGAATGTGGCACAGCAGCTTGAACGAAGAATAGCCTTCCGCCGGGCGATGAAGAAGTCCGTTTCAAGTGCCCTGAAATCAGGCGCGAAGGGCATCCGAATCGCCACGGCCGGTCGACTGGGCGGAGCCGAGATGGCCCGCCGTGAATGGTACCGAGAGGGTCGAGTGCCTCTGCACACCTTACGGGCCGATATCGACTACGGATTTGCTCAGGCGTCGACCACGTACGGAGTGATAGGCATAAAGGTTTGGATCTTCAAGGGAGAACTCATCAAGAGCGCTCCCGGGGAGAAGTGAGATGCTTGCGCCTAAGAAGGTAAGATACAGAAAACGGCAAAAGGGCCGGATGAGAGGTCGTCCTCTCAGAGGAACTCAAGTGTCCTTTGGTGATTTCGGTCTCATGGCGATGGCTCCCGGCTGGATAACCGCGAGACAGATCGAGGCCGGTCGTGTGGCCATGACGCGTCACGTGAAGAGGGGCGGTAAGATCTGGATCCGAATGTTCCCGGACAAGCCCATCACCAAGAAGCCTGCCGAGACTCGAATGGGCAAAGGCAAGGGTGCGCCGGAAGAGTGGGTGGCGGTGGTCAAACCCGGGCGCATCATGTACGAGATGGAGGGAGTCCCCGTGGATGTGGCTCGCGAAGCCTTTCGCCTTGCAGCTCGAAAGATGCCCATCAAGACTCGCTTCGTCGTTCGTGAGGAGTAGCTATGAAGGCCCAAGAGCTTAGGGATCTCTCTGTGGACGAGCTTGTCGCCAAGGAGCGGGAGTTTCGGGAAGAAGAATTCAAGCTTCGCTTCAAGCATGCCACAGGCCAACTTGAAAAGACGGATCGGATCAAGTGGCTCCGCCGGGATATTGCCCGAGTGAAGACCATCATCAAAGAAAGGGAGGCGTCTGAATGACGAGCTCCTCTGATAACCGGAAGCAACGTAAGGTCCGTACCGGCGTCGTGATCAGCAACAAGATGGACAAGACCGTTGTGGTGGAAGTCAGCCGAACGGTTATCCACCCCGTCTACAAGAAGTACGTTCGCCGGAGAAAACGCTTCATGGCCCACGACGAGGGCAACAGATGCCATATAGGCGATGAAGTGATGATTGTGGAAACGAGGCCGTTGAGCCGTCATAAGAATTGGCGGGTTCGCAAAATAGTCAAAGAGGCGGCACTGTTCGGAGGTGCGTCATGATTCAGCAGCAGTCCCGAATGGACGTAGCTGACAACTCCGGGGCCAAGGAACTGTTTTGCATCAAGGTTTTGGGCGGCACGAGGCGAAAGTACGCAAGCGTCGGCGACGTGGTGGTCGTCTCGGTGAAAGAGGCCATCCCCAACTCGAAGGTGAAAAAGGGAGAGGTCCACAAAGCCGTCATAGTACGCACCCGGAGGGCGGTACGCCGTCCGGACGGTTCGGCCATTCGATTCGATGACAATTCAGCCGTTCTGATCAACAATCAGATGGAGCCGATCGGTACACGTATATTCGGTCCGGTGGCCCGTGAGCTGAGAGCCAAGAGGTTCATGAAGATCGTATCCTTGGCTCCGGAGGTGCTCTAACCATGCCAAAGATCAAGAAGAACGACAAAGTTAGAGTGATATCGGGCAAGGAGAAAGGCCGACAAGGCAAGGTCCTCAAGGTTCTGCGAGACAAGGATGCGGCGCTGGTGGAGCGGTTGAACTTTGTCAAGCGTCACACGAGGGCCGGCGGTCAGGTCGGTAAGCAAGGGGGCATCGTGGAAAAGGAAGCTCCCATCAAACTCTCCAAGTTGATGCTCGTCTGTCCGAAATGCTCCAAGCCGACACGAACCGGAACGAGAGTTCTGGACGACGGCGACAGAGTTCGGTATTGCAGGAAGTGTGACGAGCAGCTGGACGGTTAAAAGGAAGGGCGTCATGGCCTCGCGGCTAAGAGAATATTATCGAGAATCCGTTGTTCCGATGCTCAGTGAGCGATTCAAGTACAAGAACCCCATGCAGGTTCCGGTCCTGGAGAAGATCGTGGTCAACATGGGACTGGGCGAGGCCATTCAGAATGGCAAGGTTCTGGAGAGCGCTCAGCAGGAAATGGCGCTGATCACAGGTCAGTGGCCGGTACTCAGGAAGGCTCGGAAGTCCATCGCATCTTTCAAACTCAGGGAAGGGATGACCATCGGGTGCAAGGTGACGCTGAGAAGAGACGTCATGTATCACTTCCTTGACAAACTCATCAACATAGCGCTTCCGCGCGTTCGAGACTTCCGTGGAGTCAATCCGCGCGGTTTCGATGGTCGGGGCAATTTCTCAATGGGAATCAAGGAACAGATCATCTTTCCCGAGATCGATTACGACAAGATAGACAAGATACGAGGCATGAACATCACTCTGGTGACTTCGGCGGCGACCGACGAGGAGGCCCGGCAATTGTTGGAGGGTCTGGGGATGCCTTTCAGGAAGTAAGCTACATCTTCTCAGAGGAGGAACCGTGGCAAAGATATCGATGAAGGTCAAGGCTGCCGGACCTCAGAAATTCGCGGTGAGGCAGTACAACCGGTGTGGGATTTGCGGACGTCCTCGCGCTTATTACCGCAAATTCAAATTATGTCGAATATGCCTGAGGACACAGGCTCTCAAGGGCAATGTCCCCGGAATGGTCAAATCCAGCTGGTAGGAGACGGTTCACATGAGCATGAGTGACCCCATAGCGGACCTGTTAACGCGTATTCGTAATGCGAGGCACGCTCGCAAAGAACAGCTTACGGTGCCCGCATCCAACCTCAAGATCGGAATTGCTCAGATCCTGAAAGAGGAAGGATATCTCAAGAAGTATAAGGTCATACGGTCGGCCAAGAACAAACAGGGAATACTGAAACTCACCCTGCGCTACGACGACGATGCCAATTGCATCATCGAGGGTCTGGCTCGAGTCTCTACCCCCGGACGAAGAGTTTACGTAGGTCATGACCATCATCTGAAAAGCCACGGTGGAATAGGAATCCTGGTTCTTTCGACCTCCCAGGGTATCATGACCGACAGAGAGGCCCGGCGTCGCCGGATAGGTGGAGAGGTGCTGGCAAGCATCTGGTAGCCGGAAAATCGCAGGAGCATTACCGATGTCCAGAATAGGCAAGGCCCCCGTGGCCATACCAGACAAGGTGGAGGTTACGTATTCACCGCCTATCCTCAGCGTGGCGGGTCCCAAGGGTAGTCTGACCATGCCGATTTCCGATCGGGTCGGCGTGGAGGTGGAAGACAACGCAATCAAGGTCGTACCGGTGGATGACCATCGAAAATGCCGGGCTATGCACGGCCTGACTCGGAGCCTGATCCAGAACATGGTAACCGGTGTAACCGATGGGTTTACAAAATCACTGGAAATCGTGGGGGTCGGTTATCGTGCAGAAGCAGGCTCGGATTCATTGACGCTCAACGTGGGCTATTCCAATCCCGTTGTTCTGCCGCTGCTCGAAGGATTGACCGTTGAGGTTGAAAAGAACACGATTATCCATGTTCGCGGCATCGACAAGCAACAAGTGGGCGAGATGGCCGCGCGTATACGGCGCGTGCGCAAGCCCGAGCCGTACAGAGGTAAAGGAATACGCTATCTGGGCGAACAGGTTCGGCGCAAGGTTGGGAAAGCAGGCTCCAAGTAGTTCTTGGAGAAGGTGCCGAGCACCCGGTAGACGCGTGGTGGAGAGGGAACCAGAATGGGCACACACAGTAAGCAAACCGTCGTCAGAGAGAAGAAAAGCGTACGAGTACGAGCGAAGATTGCGAGAAATCGCGATCGCCACAGGTTGACGGTTTTCCGGTCGAACAGGAATATCTACGCACAAATCGTCGACGATGCCGGCGGCGTCACGCTGGTTCAGGCATCCACCATGGACAAAGGCTTTCGCAGGAATCCGGGAGAAGCCTTCAATAGGGATACGGCACGTGAGGTGGGTAAGAGACTCGCATCTCGTGCTCTTGAAAAGAACATCGTTCGAGTAGTCTTTGATAGGGGCCCCTACTTGTACCACGGCAAGGTGAAGGCCTTGGCCGACGGTGCGAGGGAGGGAGGACTCGATTTCTAGCTTTCTTGAAGGAAGGAGCTCTCTTTGCTGAGTAGATCCGATGTGGCCGCGGAAGGGGAATTGAAGGACCGGGTGGTCCACTTGAGTCGTGTCGCCAAAGTCGTAAAGGGCGGGAGACGGTTCTCCTTCAGCGCTGTGGTAGTAGTAGGCGACGGCCAGGGACGCGTCGGTTATGGCCTGGGAAAGGCGAACGAAGTTCCCGAGGCCATTCGAAAAGGCGTCGAAAGGGCCAAGGCGTCGATGGTTGAGGTTCCGATTATCAACGGAAGCGTGCCCCACGAAATAACCGGGAAGTACGGCGCGGCAAGGGTTTTTCTCAAGCCGGCCGGCTCCGGAACGGGCGTGATTGCGGGCGGCGCGGTACGCGCCGTGATGGAGGCCGTCGGGGTTCGAGACATCTTGACAAAGTGCATTGGGACGAATAATCCGCACAATGTGGTCAAGGCGACCTTTGAGGGATTGAAGGGCCTCAGAACGCAGAAGCAGATCCTGAAAAAGCTCGGCAAGGCGAATTCAGCTGAAGAGGAAGAGCAATCGCAGGAGGAGTCGTAGACCAATGCTTAAGGTGACGCTGAGGAAAAGCACCATAAAGTCAACCAAATCCCAGAGGGAAACCGTACGAGGCCTGGGGCTGACAAAACTCAATTCCAGCCGGGTACTGAAAGACACCCCTGAGATCCGTGGAATGGTCGGCAAGGTGAGTCACTTGGTGGAATGGGAAGAGGTTGCCGACTGAACGAAGCGGTGAGCGGAGATATTGATGAATCTATCTGATCTAACGGGACCCCCGGGAAGAAAGAAACCGAGACGGGTAGGACGCGGCGAATCGTCGGGTCTTGGCAAGACGAGCGGAAAGGGCCACAAGGGACAGAAATCTCGTTCCGGAGGAAAGGTGTCGCCGGGATTCGAGGGCGGTCAGATGCCCCTTCAGAGACGTCTGCCCAAGAAAGGATTCAAGAACCCTTTCCGGATTCGGTACAACGTGATTAATGTGAAGGACCTTTCCCGATTGGGAACGGAGACCGAGGTAACCCCGGAACTACTCCGAGACAAGGGGATCGTGAAAAAGCGAGGCCCCGTAAAGCTGCTTTCGACCGGCGACGCGACCGTGGCCTATACCGTCAAGCTCGACCGGGTCAGCCCCGCAGCCAAGGCGAAGATTGAGGCGGCGGGAGGTTCGGTGGAAGAAGCGTGAACAGCGGATCGTCCATGCCGGCTCAGACGGCCCCAAAGCTCAATACCGGCGTGTCAGTTAGGAGAGTCCCGTCGTGATAGGTTCCTTCGGCAACATAGCTAAGATACCGGAACTCAAGCGTAGGGTGATTTTCACTCTCCTCATGCTGCTCGTGTATCGTGTCGGCGTACACATCCCGACGCCCGGCATAAACACGGTAGCGTTGAAAGAGTTCTTCGGCCAATACCAGCAGACCTTGTTCGGTGTCATCGACATGTTCACCGGCGGAGCGATGGAGAACTTTTCCGTCTTCTCCCTGGGAATCATGCCGTACATCAGCGCGTCGATTATCCTGCAACTGCTCACGGTGGTCGTGCCGCATCTGGAACAGCTGAAAAAAGAGGGCGAGGCCGGCAGGAAGAAGATTACCCAGTATACCCGCTATGGAACGGTCGTGCTGTCGCTGATCCAGGGTATGGGTATCAGCATTGGTTTGGCAAACACCGAGGGCATGGTCTATATCTCCAAACCCGCGTTTGTCATTCTCTCCATGATCACACTTACGGCCGGGACCGCGTTCATCATGTGGCTGGGCGAACAGATCACGGAGCGAGGGATTGGAAACGGGATTTCACTAATCATCTTTGCCGGTATTGTGGCTAGGATGCCGTCGGCATTGGGGAGCACCGTGCAGTTGGTTCAGACCGGAGACTTGGGCTTCCTGGTACTGTTGCTGCTGCTGGCGATCATGGTGGCCGTGATCGCGACCATAGTCTTTGTCGAGCGCGGCCAGAGGAGAATTCCGGTTCAATACGCGAAGCGGGTGGTCGGGAGACGCGTTTATGGAGGTCAGAGCACGCATTTGCCGCTAAAGGTGAATACGGCGGGCGTTATCCCTCCAATATTTGCATCGTCGCTGATCATATTTCCGGCAACCATCGCGCAGTTTCTCAACGTACCGGTGTTGACGTCGATTACGGCATGGCTGATGCCCGCGACCGGCGTTTATGAGCTCATCTATGTCGCACTCATCATATTTTTCTGTTACTTTTATACGGCGGTTACCTTTAACCCCGTCGACGTTGCGGATAATATGAAAAAGTACGGAGGCTATATACCCGGAATACGACCGGGAAGGAAGACCTCTCAGTACATAGACAAGGTGCTCACGAGATTAACATTGGGGGGAGCCATCTACGTTTCGCTCGTATGTGTTCTCCCGTCGATCCTGATTGCACGGTTTAACGCGCCCTTTTATTTTGGAGGAACCTCGCTCCTCATTGTCGTGGGGGTGGCTCTGGACACATTGACCCAGATCGAAACCCATATGATCCAGAGGCATTATGAGGGGTTTATCCGAACGGGCCGGATCAAGGGGAGACGATAATTCGTTCTCGCCCGTACAGAGGAAGGTGTCATGCGAATCGTACTGTTGGGAGGACCTGGATCAGGCAAAGGGACTCAAGCGAAGATGCTCACCGAGAAAATCGGGGTACCTCAGATATCAACCGGCGACATCTTTCGGGCTGCGCTCAAGGAAGGCACCCCCATGGGCCTCAAGGCCAAGACGTATATGGACAAGGGTGAACTGGTTCCGGATGACGTCGTCATAGGCGTGGTGGAAGAGCGCCTCTCGAAACCGGATCTGGACAAGGGCTACATGCTTGACGGTTTTCCCAGAACGCTTCCTCAGGCTGAGGCACTTGACAATATACTCAACGCCCGGCAGACGTCCATCGACCATGCCGTTCTGGTGGATGTTCCGGATGAGGAATTGGTGGCAAGGCTGTCGGGAAGACGCACATGCAGGAATTCGGACTGCGGGGCGATGTATCACGTGATGTTCAACCCCCCGAAAAAAGAAGGAATCTGTGACAAATGCGGCGGCGAACTCTATCAGAGAGACGATGACTCGGAGGCGACAATTCGGGAGAGGTTGACTGTGTACAACAATCAGACCGCGCCCCTGATCGACTATTACGAGACCAAGGGACTGCTCCGTCGAGTAAAGGGAGTAGGCCCCATCAACGAGATCTTCGCCGCCATAGAAAAGGTCTTAGCATAGGGACCTGTCCCCAAAGGGGAGAGGAGGGGCCCATGAAAGTACGGGCATCGGTTAAGAAAATTTGCGACAAATGTAAGATCATCAAACGCAGAGGAATCGTGCGGGTGATCTGCGAGAATCCGAAACACAAACAGCGCCAGGGATAGCCCGGCGTACGACGCTTCAACGCCAGGAGGGACATCGTGGCGCGAATTGCAGGTATTGACCTTCCCAAGAACAAGCGCATGCAAACGGCGCTGACATACATCTACGGGATAGGAAGGACTTCGGCCAAGAAGATCATGGAGGATGCCGGCCTAGATCCGGACATGAACTCGGATCAGCTCACCGAGGTCGACGTGGCGAAGATCCGCGAGGTCATCGATCACTCGTACAAGGTGGAAGGCGACCTTCGCCGCGATGTTACCATGAACATCAAGAGGCTGATGGATCTGGGATGTTACCGAGGTCTGCGGCATCGCCGCGGTCTTCCTGTTCGAGGTCAGCGGACTCATACCAACGCTCGAACCCGTAAGGGGCCGAGGAAAATGCAGGTAGGGCGCCGCAAGTAGGGTGCCGTCTCGGGTTTTGGGCGGCACGGTCGTGACGATGTCGTCCGGACGCGGCCGAATGGCCGGTGACGGTCCATAACGGAGCATCGACGGACAATGCAATCACCCCTTTATCGGGGTCCCTTTCACGGAGAGGTTAATGCCAAGGCGGCGTATTACTCGTAAGAAGAAGGAAAAGAGGAACATACCGCGGGGAGTGGCCCATATTCAGTCCACTTTCAACAACACGATCATCACCATAACCGACTTGGACGGTAATGTGGTTGCATGGTCGTCGGCCGGCACCCAAGGATTCAAAGGGTCCAGGAAGTCTACCCCCTTCGCCGCGCAGCTTGCGGCTGAAGACGCGGCCCGCAAGGCAATGGAGCACGGAATGCGGCTGGTGGAAGTCCTCATAAAGGGCCCCGGTGCCGGCAGGGAAGCGGCGCTCAGGTCGCTCCAGGCTGCGGGGTTTCAGATTACACTCATCAAGGATGTCACTCCCATTCCACACAACGGATGTAGGCCGCCCAAGAGAAGAAGAGTCTAGCATACTCGACTGATCCTGTGGCTGTGACGCATCAAAGGAGATTGGCTTGGCACGTTATCGAGAATCGGTTTGCAGGTTCTGCCGCCGCGAACAAACAAAGCTGTTCTTGAAGGGAGATCGATGCTACTCCGACAAATGCTCCGTCGAGAGAAGGAATTACCCTCCCGGTCAGCATGGTCAAAGTCGGGCAAAGCACACCGACTACGGCATCCAGCTGCGTGAAAAACAGAAAGTCCGACGCATTTACGGAATTCTGGAAAAGCAGTTCCGCAACTATGTGCACCTGGCTGAAAGGAAGAAGGGAGTAACGGGCGAGAATCTCCTTCTTCTTCTGGAATCGCGGCTGGACAACATCGTGTTTCGATTGGGATTCGCTTCCTCCAGGTCACAGGCCAGACAGTTGGTCAATCACGGCCACTTTCTCGTCAACGGACGTAAGGTGGACATACCGTCATACCGCACCAGGCCGGGGGACGTGATCACGGTTAAGGAAAAGAGCCGGACCGTCAAGACTATCGAGGAATCCGTCAAAACGGTTACACGACGAGGCATCCCCGACTGGCTGGATGTGAATGTCACCGATTACAGCGGGACCATAAAGGCCGTGCCGACTCGAGAAGATCTTCCTCCCACGATCAGGGAGCAACTGATCGTAGAGTTCTACTCGAAATAGACCCAAGAGGGTCTCACGGTAGGAAAGACGGCACAGCCATTGGCCGAATCGGGATGCACCACCGGCTGCTTCCCGACGAATCGGTGCCAAGGCGGCTCTCGACAACAGTCTATGAATTCCCCCGGGAGAATTCGCAAATCATGATGAGGGAAGCCATGAGCCATACAGGGCAAACCCTAATGAGACGAAATTGGACGGAACTCATCCGGCCCCGTCGTATGGAGGTGGATGAGACTACGCATACTCCGTTCTACGGTAAATTCGTGTGTGAGCCCCTTGAAAGAGGTTTCGGCATAACGTTGGGCAACGCGCTTCGACGGGTGCTCCTCTCTTCGCTGCAGGGTGCCGCGATTACCCAGGCGAAGATCGACGGAGTATTGCATGAGTTTTCCACCATGCTCGGAGTCAAAGAGGACGTCACGGACCTGATCCTCAACCTGAAACAAGTTAAGGTCAAGCTCCATACGGAACAGCCGAAGAGTCTCAGATTGGAAGCGGCCGGCGAGGGAGAGGTGCGCGCCGGCGACATCATCACCGACGAAACCGTTGAGATTGTAAACCCGGAGCAACTACTGGCGACCTTATCCAAAGAAGGCAAACTCTCCATGACGATGCTTGCGGAGTGGGGAAAGGGCTACGTTCCCGCCGAGCTCAACAAAAAAGAAGACGAACCCATCGGCACTCTGGCTTTGGACGCAGTTTTTTCTCCGATCCGCAAAGTGAGCTACAAGATCACCAACGCGCGCGTGGGGCGCAGGACCGATTATGACAAACTTACCGTAGAAATCTGGACCGACGGCACCGTGTATCCTGAAGATGCCTTGGCCCAGGCGGCCAAGATCCTCAGAGAGCAGTTCCTCGTGTTTCTCAATTTCGAGGAAGAGGAGAAGATGGTCCTGGAGGACAGACCCCACCGTGAGCCTGAGATCAATGAAAACCTCTACAGGAGCGTGGGCGAGCTCGAGCTAAGCGTCAGATCTGCCAACTGCTTGAAAAACGCCGACATTCGATTTATTGGGGAATTGGTCCAGCGAACGGAATCAGAGATGCTCAAGACCAAGAATTTCGGTCGAAAATCTCTCAATGAGATCAAAGAGATTCTCGCTGACATGGACCTCCATTTGGGCATGGTGATCCCCAATTTCCCGTCCCGAGACGAACTGGAGCAAATGCGACAGGAACGGGAGAATTACATCGCCGAATGATATTGGGAGAATGACATGCGTCATAGAAAAGCACGATACAGACTTGGCATGAACAGCTCGCATCGGCAGGCCATGCTTCGGAACATGGTCACGTCGCTTCTCGAGCACGAGAAGGTGACGACGACCGACGCCCGTGCCAAGGCATTGCGAAGTCTGGCCGACAGGATGATAACTCTGGCCAAGCGAGGCGACCTGCACGCTCGACGGCAGGCGCTGCAGGTGATCAGATCGAAACGAGTCGCAAAACGACTGTTTGACGAGATAGGGCCGCGATTCTCCAATCGTAACGGCGGGTACGTGCGGGTCGTCAAACTCGGATATCGGGCCGGAGACATGGCTGCCCTGTCGCTGGTCGAACTGGTGGAGAAATCGGAGAAGAAACCCAAAGGCAAGGGTACTGCAGCCAAGGCCAAGGGTCTCAAGGACAAGATCGTCGACTCCTTCAAGTCCAAGTAGAAGGCTTATCGGGCCCCGTCCGTTCAGCGACATCGCGTGTAACGAGACGGCTCGCCCGATGCCGATCCTTCCTGCCGGAACTTGGGGGATAACCGCCGTCTGTACGGAATCACGTCCCCCAAGTTTCCCATGATTCACTTCCGGAACCTCTCATTCTCCTATGCGCAAAACCTGCGCAATGTCTTCGAAAATCTCGATCTCCAAGTGCAACCTCTGTCCTGGGTCGCCTTCACGGGGCCCGACGGATCGGGCAAAACCACGTTGGGTAAACTCGTCAAAGGTCTTCTAATTCCCGATTCAGGAGCAATCGGCTTTGACGGAACATCCCCTCATGGTGCGGACTCGGTGGGGTACCTGGGCGGAGATCCCGCGGACTTTGCCGTGGGGATAACCGTGGAAGAGGATGTGGTCTTCGGTATGGAAAACGTGGGCCTGCCGCGAAGCGAAATGCAGGAGAGGCTTCATGAAGCGTTGAGACTCACCGGAATGGAGGGCATGGAGCGACGCCTTGTACATACGCTCTCAGGAGGAGAACAACAGAAACTCGCCCTTGCCGGAGTGCTCGCCATGAGGGTCAAGGTTCTCGTCGTCGACGAGGCCTTCGAGATGCTGGATAAACCCATGCGAAGGTCCGTCCGATCCCTCCTCACATCACTGCGACGGGACCCGGGGCTCACCATCATTGAGATGACCAACAGCGTTGAGGATATGTCCTGGGCGGACAGGGTCGTCTTCTTGTCAAACGGCGCCATCGAGTTTGATGGAACGCCGGCGGAGTTCTTGGCGGGCCGCCTGGGGGCACGCTGGTCGTCAATGAACGGCGGCCTTCACGCACTGCAGAGTGCCTTGTATGACCGGTACCCGACGCTCCGGGAGGAGACGGGGAGGCCATTAACTCTGCTCACATTAACTAGTCACATCGAGAAATTACGCCGGAACACGAGAAACAGATTGAGATAAAGGCCTGTTTGCGGTATAGGTGGTATCCGACCGTCCAGCCCCTCTCGCCGGGAAATATGATGTCGCAATAAGGAAAGTCGAGTATTCCCTTGAAACTTATCTCAGAACGAGCTGTCAAATACGGAAAGGTCGTCCTTCTTGTAAGCACGGTGGCCGCACTCGGAATCCTCATGGGACAAAAAGGCGTGATTCACAAGCGCGAGCTGGAACAGAAAAGGTTGTTGCTTTACACGGAGAACGAGAAGTTGACCAATGAAATCAAGTCATTAGAGCGCGAAGTAACGTTGCTGCGCTCCGATCCGAAGACCATCGAGAAAGTGGCGAAACGCAAACTTGGGATGGCTCGACCCGACGAGACGGTGTACATTTTTGAGCAAACCCGGTCGGCGGAAAAGGAGGGCTCCTATTCAGACTCAAGTTTAAGTAATCGTCATAACATCCCTTAATTCAGAGTTTTTTGTTGACAGTACGGAACTTTTTCTGTATTCTCATCCTGCGGCTCAAAAACTTCTCGGGATTTCATCCGCTGAGGACGCGACATGGCACTCTCTAAGATCATGGGTCTTGATATTGGATCCAGCATGGTGAAGCTGGTGGAAATTGACCGTTCCAAGAAGGGTTTCAGTCTTGACTACGTAGGCTTGGCCCCGTTGCCCGACGGTGCCATTGTGGACAAGTCAATCAAGAAGCCGGATCTGGTCGGCCAGGCCATTAGTGCACTGCACAAGAATTCGAAGAGCCGTACCAAACACGTGGGCACTTCTTTGGCCGGCAAGGCGGTCATCATCAAGCAAGTGACGATGACGTCCATGAGCGATTCGCAACTGGAGAAACAGATTCAGATGGAGGCGGAACCATATATTCCTTTTGACATCAAGGACGTGAATCTCGACTTCTTTATCATGGGCGACCGGCCCGAAAAGGAAGGCGCGATGGAAGTCGTTCTGGTGGCGGCCAAGAAGGATTATATGGTCGAATACGTGGATCTCATCACGTCGTTGAACCTCGTTCCGGTGGTCATAGACGTGGACCCCTTTGCCTTGGAGGTCATGTACGAGTTCTGTTATCCGAACGTGCAGGAAGAGATCGTGGCGCTGGTCAACGTCGGTGCCGGCACGATAAACGTGAATATTCTCAAGTCCGGTGCATCCCAGTATACTCGTGACCTGCCCCTGGGGGGCGACTCGATCACGCGAGAAATCATGAGGTTTTTCGACGTTGATTTCGAGCGTGCGGAAAACATAAAACGCGGATCTCAGCTCGAGAACGTGAATCCCAGGAATCTGCGAAAGATCTTTCAGCGATCGGTCGACTATTTCGTATCCGAGCTTCAGAAAATACTGGACTTCTTTTCCACCAACGTCTCTTACGACCCAATCCAGAAGATATTCCTGTCTGGTGGAGCGGCCGCAACCTACGGTCTGGCTTCAACGATGGAAGCGGAACTCAATATACCCGTCGAAATCACTGATCCGTTCAGGAGTCTGAGAATCGACGAAAAGGTATTTGACATGGATTACCTCAACAGCGTTGGCCCGACGATGGCTGTGGCAGTGGGGCTGGCGTTGCGGGACGAAAGGGATAAGCAGGTATAATGGTAAGAATAAATCTTCTTCCAATCAGGGATATTCTCCGTAGGCGCGAGCTCAAACAGTTCTTCTTGCTGACGGGAGTTGCCGCCCTCGCCGTGGTCGCGGTGTGCGTACTTACCTACGTGTTCTTCAGCATACAGGAAGCGAATTTGGAGGCGGAGAGGCGATCCCACCAAGAGAAGCTGAACAAGCTCAAGGAAAAGAACAAAGAGATTACCGAGCTGAAGAACGAGATAACCAGGCTGCAAAAGCAGGTTGATACCATTCAGAAGCTCACCAAGATTCGTGACACACCGGCGCCCTTCATGGCGGCGTTGTCCTTGGCAGTACCGGATGCCGTTTGGCTCAAGACCATAACCAAGACTCACCGGAACTTCACGCTCGTCGGCACGGGGGTGGACAACACCGTGGTTGTCAACTTTGTCGAGAGGCTGCAGAAGTTGCGACAGGAATTCACTCCCCAACAACCCTGGCTGGATCCGAGGAACGAGAAGGAACAGAGCTTTTTCAAGGACGTCAGACTCGTCTCGATCGTGGCCGGTAGAGCGACAACCGGCCTGGATACCGTGGGATTCCAGATTACGGGTCACTTGAGGTGAAACTGGTACCATGAATCCGGAAGAACTTTTTTACAAACTTACGGCGCTTCAACGCGGGCTCATTGTGGCCGGTGTCGGCATCCTCTTGTTGGTCGGCTTCTATTTCTTGTTTATCGCGGACATGCGAGAGAGGATCGACGGCATTGAGCGTCAGATCGGCAAGCTGAAGATTGAGATTACCAACCAGGAGAAGATCCTGAAAGAGGGGCCGAGGCTGAAGGCACGGATTGAGAACCTGAAACGGAGTCTTCAGACCATGGTGGCGTCTCTTCCTGAAAAGCAGGAGATTGAAGTACTGCTCAAGAGGATTACGGACCTCCTCGCGGAAACGAACCTTGTCGCCACGAGGTTCATGCCGGGTAAAGAGACTGTCGTTCAAGAGCTGTACTACGCCAAGATCCCGATAACGCTCAACGTTCGAGGAGATTACTACAAACAAGGTTCCTTTCTTGCCGCTCTCAACAGTCTCCCCCGCATCGTCAACGTGCCTACGATAACACTGAGGGAAGCAGGCTTTGCCGGTAGGGAAGGTGAAGTGGCAAGGAAGCACGATGTCATCCCCCTGGTGGCCGACATGAGCGGTGAGACCTATCGACGGCTCACTCCCGAGGAGATCGAGAGGATTTCCCAACCCGCGAAAGGCAAGGGCGGCCGCGCCGGACGCGGTCGCAGATAACGTTCAGCCACCACCGAGGTTTCAGCATGCCACGACCGAACGATACATCATCTTGGATCAGAACCTCTTGCTTGTGTGCAGTGATGGGAATGCTTGCACTCGTGGCGGGGTGCCAAGAGGTCAACACGGCCATAGACGGTCTCCTTGGAAAACGGACGCCGGAGCTCTCCGCGGCTCAGAAATCCATACCTCTGTCGGTAGTCCCCGTAAAGAAGCGGTCTGCAGGGGAAATGCCCCCCACACCGGGGGCCGTGGAAAAGACCGAGGAACGGGATGCCCCTGTGGGAGGCTTGTCCGCCCCGCCGTCTCAGGACCGGACGAACGAAGTACCCGCGTTCCGCGCTGAAGGAAAGAAACGCGCTCCAGGTCCGGGCACCATGGCACCTCGGCCCAAAGAAGAACCCGCCCCCGTCGCCCCCGTCGCGGAAAAGCCCGTAACGGACTTCGTCGTCATGCGGGATCCTTTTAAAGCCCCTACGGAAGTCCTTCCCAGCCAATGTCCGCCGTCCATGCCCTTGTGCAGGTTTGACCGATCCCAGTTGAAAGTCGTGGGAGTCATTCAAGTCGAGGACGGCCAGTTCAAAGGCATGGTGGAGGATCCCGACGGCAGGGGATACTTCATCACTCCCGGAATGCAGATCGGCGGGGCCACCGTGACCCAGGTCACCAATAAGGGGATCATGCTTCACGACGCCAAATCCAAACAGGACGTACCCATGCCCTTGTTCCTGGAGGCAAGGGAAGCACAAGAATTCTGACGATCCACGCAGCGGGGTTTCGTCAATCGAAACAACCGAGTTGACAGGAGTGAATCTTTATCTTCATCTCATCGAGAAGTTGACCGATTCTTCGACGAGGGATCCCGGCCTTGTCGGCAATGTCACACGCCGTCTTGCACGCCATGCGGCCGTCGGACTGCTTCTCCATGATCAGATCCCGAAGTTGTGAATCTTCCATTCGCACACCCCTTTCCTTCCTTGTGAGCCGTTTCGGTCTCGAGCCGGTTCTCCGCTCCTTACCAAACCATTCCGTAATATTACACCGATAGGCCGTATCTTCGATAGCACATTCGCATTGTAGCATGTATGATACGGATCGGCACGAGAGGTACCGGCGTGCCCGATTCGCGATTGATTCAAAGGGTGGGGAGCCGAGGCGCACGCGATGGTAATGATATAATGGCTTTTCCCCCGATTGTGCATCAACAGAGACGGGTCTCGCCACGGAGATTCTCAGTGTTGAGAAGGTCGGGTGATCGAGCCGACCTGTTTCGGGAGGCAGTTCATGAATACCCTATTAATCTATCCGAACAGTCCTCATAACCTGGGGGATCGGGTCGACAGCAGCGTCCGGATGACGGGGAAGAAAGCGTACCTTCCCCCGCTCGGGTTGATTACGGTTGCAGCTCTATTGCCTCAAGACTGGTCCATGAAACTGGTTGATTGCAGTTTTCAGACTGTTTCGCAAAAGGATTGGAATGAGGCCGAACTCGTCGTCATCTCCGGGACGATAGTCCAGATCGGGAGCATTATCCAGGTCATCCGGGAGGCAAAAGAACGAGGAAAGATCGTTGCGGTCGGCGGACCCGGGGTTTATCATTTTCAGCAAGCAGCTTTGGACGCGGGTGCGGATTTCGTCGTTCGAGGCGAGGGGGAAGTGACCGTCCCCTCGTTACTTGAGAGATTGGGCAAGCGGGAATTCGGAGTGGTGATAGACAATGGGACTCCGGCCGACATCACCCTCACTCCCGTACCGCGGTACGATCTGCTCGACCTGAATGCCTATGTGGACCTATCGGTTCAGTTCTCCAGAGGCTGCCCGTATCGTTGTGAATTCTGCGACGTCACACTGATGTTCGGCCGGGCGATCCGAACCAAAACTCCTCAACAGATGCTCGCCGAGTTACAGCGGATCTACGATCTTGGTTGGCGCAAACAAGCCCACTTTGTGGACGACAATTTCATTGGGAGGCCGGTGCGGGCCAAAACGTTCTTGAAAGAGTTGATCTCGTGGAACGAACGCCGCGGCATGCCCTTGGAGTTTCACACCTATGCGTCCGTCAATTTGGCGGCAAACCCGGAAATCATGGAGTTGATGGTCAGAGCCGGGTTTACCATGGTGGCATTGGGAATTGAGACCACGGACCGGGAAGTTCTCAAGAACTCGAGGAAATTCCAGAACGCAGTGGACTTGGAAGAGGCATGCTCCAAGATCAACAAGGCCGGACTTGAAGTCATGGCTTTGATCATTCTGGGCTTCGACGGAGAGAGCCCCGGGAGGGATGCGCGCGTCATTGAGTTCGCCCGGAAAACCCGGATTCCCGAGGTAGTAGTCAGCTTGCTCCATGCATTGAACGGCACGGTGTTGTGGGAGCGTTTGAAACGTGAAGGCCGGCTCATTGAAACCGACCAGAGCAACCTCGGTGACTGGCACAATCTCCAAATGAATTTCGTTCCGACCAGACCGCGAGAGGAGATCTTTAAGGAATTCGTCGCGATTCATCAAGTGCTGTACGAGCCGGACAACTATCTGGAAAGGGCATTCGATCACTTCGATCATATGGACCCGTCGCCCTTTGCAGGCAGATTCAAACCGCCGGATCCCTATGAGCTGCGTATCCTGTTGGCTACCCTGTGGAAGCAAGGCGTTCTGTATCCGACTCGCAAGAAGTTCTGGAAGATCTTCTTTACCGCCGCGAAACGGTTCTCACGTGACAGGTTCGCACATTTCATCCGCGCCATCGTCAAGATGGAGCGGTACATGGACCGCCGCGAAAGACTGGGCATACAGTTGGGCACACTTACAAGTGAGGCCCCTGAGTCACTTGCG
>JAVHLK010000011.1:57278-78134 GCA_031082285.1 Desulfomonilaceae bacterium
TCTCTCGTTTCAGGTCACCGCATTGCCAAAAAAAAGATCCCGGCGTACCAAATTTGTGGGGCGAGCTGTTCCTGCCGGGAAGACCGTACGCGGTATTGAGCCATACCTACGCAATCGTATACTCCGTCACCGATTCCGGGCAAGAAGGGGATGTCTTGCGAGTCCTCCTGATCAACAGCAATCTCAGAGACGATTTGTTTGCCGCTCCTCCCATTGGGCTCTGTTACGTTGCCGGAGCGACAGAGGCTGCCGGCCATGAGGTCCAGGTCCTCGATCTCTGTTTCAAGCGTCACGTGTTCAAGGAGCTTGACGCAAAGATAGGAGAATTCTCGCCGCACGTGGTGGGCGTCTCCATCCGAAACCTGGACAACGCGAACATGCTCTACCCCGTCTCGTACCTGCCTGAGGCAAGACGAGTCCTCGACCGGGTAAGACAGACGACAACCGCTCCGATCGTTGTGGGAGGCTCTGCGGCCGGTCTGAGCCCGGCCGGAATCCTGAATCTACTCGGCGCGGATTTCGTAGTCGTATCGGACGGCGAGAAGACCTTTGTGGATCTCCTGGAGTGCATCGGGAAGGGAGAGACTCCCGAGAACATCCCGGGCGTGGCGATGATGCTTGACGGAAGATTTCACACCCGATCCCCCAGGCTTGGCGACTTTTCGGGCCCCAGTCCGGACCTCGGCAAATGGATCGACTTGAGGCCCTATCAGAACGTGGGGAGCAGTTTCGGAATTCAGACAAAAAGGGGTTGCAGACAACGTTGCATCTACTGCACCTACAATCAGGTCCTCGAAGGCAACAGGCTGAGGTTGAGATCGCCGCTGGATGTGGTGGATGAGATCGAGGAGGCATTGCGCAAGCATAATCCCGAGAGCTTTGAATTCGTGGACTCCGTGTTCAACGACCCGCAGGATTACTGCACCGAGATCCTCGAAGAGATCGTGCGGCGTCCCTGGCGGGCCCGATTCACTGCAATGGGCGTCAACCCGAAAGGGTTGGACCATGGATTCCTGGAACTCATGAAACGAGCCGGATTTACGTCCCTGATGATCACTCCCGAATCCGCTTCCCCGACCATGCTGGAAAACTACCGCAAGGGGTTCACCATCGATGACGTGATTCATGCAGCTGAAGCCGTCAACAGGTCACGCTTCATGTCCATGTGGTTCTTCCTGGTAGGAGGCCCGGGTGAGACCAACGAGACCCTCCGGGAGAGCCTGGACTTCACGCTGAAGTATTTGAAGCAAGATCGCGGCCCATTCTTCAAGTTGATCAACTACTTCCTCGGAATACGCGTGTATCCGAGAACGCGTTTATGGGAAATCGCCTCCGGTGAGGGTTTGGTGTGCGATCAAGACGACGCCCTCGACCCTGTGTGGTACCTCTCGAGCGATCTGGATCTCGAACAGGCCATGAGACAAATGATCACAACCGCGGCCCGATGCCCGCAGATGATTTCAGGGTTTGACGAGCGTTACTTGGCTCTCTCGGGCATCATTGCATTCATCGGCAAGCTCTTTCACCTCAACAAGCCGTACTGGAACGTTCTTACCCACGCGAATCGTGTCCTCCGCAAACCGGCCCTCCGCCTCGCG
Organism: Desulfomonilaceae bacterium; assembly: GCA_031082285.1. Taxonomy (GTDB): domain Bacteria; phylum Desulfobacterota; class Desulfomonilia; order Desulfomonilales; family Desulfomonilaceae; genus JAVHLK01. Next base: position 58,877 of record JAVHLK010000011.1, read on the forward strand.
TTCAATCCCGAAAAGATCGCCCGGACTCTGAGGGATCGCCTGGATCGACGGCGAAAAGGGAAACGGCCGTAGTGTGCCCGGCGCAATCGGAATCGCGACCTGTTGTGCGATTGACCGCTCCTTGCTATGATGCCGTGACCAAAACGTGCTCAACCGGTCGTCGGAATGCCGGCCGATCGGTCTTGTAAGGAGGCCGCTATGTTTCAATCTCTTCCCGCAGATGCCACGGGCCTCGGCAACTGGACATGGAAGGAGATCGAGCCGTACTACCTGGATTTGCTGAAACGTCCGATTCACGACGACAACGTAGGTCGATGGCTGGCAGACTGGACTCGTTTGAGCGAGCTGTTGGAGGAGACTTTTTCTCGACTCCACGTAGCAACCACCGTGAACACTGCCGACAAGGAAGCGGAAGAGGCATATCACAGGCTCCTGGACGAGGTGTATCCTCCTTCGGAAGAAGCCGAACAAAGACTCAAGACAAGGCTTCTCGAAAGCTATACGGAACCACCGGGCTTCGAGATCCCGCTTCTCAAGATGCGCACCGAGGCCGAGATCTTCCATCGAGAGAATCTGCCGCTGCTCGTGGAAGAACACAAGCTGACGACTCGGTACGACAAGATTCTGGGAGCACAGACGGTGGAGTGGGAGGGAGAAGAAAGGACCATTGCGCAGATGCGCCCGCTCTACCAGTTGACCGATCGATCGCTCCGGGAGAGCGCGTGGAGACTGGCTGCGGAACGTCAGCTGGAGGACCGCGAGGCGATCAACGACCTGTGGCGTGTGTTTCTGGACGTACGCAGGGATCTGGCGGGAAATGCGGGATTCGGCGATTACCGCTCCTTTCGGTGGAAACAGATGCTCAGGTTCGACTACACCCCGGAAGATTGCCGTCGTTTTCACGAGGCGATCGAGCGGACCGTCGTGCCGGCTGCGATTCGCATATGTGAGAGACGGCGCACATTGCTCGGTCTGGAGATGCTTCGACCGTGGGACATGGATGTGGATCCGTATTCCAGGCCCCCCCTGGCCCCGTTCAATGAGGCGGCGGAGCTTGTCACAAAGACCTCGACGATCTTTCACTATGTGGATCCCGTCCTCGGCGGGTACTTCGACACGATGGCACGCGAGGGGCTGCTGGATCTCGAGAACAGAAAGAACAAGGCCCCGGGAGGCTACTGCACCGAGTTTGCCGCGGCCCAAAGGCCTTTCATATTCATGAACGCTGTCGGTGTTCATGACGATGTCCAGACCTTACTTCATGAGTCCGGCCACGCCTTCCACACCTTCGAACGAAGCCGTTTACCGTACATTCAGCAACGGCAGGTCGGAATGGAATTTGCCGAGGTGGCCTCCATGGCAATGGAGCTGCTCGCATCGCCGTACCTTTCCGAGGAGAAGGGAGGTTTGTATTCCAAGTCGGATGCCGACCGCGCGGTGACGCAGCATCTGGAGTGGTGCATTCTGTTTTGGCCGTTCATGGCGGTTGTGGATGCGTTCCAACACTGGGTGTACGAGAACCCGTCGGACGCGCTGATTGCGTCCAACTGTGACGAACGATGGGCAAGCCTGTGGGAACGATTCGTACCCTGGATTGACTGGACGGGGCTGGAGCCGGAGAAGATGACCGGCTGGCACCGTAAGCTGCACATACATGTCGGACCGTTTTACTACGTGGAATATGGATTGGCCCAACTGGGCGCGGCTCAGATATGGAGAAACGCTCTGAAGGATAGGAAGGGGGCCGTCAAGTCCTACCGACGGGCTCTCGCCCTTGGAGGCACGGTGGGGCTTCCCGAGCTTTATTCTGCGGCCGGAGCCGAATTCTCGTTTGACGCCGGCACTCTAGGCTCGGCGGTATCCCTGATGGAGCATGCGCTGGAAGGGCTCTACAGAGGTTCGGAGTAACCTTGATGGACGCCTAAATCATGAAAACCCGCGCTCAGGGCCGGTGTGCCGTTTTCTCGGCGGAGCGTTTGAGAGATCTTGGAAACGGCGGAAAACGTACGTGAAACAACCCCAAAGCGCTCTCTCAAAGATACAAAAAAAGGGCCCGTCGAAACGGACCCCTCTCTCGTATTCTTATGTCCGGCCTACCGCGGCCAAGAACGTTACCAGCGCGACTCCCTTCTGTCTCTTCTTCCGCTGCCGCCGCCGGGACCGCCGGGACCGCCGGGACCACCGGGACCACCGGGACCGCCGCCCCGTCTGGGACGAGCTTCGTTGACGCGGAGGCTGCGTCCAATGAACTCTTTAGCATCCAGTTCCTCGATTGCCCGCATCCCATCTTCACGTTCCGCCATTTCCACGAATCCGAATCCCCGTGAACGGCCTGTGAACTGATCCGAAATGATTTTCGCCGAATCCACCCGACCATACGTCTCGAACAGTTCCCTGAGTTTGTCCTCGTTTGCATCGAAGGACAGGTTTCCTACATAGATGTTAATACCGCTCATGCTAGTGCTCCTTTTGCGAAAACATTCCTGTACCGACTACGGGAATGCGTTGATAGACTCTATGTTCAATCATGGCCACGTGAATGGAGACAAACCGCGGGGATGACGGGCTGGTCCTCTGCACGGGCGTTACGATCGTACAACGGCAAATCTTACATCACGCCCGTCCTCTTCATCAGTCAGGTGAAAACCATACACAAACATGGCGGTTTCTATATATGGTAGGATATGATTGGTTGTCAAGACCTTTCACGTGAGATTCACGTGGGTTAGTGATCGTGCCGGGCTCCCGAGACTTGCAAAGGCGCTGCAAAGTGTCTCGTGTACGCACAGTGACGAACGACCGTCGAAACACGTACGTCATGGCCAGAAGCGGAGCAATTCTCCGGCGCCGTTGCGGCTTCAACGTTCTTCAGCGTGCTCGACGCGTTGACCCTCGGCATCGTGGGCATGATGTGAATAGGAAAATTGTGCGGTTGCTCGTCGCGGAAAACGGTTCATTACGCGTCTTCCACGCGTATACGACTGCTCACACACGCGTGGCACGATCCGGATCGGATTCTCGCGGCATTGGAAAGAGAAAATACTCCGATCATCTCGGAAACGTCGGTTCCATGCACGAACAAACGGTGCACATCGGTGAGCACCATTTGTCGAATGGCATCTTCGAGGTGATCCTTTTCACTGCAGGAGTACACCCGTGACGCAGCCAGGATGACCCGGACCTGCGCGTCCAACGGGATATTACGTGCATAGGCTCGCACCAGGTCGGTCTTGGACACAACGCTCTTGGGAAGTCCCGTCCCGTCTCGAATGAGCACCGCGCCGAAGCGGTAGGCGCAAAGTCCCTCAAGAACCTCCGCCACCGGCCGATCCTCACCAAAACTCACGACGCAAGGCGTCATGGCATCCAACACCAGGAATCGAGGTATGTCGTCAGCTATGTCGAGAACCTCTCGGCGCCGGATCAGACTCCGGTCGCACGACCTGCAGTACTGATACAGAATCCCGACGATGTCCGGATAGGCAAGCACCCCTGCGGCCCTCCCCGTGTCCGGATCCGGGACGAACAACCTGTACACCCCCATGGATTTCATGAGGTCCAGCGCGGATTCGAGTGAATCTTCAGCATGACAGTACAGGGGAGGGGAAACCATTATGTGGTCGATGGAGGTGTTGATGGGCAGACCCGCGTAGTAGGCTCCAATGATGTCGGTTTTCGAGACTACGCCCAACGGCATCTCGTCCTCATCGGCAACAAGCAGGGCATTCACTTTGTACTTGATGATATGTCGGATCGCATGCGCGATGCAATTTCCGCTCTGAACAAAGACGATCTGCGATCGCATGGCCTGCCGGACGAACACGTCGCTCAGGGTGTTTCTTGCATCGGTTGACGCCATGCCTGTCGTGCCTCCCGAATACTTTGCCGGTCGGCGCCGGAAGCTCAGTCGGAGAGCCGATCCACGAGGAAGTAAAACAAGTCGGAAAGATACACCATTCCGCGTATCTTTCCCTCAGCCACTACCGGAATCCTCCGTACATGCTTCCTGAGCATGAGATCGAGGACCGCCATGATATGCGTATCGGGTGTAACGGTGACGACTTCCGTGGTCATGATCTCTTCCACGGAGGTCGAACGGGCTCTCTCGGACACCATATCCAAGAGGCCGGACACGTCGATGTCTTCCATTCCTCCCCATACCTGGACGTGCTTGGGACGAATGAAGAGCAGGATGTCGTACATGGAAACCATGCCGAGCAATCTGCCCGAAGGGTCCGTCACGATCATGCCGAATATGCGTCTCTCTTGCTCCCGACTGACCCGAGCGAATCGTTTGGTGGCCTCGGCAACGGAAATTGCAGGGCTCAAAGTATGAAATTTGTCCGTGAGCACGTCTTTGGCGGTGTACATTTCGGAATCTCCAAACGACCGTATGCGATCCAAAAGCCTGCCGGTACAAAAGGGGCCTGCGCAAGCCGCCGTGACGCGGGCTTGCCCGGTATCCAAGACGGGGTCGACGTGCCGGGGGGCAAGGACTTTCATGTTTCGTTGTGCCTTTGCCGGCACGATAATTCAGATAAGGATGCTCACCAAGAGCCTCATGAGTTGTTCCAACCCATGGCCTTCAGTACCACTGTATCGCATGAAATGGGCTGGGGTCAAAGACATTACGTCGGCTTGTGGAACGTTGGTACCCGAGTCGGTGGGGAAGGAAACCCGCCCCGCGGCGAACTTCCTCCCGAAGTGAGGGCCGGTTGCCGAACTCTCCGCCACAGGTTCGAGCCCGCGGGGACGGCCTTGACGAATGACGGCGCTTCGCGTGCATCCGTCGGGCTCACACATGTCGGTCGGGTTCAGTCCTCGGGTGAGAATCTCCATTTCTCGGTACCGCAGCTCGGGCACGTCCAGTCGTCCGGCAAGTCCTTGAACGCGGTACCCGGAATTATTCCGCGAAAAGGATCTCCCTCCGCAGGATCATATACGAATCCGCAATTGCTGCACACGTACTTGGTCATGTTCCCGTCTCCTTTGCGTACCATCTCCAATAGCTGTTTACGGCGAACTTCAAGGGAAGACTCATTGTTCAAACAAACTCGTGTCCCCAAGAAGCGCTTGTCCGGATTGAAGCAAAAAAACTACTCCGCTTCCCGGCACGTAGGACAAAGACCAAAGAAATCCAAACGGTGGTGGAGGATGCGGTACCCCGTCTGCCTCCCGATCTCATCCCGTAGTGCGTCAAGGCTGACAAGCGGGGGATCCATAATTTTCTTGCACTTAGTACATATTACGTGCGGATGAGGAAAGGGCTTGTTTCCGTCGTATCGGTTGCTTCCGTCAGGAAAGCCCAATTCCAGAACCTCGCCCAGGTCTTTGAGCAATGCGATCGTCTTATAAACGGTTGCCAGGCTCGTCGTGGGAAACTCGGTCTTAACCGTCTCATATATCTCCTCGGCACTTGGGTGCCCCTCTTCGGCCGCCAAGATGCGAAGCACGGCCAGGCGCTGGGGAGTGATTCGGAACTGTCGACTCTTGAGCTTTGCCAGCATCTGTTCCATGCGTTTTTCCGGATCGGCCGAGTCGTTACGAGTCATATGGCGGTTCTCATTTTGGACACGTTTTCTCAAGAGATAATTATTCTCATCAGAGACTAGCCGACGCGTACGTTCCTGTCAAGAGCAATGGATGAAGAGAAGTCCTTTCCCAAAGGGCGACGGAGTATCGTCTCCGGAAAGGTCATGGTAAGCCCCGCGACGCAAATCGACTGACCGTACGAAACAGCTCTTCACCGGCATCCTTCCAATAACCTGCGCGCAGGTCGGACTCGCCTTGGACAACCTATGAGCAAAAAGGAGAACGCCGCCTTGAGGACAAGCGTCGTACTGCGGCGGGGCTTCCACATCAATGTGCAGGAGGTCAGACAAACCTTTCGAGGTCCTTAATCAAGTCAGAGAGAATCTTGGATTCCAGTTTCATCTGCTCAATGAGTTCCCTCCTTCGCGGCATGGACTCTCGCATCACGGAGCTTCCCTCCTCTCCGGGAACTCGAACAAGTCCTTTTTCCACCAGATCAATGAAATGGTCGGCAATTTCGTCCGGACCGTACGAGCTCTTACCGGGCTTGTACCATCGGTACAGCCAGTTGCACATGCCTATGACCGCGTAAGCCTGTATCCTGCCGTCTACCGGACGGAAGTAACCCTGCTCAATTCCGGCCTCGATGACCTTCTCGACCACGAGGGTAAACTTTCTCTTCTCCTCTCGAATCTTCTGATAGTCCTTGTCCGGGAGCTGGTTCTCTTCACTGAAGAAGACGCCGAACATGGGCAGATTCTCGATCACGATGTGCTTGATGTGGTGACGTATCAGCAGCCGAAGTTTCTCCGGGGGGGTGAGATCTCGCTCGCCGATCTCGTACATGGTGGCGAAAAAGCTTTCAAGTGCCTGAATGTAGATAATGGATAGCAGCTCCCTCTTGGACGCCACATAGTGATACAGCGCCGCCTTCGTAAGACCCAGTTCCTTCGCGACATCGTCCAAGGTCGCGGAACGGTAGCCCTTTTCATGAAAGATTCTTATTGCGGTGTCGACGATTCTGCGTCTGCGCATGCTCTTGTCGAGACTCTTGAACTCATTTTTCTCTGTCATTTGCCGATCCTGTCGTCTTTCCTCCCTACTCCGCACAAGGCATCAGGTGCTGCTGTTCGTCGGCAGGTAACCGCACCGGTCCGCCGTGGTCCTGCGCGACATCCACGAAGACCGGAAGCCGGAACCGCCATACGGAAGCGAAGGCATTTCCGGCTGCCGTTGTCGCCGGGGGGCACCGGCGCATACTATCACGGATTCGGGGAGTGGGAAAAAAAGACTTGACATGGGAATGCCCCGGCGGTAACTTACTATCCAGTAGGATATAGTGACCCGCTGGTTAGTAACACAGGGATCCTCCCGCAAGTCAACCAACAGAACCAACAGAACCAACAGAACCAACAGAACTATGAGAGCTCCACTCACTAACACAACCCCCTCTCGGCTTCACCCAGTCGAGACATCGGGTCCCCTCGGGAGTCGACCCGTGCCGTTCGGCATCCCTCTTCCACAGGGGACGGTACCGTACGAGGAATCATTCGATGAGCCATGAACCGGTTTCAAAGCCGACAACTGATCGAAGCGGCGAAATGAATTGGGACCATTACCTCAAAAGCTATTATGAAAAGCCTCAGAGCGGTCGAACCTGGTCCGGTTACGAGCTGAAGGAAATATATACGCCTCAGGACCGGGTCGCTGAGAACTACACATCAGACGTGGGAGATGCCGGTGAATTTCCATTCACCAGGGGCATTCACCGGAACATGTTCCGTGGTCGATTCTGGACCCGTCGCGAGGTGGTCGGCATTGGTTCGCCCGCGGATACTCATGAGAGGGCGGCTTTCTGTTTTGAGCATGGCGGGACGGGTTTGAACACCATTGCGGACGTCACGTACGAGATGGGGCTCGATCCGGATCATCCATGGGCGTGGCAAGAGGTAGGTCTGACCGGGGTGAACATCAGCTCGATGAAGGACATGGAAATCCTGGTGGGCGACATTCCCCTGGACAAAGTGAGCTGGTCTCTCATAACCGCATCAACCGCTGCCGCCCCCACCATGGCTCAGTATGTCGCAGTGGCCGAGCAGAAGGGTTACGACATCGCCGGCCTGCGCGGCTCCGTGCAAAACGATCCCATCCATTTCCGGTACTGCGGATTCAGGCCGGCTTGTCCGCTGGACCTGTCGATCAAGCTCGGTTGCGACGTCATGGAGTTCTGTACGAGGAACATGCCCAAGTGGTACTACACCACCGTGAACATGTACGACTTGAGAGAGCAAGGGATCACCGCACCTCAGGAGGTGGGGTTCGGCTTCGGCATTGCCATGTGCTACATCGACGAGCTGATTCGGCGAGGCCTCGCCATCGACGAATTTGCCCCTCGGTTCACGTTTTACGTTTCCTGTCACGTGGACTTCTTCGAGGAAATAGCCAAGATACGCGCGGCAAGGCGCATGTGGGCTCGGCTCATGAAGGAAAAGTACGGGGCTCGGGATCCCCGTTCCATGCAATTCCGTTTCGCAGTCCATACTGCCGGGTGCTCCCTTATTCCCCAGCAACCCCTCAACAACATCGTGAGGATTGCGTATCAGGCGATGTCCGCGGTGCTGGGCGGGGTTCAATCGCTGCATTGCTGCTCCTACGACGAGCCGATGTGCCTTCCTACGGAGAAAGGTCATCTTCAGGCGCTGAGGATTCAGCAAATCCTGGCTTACGAAACGGGCGTCACCAATGTGGCCGATCCTCTGGGAGGGTCGTACTTCATCGAGAGCCTGACGGACAAGATCGAAGCAGAAGCCCGGGAGGTGATGCACGAGGTAGAGACACTCGGCGGGATGGAAGAGGCAATCAATTCGGAATGGTTGGACCGTCGCTTCGAGACTGAGGCGGTCAAGCGCCAGAAGGAAGTGGACAATGGCGAAAAGCTCGTCGTCGGAGTGAACATCTTCACATCCGAACCTGAGACCGTCACGCCGTTGGGAGTGCAGAGGATTTCTGAACAGTCCGCTCAGAAACAAATCCAAGATGTTATCGAACTGAAGAGGACCCGAGATCAGGGCCGGCTTCATGAGGCGATCAAGCGGCTGCGGGATGACGCTTCTCAGGGCGGGAACACCATCCCCGCCATGATTCGGGCAACCAAGGCACATGCCACAACCGCGGAATTGCTCGGAACCGTCCGGGAGGTCTACGGTTACCAGTACGATCCCATGGGGATCATAGAATCTCCCTTCAAATAGAACCGGCCACGCGGAGAAGACGGAAATGGGGACGGACAAAATCAAGGTCATTGTGAGCAAGGTTGGGTTGGACGGTCACGACCGTGGCGCCAAGGTAGTGGCCTCCCTTCTGAAAGAACGCGGCATGGAAGTTGTCTACCTGGGCATGTACCAGACCCCTGAAGGTATCATCAAAGCCGCGGTCGATGAGGACGCGGACGTGATCGGGCTCAGCTACCTCTCGGGCGAGCATCTCGTGTACACGCCTAAAATCGTGGACGAAATGAAAAGATACGGCCTGGACGACGTGCTTCTTATTGTCGGAGGCTCTTTCCCGCCTGAGGATATCGAGGTCATGAAGCGCATGGGCGTAGACGAAGTTTTTCGCGGCGGGTCTCTCACCTCGTCGATCATCACCTACATCACTGAAAACGTGCGATGAAACGAACGGCCATACCAAGGAAACACGCGGACAGCCCCCAAGAACTGGTTGAGAGGCTTATCTCGGGGGACCGCCGTGCCGCCGCCAGGGCGATCACCCTGGTTGAGAAGGGGGCTGCCCCTGGAACCGAGTTGATGAAGCGCTTGTACCGTCACATGGGCCGATCCATGGTGGTGGGAATAACCGGCGCGGGCGGAAGCGGAAAGTCCAGCTTGATCAACCACATGATCCATGTTCTCAGGTCCCAAGGGCGTCGCGTCGGGGTTGTCGCGGTGGACCCCACCAGTCCTTTTTCAGGCGGTGCGCTACTGGGTGACCGGCTCCGGTTCCAGGCCCATTCCATGGACGAGGGGGTTTACATCCGATCCATGGCCTCCCGAGGGTATCTCGGAGGGTTGGCCAGAGCTACTACCGACGTAGTCAGGATCATCGAGGCCATGGGGAACGACGTAGTCATCGTGGAGACGCTGGGAGCGGGGCAGGACGAGGTCGACATCATCCATGTGGCCCAGACCTGCGTTTTGGTTCTGACTCCGGGAATGGGGGACGATATTCAGGCCATGAAGGCCGGGATCATGGAGATTGCGGACATCATCGTGGTCAACAAGGCGGACCTGGACGGAGCCGAGACGTGTCTTCGCAGTCTGGAGGCGACTGTTCACTATGGATTGGCGGAGAAGGATGCGGATTGGATTCCCAGGGTGATGCCGACCGTGGCCGCCTCGGCCAGGTCTGAGGACGTGCGGGGAATTGAAGACCTTGTGGACGCGATCCTGGCTCATCAGAGTTACCTGCGCAACGGCACGGCGATTCACGAGGTCCAGGCCAAAAGGGTGGAGCAGGAACTCGGCCTGGTGTTCAGGGACGAGATACAAAAAGTAGTTTTCAAGGGACTCAAGGGTACGGGAAAGAAGCGCCGGTACATACGAGCCATCCTTGAGGGTCGCACCGATCCCTATTCGGTGGTGGAAGAAGTTTTGAAGACCTTTCTGAAAGTCTAGGGGAAGTCTTCTATGAAAGAAATAAAGATTTTCGGGAGAGGAGGTCAGGGAGCGGTTACAGCCGCACAAGTGTTGGCCGTGGCGGCTTTCTTGGAAGGTCGGTGGGCACAGACGTTTCCCCAGTTTGGAGCGGAGCGGCGGGGCGCGCCGGTGATTGCATATGTGAGATGGGACGGCATTCCCATTGTCACCCGAAACAAGGTGTACTCTCCGGATGTCGTGATGGTCATGGATTTCAACCTCTTTAGGATGTCCAATCCTTTGGCGGACATCAAACCCGGCGGAACGGCGATCATTAACCATCCCGGCAACGGGTCCCGGCTTTCCCGGATTTCCACGGCAGAACGCGTGAGGCTGTTCACCATCGATGCGACGGCCATCGCTCACGAGCTGTACGGCAAGACGACGATCCCCATCACCAATATCATCCACTTGGGCGCCTACTGTGCAGCCAACCAGGACATATCGGTAGAATCAGTGTGCAGGGCCCTGCCCGATTTCTTCCCCAGGAACAAACTCGAGGTCAATCAAAAGGCGGCTCGGGAGGGATATGAGAATCTGCGAGGGGTATCATGAGTGAGTGGAAACAGGTCGGACCGGACGCACAAAAAAGATATACCTATCAGGAATTGCCCATCGGCGACGCTTCGATCGGAATGCCGTCGGAACGGAGAAAAACGGGCCTGTGGCGTTACCTCAGACCGAGGTTCGTACGGAGATTCTCGCCCTGCAGCGAGGCATGTCCTGCAGGAAACGACGTCGAAGGGTTCCTTGCATTCGCCCAACAGGGAAGGTACGGGGAAGCTCTGGATACACTCCTCGGGGAAAGCCCCCTTCCCGGTGTCTGCGGGCGGGTCTGTTTTCATCCGTGCGAATCTGCGTGCAATCGCGGCGCGTTTGATGAGGCCGTCTCGATCCAGGGCCTGGAACGATTCGTCGCAGACGGAGAGCCAACGAGTCTACCCGTACCGGGTCCGTCGAGAAAGGAAAAGGTGGCGATCATCGGCTCGGGGCCTGCCGGTCTCACATGTGCGTATCACTTGAGGCGCCTGGGCTATGAGGTCACGGTATTCGAGAAGCAAGCCGTCCTCGGAGGGATGCTCAGGTTGGGCATTCCTACGTACAGGCTTCCCAGGTCCGTCCTCGACCGGGAGATCGATCGCATTCTCAGCTTGGGAGTGAAGGTAGAGACCGGCTGTCGGGTGGGGCATGACATCCCCTGGGAGCATCTCCTAACCTGGGATGCCGTGTTCCTGGCCGCGGGGGCGCATGCCGCGCTTTCCCTCGGCATCCCGGGAGACTCCGCCCAGGAAGTGATCTCGGGCACGGCTTGGCTCGAGGCGGTCAATCTGGGACGACCTGTTTCCGTGGGATCCCGAGTGGGGATAATCGGTGGAGGGAACACGGCGGTCGACTGCGCCAGAGCTGCACTAAGACTTGGCTCGAACCCGGTGATCGTGTACCGGCGTACGCGGAATGAAATGCCCGCCATGGAAGCCGAAATCGAAGAAGCTCTCCAGGAAGGGATAGAAATCCAATGGCTTACCTCCCCCATTGCTGTCCGAAGGAGGAACGGCAAGCTCGTCGGCCTCGAGTGTATTCGAAACAGGCTTTGCAAGCCTGAGCCGGGCGGACGAGCGCGGCCTGAACCCATCGATGGAACCGAGTTCGTCATGGAAATCGATACAGTGATTTCCGCCGTCGGCGAGACGGTCGAGGAGGCGTATCTACCGCCGGGCCTGAAGGGAGAGCAGGAGGGTGCCGTATGGGTCGATTCATGGGGCAGGACATCGCTGCCCGGACTATGGGCGGGAGGGGACGTCGCCACCGATCCTCGCATGGTGGTTCACGCTATTGGAGCGGGAAAGCGTGCGGCCCTGTCGATCCATGCATCGTTCACCGGGGAAGACCTCGTCGAACTCGGCCGGCGCCTCAGGACAGGAGCCAAGGGAGCGTTCTCCATCGACCGATACCTGAACGACGACCTGCCGGGAGTCGAATTGGTCAATGAAGTGGTAGGACCCGACCATCTGAACTTGCATTACGCCGAACCGCTGGAACGAGCCGCTTTGCCTCGACTCGACGCCGACCAGCGGGTTCGCGACTTCTCGGAAGTAAACCTGGGATGCGACGAGCAGCGAGCTCGGGCCGAGGCCCAGCGTTGTTTCCGCTGTGGGGAGTGCCGCGGGTGCGGCAACTGTTACGTTTTCTGTCCCGATGGAAGTGTTCTCTTCGACCCTTCGGCACACGAGTTTCGGATCGACTACGAGTACTGCAAAGGGTGCGGCGTGTGCGGGAATGAATGTCCGACCGGGGCCATTGTGATGACGGCGGAAGGGGAAGTCTGACATGGCAACGCGAAAGATGCTCACCGGTAATTACGCAGCGGCCTACGGAGCAAAATTGGCTCGTGTAGAGGTGTTCCCGGCATTTCCCATCACTCCCCAGACCCCGGTGATGGAGAAAATCGTGGAGTTTATCGAGAACGGGGAACTGGACGCGGAATTCATACCGATGGAATCAGAGCACTCTGTTATGGCGGCCGCCGTCGCTGCGGAGGCCATGGGAGCTCGGACGTTTACGGCCACTTCTTCCCAGGGGCTCTTGTACATGCATGAGAATCTCTTTGTTGCCTCGGGGATTCGCCTGCCCGTCGTTATGGCGATTGTGAATCGGGTCGTCGGTCCTCCCAATACCGTGCTGAACGATTTGTCCGATTCGTTGGACCAAAGAGATACCTCATGGATTCAGATCTATGTGGAAAACGCCCAGGAAGTGCTCGACATGATCCCACAGGCCTACCGCATTGGGGAAGACGAACGGGTGCTTCTGCCGGTAGCGATTTGTTTCGAGGGGATCATCATTTCTCATTATATGGAACCCGTTGAGATTCTCGACCAGGACAAGGTGGACCATTTCCTGCCCCCGTACCGGCCCAAGCAAGTCGTGCTCGATCCCGACCGCCCCATGTCGCTCGGACAAATAGTCATGGATGATACCTATATCACGGAGATGAAGTATCAGCAGCAGGAAGCCATGGATCGATCGAAAGCCGTGATTCGTGAGGTGGACGAGGCTTTCGGCGACGCTTTCGGTCGATGGTACGGCGGTCTTTTCGCAGCAGAGTGGATAGACGGTGCGGAGGTCGTTCTCCTGACACTGGGGAGCTTGGCGTCGACGGTAAGAGCGGTCGTCAAGCAATTGAGGGACGAGGCGGGGCTGCCGATCGGATTCGTCAAGCTTCGTGCGTTCCGTCCTTTTCCCGCGCAGGAGCTGCGTGATTGCTTGTCACATGTGAAAGCCGCGGTGGTCCTCGAAAAGGGAGTGTCCATTGGAGCCGGAGGCCCGGTTTTTCTGGATCTTTCCCACTGTCTCAACAGAAGAGACCGCATGCCCCTGCTGATTGACTACATCGTCGGGCTGGGAGGAAGGGACGTGACCTTTGAGGAGGTACGGAACATTGCTCTCACGGTTTTCGAGGAACGGCATGCGGATTCCATAACCAACCCGGTCCGGTGGCATCAGGTGAGGGGGCTATGATCAATAATCCAAGAGATGCTCTTTTCAAAGAGGATTATTTTCATCCCGGCCACCCGTTGTGCCCGGGTTGTCCGGGCGGCATGGCCCTGAGGTGGATCATGAAGGTCCTGGGCAGGGACTCCATTGCAAATGTCGGAGCCACCTGTCTATGCCTCCCGACTCACGTGTACCCTCACTCGCTGGAGATCCCGTCCCTGTACATTGCCATGGCCCCTTCTCCGGCAGGGATTTCCGGGATGAGTGCGGCCATCAGAATTCTGAAGAGGAAGGGGGTGATTCCGGCTGAGAAAAGGATCACCGTATTTGCAATCTCCGGTGACGGCTCAACGGCCGACATCGGAATGGCAGCACTTTCCGGTGCGGCTGAGAGAAACGACGACGGCCTTTATTTCTGTTTTGACAACGAAGCATACATGAACACCGGGATTCAGCGTTCCAGCACCACTCCGCAGTTTTCCTGGACATTTTCGACCACCAAAGGAAAAGTCCAAAGGAAGAAGGACCTGCCGAAAATCATGGCGGCCCACGACATCCCCTATGTGGCCACGCTCTCGGTCGCATACCCGGAGGATTTCGTCAGGAAAGTCGAAAAGGCCCGCGACATGGGACCCGGTTTCAAGTATTTCCAAATTCACGGCCCCTGCCCAACCGGATGGAGATTCCCTGAACATAAGACTGTGGAAGTAGCTCGCCTGGCTGTGGAAACAGGATTCTGGTCTCTCTACGAAGTGGTACACGGGTCGTTCAACATCACGTATCGACCTCGGAAGCGGCTACCTGTCGTTGATTACGTTAAACTTCAAGGTCGTTTTCAGGGCTTGACCGCGCAAGACATTCGGACGCTTCAGAACTGGGTCGATGAGAAGGAGGAAGGTCCGGGTTCGTAAGTACGCCGAAGTACCGGATTGAGGTTGATGAGATAAAGGAGGCCAAGACCGGCTCCGTACGCAACGCGGGGAATCGGGCTGGACGGAGGAGATCTCATTTCCCGGCCTTGAGACGGTGAGAGGCGCAGTCGAACCTATGGGGAGATGATCCTACACATCTGCAGGAGGTGCGTTATGAACCGGCGTGAGGTCATTGGAACAGTCGGTGTGGGTATCGCCGCCGTCGCTCTCGCTTCAACGGGAGCCAGGGCCGCTGAGAAGCCCATCAGGTGGAAAATGAGCACGAGCTATCCCCCGAAATTCCCTATTCTTCAAGACGGATGCGATGCGATGGCGAAGAAGATAGAGACCATGAGCCAGGGCCGCTTGAAGATCGACGTCTATGCCGCAGGAGAGCTCATAGGTCCCTTCGACGTTTTCGATGCCGTGAGCCAGGGCAAGGCGATTCAAGCGGCGAGCACCGCGGCTTACTATTTCCCCGGAAAAGTGCCGGTTGCCTCCCTGTTTACGGCCTGTCCGTTCGGCTTTACCCCCGACGAAGTCAACGCGTGGATGTATTACGGAGGCGGTCTCGACATCTACCGAGACATCTTTAAGGCCTATAATATTTATCCGATTCCCCATCTGACCACCGGCACCCAAATGGGCGGGTGGTTCCGAAAAGAAATCAATTCGGTCGACGATATCAAGGGGCTGAAGTTCCGGATTCCCGGCTTGGGAGGGAAAGTCATGGCCAAGCTGGGGGCTACGGTGGTGCTTACGCCCGGTGGCGAAGTTTTCACTGCATTGGAGCGAGGGGTTATTGATGCGTGCGAATGGGCTTCGCCGGTGCAGGACCTGCGCCTCGGGCTTTGCCAGGCTGCAAAATACTATTACTTTCCCGGATGGCAGGAACCCACGGCCACACCGGATCTCTGGGTAAACCTCAAAGCATGGGAGGCGCTTCCTCCGGACCTTAAGGCAATTGTTGAGGCCGCGTGCATAGAGTCTCTCACCATGAGCAACGCGCAAGGAATCGTCGCCAACAGTCTTGCCTTGCAGGAACTGGTCGAAAAACGCGGGGTAATCCTGAAAAAGTTCCCGGACGACGTCCTGGTCGCGCTTCGAGAGGCCTCTAAGGAGGTTCTGGAAGAGGAGGCCAAGGCGGATCCCAACACCAAGCGGGTTCTCGATTCATACACTCAGTTCCAAGACAAGATAAGGCACTTCCGGGATGTTTCGGAAATAGCGTACTACAAGGCCAGGGAACCTGCCTAGCAGGGCGTCTCACAAGTCCGGTCGCCTAATCTACACATTTGATGGCGTCGTCCCTCGCGCGACGGGGGACGACGCAAGGACGCCTTAAGGAAGTTTCACCGCGGCCGGATGGGCGACAAAGCAAACGCACCAGGGGATAAGGTCTGCAACGGAATCTATCCGTCACATGACGAGACCGTTCCAGCCGCATCCCCACGAAATCCCTTTCACGCATCGAAGATGCTTGAAGCCGCTTCCGGCCGGTCTCAACGGCGTGTCCGGTCACGCGGAACGAACTGGGACCGGGGCAGGGGAGACCGCCGCTGGGTTTGCCCATTCCGGCAACCCTTGGCGGGCGTACGCGGTGCCGTCCTCAACAAAGGGGAGACCACAATGAAAACGCTTGAGCTCTTCGTCCGACTCACGGACGCGGTCAACGAATTCCTCGGAAAGGCCGTATCGTGGTTTGTCCCTCTTCTGATGCTCGTCACGGTCTATGATGTCCTCATGAGGTACATCTTCAGAGCGACGTCGGTCAAATTCATGGATATCGAAACCAACCTCTACATCTTGAATTTCATGCTGGCTGCCGGGTGGACCTTGATCCATGACGGACATGTCAGAGTGGACCTCGTCTATGCTCGACTCGACCAAAAGAAGAAGGCCTGGATCAACATTTTCGGTTCATTGGTGTTCTGTGTGCCGTTCTGCATACTTGTCATCTGGACTTCCTGGCCGTATGTCCTTGATTCCTGGCGTGTGTTGGAGGGATCTCCGGATCCCGGGGGTCTTCCGGGAACCTTCTTGATCAAGACGTCAATCCCGGTCACCTTCTTCCTGCTTGGCATGCAGGCCGTTTCCCAAGCAATCAAGAATCTTTTCACGGTCATGGGAAAGGAGGTGAAGGCGTGACCGAGATCCTTGTCCCGGCGATGTTCGTCGCACTCCTCGTCTCCTTCCTGATGGGCTATCCGGTTGCCTTCACGCTTGGAGGTCTTTCCGTAATCTTCGGACTTGCCACGTTCGGATACGATTTCTTCACTATTCTCCCCATGAGAATGTGGAGTCGAATGAACAGCTTTACAATGGTGGCCGTCCCTCTTTTCATCTTCATGGGGGTGATGCTTCAGCGTACCGGCATTGCCGAGGAACTGCTCGACTCCATGGCCGGTCTCTTCGGCAGAGTCCGAGGCGGCCTGGCCGTGTCCGTAGTGCTGGTGGGGGCCCTATTGGCTGCGACCACCGGAATCATTGCTGCCACCGTGGTCGCCATGGGAGTCATTTCTCTTCCACTGATGCTCCAAAGGGGATACAAGGCGGAATTGGCCACGGGCACGATTTGTGCCTCCGGAACCCTCTGTCAAATTATCCCTCCCTCTCTCGCCCTGGTTCTCCTCGGAGACGTGATCGGCGTTCCCGTGGGAGCTCTCTTTGCCGGAGCGTTCATCCCCGGAGTGATCCTGGTTGGACTCTACGTGCTCTTCATCCTCATCAAAGCCTTTGTTCGGCCCGACGTCGCACCATCCCATATTGATACACATAACTCGGCCATCAATCGCAAGCAGCTGGCTCTTCGAACCGCGAAGGCCATTATTCCGCCGGGATTCCTGATTGTCGCCGTTCTTGGGACGATTTTCTTCGGGATAGCGTCTCCGACGGAGTCTGCAGCCATGGGGTCACTCGGCGCCGTCATCCTGAGCCTGGCCAAGAGGAACTTCTGCATCTCTTTGTTGAAGGAAGTCATGTACACAACGACGAGCCTGTGCAGCATGGCCTTCCTGATCTTGCTCGGCGCCGCCTCGTTTGGTCTGGTCTTTCGGGGCATTGGAGGCGACGAGGTTACAAAGCAGTTTCTCCTCGGGATGGGAGGCGGTCCTTGGGGTGTGCTCGCTCTCATAGTGATCATCATTTTTCTCCTGGGGTTCTTTTTGGATTGGATTGAAATCACCTTCATCGTAATCCCCATTATCGCCCCGATCATAAAGGAAGTAGGCTTTGACCCAGTCTGGTTCAGCATCCTGATTTGTATCAGTTTTCAATGTTCGTTTCTCACACCTCCTTTTGGCTTTGCGCTTTTCTTCCTGAAAGGCGTGGCACCCGAAGGAGTCACCGTCGCTCATATGTATCGAGGGGTCATACCGTTCATCGTCCTTCAAATCATTGGTTTGATGATTGTCATGTTTTTCCCGTCACTTGCCACGTGGTTGCCGCGCGTCATGTTTGGGTGAATTCCTGTGCGCAGGTGCCGGCACATGGCGGTCGGCAGGAAGCGGGTCGTTTGTCGCCTGAGGTTCCATGGCGGCGCGGACGTTACGAATAAACCAATACGTTGAAAAAGGTCCGGATGAACGTAATCGGTAAAGTCCAAATCTACACGGGGAATGGAAAAGGGAAGACCACTGCGGCCGTGGGTTCGGCATTCCGGGCGGCAGGCAGGGGACTCAAGGTCTTGATCATTCAATTTCTCAAGGAACCCGATAGTTCGGGTGAACACTTTGCTGCAACCAAGCTTGAGCCGCTGGTCACAATCAAGCCTATGGGCTGTAACGGGTTCATTCATTGTCGCGGGGGCGATCCACTGGATAGAATAATGGCCGAGAATGCCCTGGAGGAAGCGAGGAAGGCCTTGGTCACCGGTCAGTATGACATGATCATACTCGATGAGGTGAACTGCGCGGTCCACTTCGGGCTCATCGCCGTCGAGGATGTCGTGAAATTATTGGACTCCAAGCCGGAACAGGTGGAATTGATTCTGACCGGCCGATACGCGCGTCAGGAACTTATTGACCGCGGAGATGTGGTCGTGGAAATGAAGAAAATCAAGCACCATTACGACAACGGTGTTGGAGCACGAGAAGGCATCGAGTACTAGGATTCCTGCGTAGTGCCTATGGTATTCACGGAGGAATTCTTTACTCGAAGGCTTGTAACCACACCCGTTGGTCGCTTTGTTCGACAGTTCTCGCAAACCCTCTGCGGTTAACCATCGACCGTCCACATCCCCCACAAAATGGATTCGCGTCGGTCCCGTAGGTTGATAGACGGCACCTCAGGTACGACCGTACTCCGTCACCGCTGGATCGAGGTTCCGTCTCCGGTACGTGTCGTGATCCGACACTGTGTCAAGAATTCCGACAGGGTCATGCACCACGGCAGGGCCGCAGCGTGAATGGGGGCGCCTCTGCCCCCACATGGATAATGGCACATAAATTGCTCAACAAGAATTGGTGCCGAATATTGAAACGCGAAAATCGATCCCTGAGCCGAGGCACCCGCTCAGGGAAACGGAACCGACTAAGTGCGCGGTTTCCCAAATACGGTCGCGGATTCCGGCAAGCTGAGATTGCTTCGCTTTGCTCGCAATGACAACCTTTACCATGTCTTTGCGAG
>JAVHLK010000120.1:0-178 GCA_031082285.1 Desulfomonilaceae bacterium
CCGCATCTTCCGGAGATGATGTCCAATCTTTCGGTCCTCGTGGGGATCGTTGGTTTCCTTCTGGCCATAGGTTGGCTGTCAAAGCGGTTATATCGATATCGAAAGGCTCGGGGGTGGGAGGGCCCCAAACAAGCGTGAACCCTGAGAGTGTTGCTCATGCGGGTTGTTGATCGACTTG
>JAVHLK010000120.1:188-13220 GCA_031082285.1 Desulfomonilaceae bacterium
AGAAGCGAGAAAGGAGGAGGGACGTTTCGGTTACGAGCCGCGCGTTATGAAGAACCCGCGCAGTCCATGTCTTCGAGTTCTTGCAGAATGGTCTCCAATTGACGAATGATGACGTCCAGGCGATCCCGTTCGGCCTCTTGGGAGCGGTCTGCCTGCGCACGTACCATCTCCTGCACGCATCTCACCATGTCGGGAAGGATGTCGCATGCAAGACGGCCGCTGACCCCTTCGCCCGTGAGATATGACACGACCGCGAAGAGGGTTCTCGGGTGAATGTGTTCCTCTCCTATCTCATCGAGGATACCTGTGCGTTCGAGCAGTAGTCGGGCAGAGGTTTGCAGCCGGCTCAGACGCATTCGCACGCCGAGGTCGAGCAAATCCTTGCGCAAGTCTGAAAGCATGTGAGCCCCTGCCAGATCCAGGTCGCCCGTCATTTCCAAGTCGATCACCACTGTCTGAACCGGTTGATCGCTCTCGCGCACAAGCGTTACAATTTGGTCTCGGATCGCCTCGGCATTGGCGTAGAACACCGCCTCGTCGGCGCGAACGATAAGCAGGCCGGGGATGGTAATGTTTTCGGGGTTCTCTCGAACGTCTGCGAACTGGGGCAGGCCGGGGACCTTTCCAAGCAGGCTTATCCGGGGCTCCGACGCCCTGCCGATAACCACCAGGAGCGAGATGAGCGCCCCTATGATTACTCCCTCAAGTATTCCGAGCACCAGGACAGCGAGGAATGCCCCCAAGGCAGGCCAGAATTCGGCCCGTCTTACCGTGTAGAGTCGGCGCAACGTCGAGAACTTAAGCAAGCCTCTCACCGCAACGAGCACCACCGCCGCCAATATCGGTTCGGGCAAATTCGTGAACAACCCTGCAAGAAAGACGACGACGAGGGCGATGGACGCGCCGCCGATTCCGTTGGCGAGTTGGGTCATTGCACCGCTTGCATTGTTCAAGGAAGTTCTCGAGAAACTCCCGGCCACCGGGTACGCTTGAGTAAATGCCGCTCCCAGACTGGTGAAACCCAGCGCCAGAAGTTCCTGGTTGGAGTCCGTGCGGTACCGATGTATGGCGGCAAAGGTTCTCGCCATGCTCATGCCTTCCAAGTACGAAAGCAGAAACGCGGCCCCGGCCAACACCATGATCGCGGGGAGATCGGTGAAGATGAGTGAAGGGAAGGTGAATACGGGAAAACCCTTGGGAATTTCACCCACAAGGTGCACTCCTCGGCCCACGAGGTCTATGACGCTGCTCACGCCGATCGATGCCAGGACCACCATGAGAGCCCAGGGCAACTTGTGGTAGCGACGTTCGCCCAACACGACCACCGCGATGCCTGCAATACCCAATGCTGCCGCCCAAGGATTGACATTCCCAAGGTGTTGGATCAGGTACGAGATCCTTTCGAGGAAATGGCCCGAGGAGCCGGCGATGCCGAAAAGCTTGGCGATCTGGGTCGATGCGATGTAGAGTCCGGCGCCCGTGGTGAATCCAACGAGGACCGATTCGGAAATGTAATTGACGACAAAACCGAGTCGCAACGCATAGGCGACAAATGCAATCACTCCCACGAGAAGTGCGGTAAGGGCGGCCAGGCCCACATACTGCTCGGGAGAATTCACCGTGAGCGCGGCCAGGCCGGAAGCGAGGAGCACGGAAATTGCCGCGGTGGGTCCGATGACAAGGTGCCGTGAAGATCCGAAAATCATATACAGAATCGGCGGCACGATTGAGGCGTACAGCCCGGCCTGAGGCGGGAGACCGGCCATCTCCGCGTACGCGATGGCCTCGGGAATCGTGAACGCGGCCAACGTCATGCCGGCCGTGAGATCCGCTCTCAACCACGTTGTCTTATATCGCGGGAGCCATTCAACTATCGGCATGCGGGCCGCAATGCGAGCCCGTATGGAATTGAGCCGATGCATTATTATACCTCACGGTCCGGCCTGAGAGGCAACGTACCATTTTCGCGGCTTTGCGAGCGGCAAGACGCCCGGGAACCTGCCGGGCGCGTTCACGAACGCATGACCGCATCCTTGCCGCAGTGCACTAATTTACTCTTCGTCCCACAGCCGCTCACTTAGTACGGCGTTTCGCAAGTACGGCAGCGTTTACCACTATAGTCGCCCCGGCGAAGGCCGAGGCCCGGACACTCCTCGAAAGAACCGGCTTCCGGCCTGTGCCGGAATGACGATTCGAAAAGTCGGTGCCAAGAGTTCCATGTTCGCGCCTATGCCTGTTTATCCCCCGTTTCGGACATCTTTTCAAGGTCTTCCAGAATCTTCTCCGGGGTTATGGGTAAGTCCATGCACCGGTAACCCACGGCATGATAGACCGCGTCGGAAATCGCGGGAGCGGTCGGGGATGCAAGGCCTTCTCCGGCCTCTTTCGCACCCATCGGCCCTTCCGGCTCGTACGTGTCGATGTGTACCACGTCGCTGGGCGGCATGTCAGTGGCCATGGGCATCTTGTAGTCCGCAAAGTTCGTGTTGAGAGTCTTCCCCCCGTCCATAACGAATTGCTCCGAAAGGGCATAGCCGAGTCCCATTTGAATGGAACCCGCCAGTTGACCCTCAACGCTCCTGGGGTTGATCACCGTTCCGCAATCGTGGGCGGTCCACATGTGCTTTACTTCCACAAGACCCGTTTCCCTGTCCACCTCGACCTCGGCCACCTGAGCCCCGAAACCAAAGGCCGGGGTCACCAGCCCCTTGTCCCTCGGAGTATATGAACCGCGGGCGACGATCGGTTCCCCGCGATTCGCCTTCTGGGCCATAGCCACGGCCTCACCGAAACTGAGACCGTAGTCGGATTTGACTTTGGATTGCACTCGGCCGTCCTTACACTCGAGTTCGTGAATCACGTTGAGGTTGAAGCGTGCCGACACCGAACCGAAGATTTGTTCCTTGATTTTTCGTGCCGCGTCGATGACCGCATTGCCGGCCATCAAGGTGACCCGGCTTCCCCATGCGCCCAGATCCGCTTGAGGAGTCATGGATGTGTCCGCGACCGTGATGCGGATGTCTTCCATGCGCAAACCCAATTCCTCCGCGAGGATCTGTTTGAGTACCGTGTCCGAACCCTGTCCGATATCCGAGGCCATGCTCAGCAGATGAGCCGTACCATCGGAGAACACCCTGACTTCCGCCGCGGAAAAAGGATACTGAGTGTTGAACCAGTTAAACACTCCACCCGAGATGAAACTGTAACAGCCGATACCTATCCCATGGCCCGGCTTGAGGTTCTTCCGCTTTTCCTTCCATTCACTCATTTCTGCAACGGCCTTTATGGATTCAACGAAACCGCAGCTCGAAATGACGGCCACATCGGGAATCTCGTCTCCGGAAACCTGAGCGTTCTTGATTCTAAGGTCCACAGGGTCGATACCCAAGGCCTCTGCAGCGATATTCATTTGGATTTCGGTGGCATAGAGCGACTGTGGTGCACCGAAACCGCGCATGGCACTGGCCGGCGGCTTGTTCGTGTACACGTGCTCGCCGTGAAAACGATAATTGGGATAGCGGTAGAGCATTGCCCCAAAGTTGCCGCACAAGAAGGTGGCGGTGGGTCCCATGGCATTGTACGCCCCGCCGTCCAGGCGGATCTTCAGGTCCTTGGCCGTCAGGGTCCCGTCCTTCCTGAACCCCACCTTGGAGTGGATCGTCATGGGATGCCTGCGCCTGCCCGCCAGAAATTCCTCTTCTCGACTCAGGGTGAACTTGACCGGCCTGCCCGTCATCTTCGCCATCAGCGCGGCGCAGAATTCCCATGCGCGCAGCTCCATCTTACCGCCGAATCCTCCGCCGACATACGGCTTGATAACTCGGATGTCGTTCTCCCGCATGCCAAGCGTCGAGGCAAGGAGGCATTGCACGATGTACGGCACCTGCGTGGAAGTCCAGAGCGTAATGCGCCCGTCCAGGTCCACTTGGGCCAAGGCCGAACAAGGCTCCAGGTACGCGTGACTCACCCCGTGAACCGTGAAGACGTCTTCCCGGACATAGTCGGAATCCGCAAATCCCTTTTCCACATCTCCGTACTTGATCTTGCGGTTTACACTGATATTGGTCGGACAGTAATCATGGATCACCGGTGCTCCGGGCTGCATGGACGAGGCAACGTCAAAGACCGCGGGAAGGTCTTCGTATTCCACTTCAATGAGGTCAAGGGCTTCTTCGGCCGTATCCTTGTCTATGGCGCATACCGCGGCCACTTCGTCCCCGATGAATCGAACCTTTTCGACGGCCAAAGCATATTCGTCCTGAGTCTCGGGAAACAACCTCCAGTTGCCGTACTTGATCTTGGGGGTGTCTTCAGCGGTGATCACGCATTTTACGCCGGGCAGGGAAGCGGCCTTGCTCGTGTCGATGTGCTTGATGAGCGCATGTGCGAAGGGACTCCTCAGTAAGCGTCCATGGAGCATTCCCGGCAGCTTCATGTCATCCGTATAGATTGCGGATCCTCTAGCCTTAGTCGCGGCATCGGTTCTGGGAACATCTTTTCCGATTATGCTGAAACGTTTCATCATCAGTCCTTTCCGGTGAGCACTACCTACGGCTTGCCCGCTCAAAGGCTTCGTCAAGCGCACGCCGCGTCAGTACCGCGGTCATTTTCCGGCGCCAGGACGCGCTTGCTCTCATGTCCGAAATGGGCCTGGCCTCTTGCGCGGCACGGTCGCCCGCTTGACCGAGGAGTTCCTGCGCCCTTTCACGGCCTTGCACCAGTTCTTCAGTTTCGAGCGCGCGCATGGGAACCGGCGCCACTGCACCGAGGACAATCTTGGCATCTTTGCAGGCTTCGCCGGCGAGGACGATCCCGACGCCGACGCCCACCGCGGCGATATCCACCCCGCACCGGGCGGAAATGCGTTGGTACGAAACGCCCGATTTCGGGAGGGGAGGGGGAACATGGATAGATGTCAGTATCTCCCCGTGTATCATGTTCGTCACGCCGGGCCCTCGGAAGAATTCATTCAGGGACAGACGTCTTTGTCCCTTGAGGCTTGCCAGATTCACTTCCCCATTCATGACCATGAGAGGGGGCGCGGTATCGGCTGACGGAGCGGCATTGCAGATGTTGCCGGCAACCGTGCCCATATTGCGGACCTCAACGTTGGCCATGGACCGTATCGCATGGACCAGCGCGGGATAGTACTTCACGATGTCCGGATGGGAGGCCGTATCCGCCAGGGGAGCGGTCGCACCGATGGTCAGGCCGTCTTTGGCGTCAAAATGAATGCCTCGGAGTTCTTCAATCTCCAGCAGACTGATGATTGCCGTGGGCTTGAGGAGGCCATGAATCATTTTCACCATGACGTCCGTGCCTCCGGCCATCACACGAGCGCCCTCTCCGTGGTCCGCCAAGAGGTTCAAAGCCTCCTCGACGGTACGAGGCGCGAAGTATGCGAACTTGGGCAATCTCATCCTTTTACCTCTTCCGTCTTGCTGTTTCTCATCGCCTCAGCTGCAACCGAAACCGCTTCCACGATCTGGTTGTATCCCGTGCATCTGCACAAGTGTCCGGACAGACCGGCTCTGATTTCCTCCTCGCCGGGAGATGGATTGCGGCTCAGAAGATGGGCCGCGGCCATTTCCATCCCGGACGTGCAGAAACCGCATTGGATGGCCCCGGTCTTGACAAAGGCCTCCTGGATGGGATGCAGTTCTTCTCCCGATGGAGCGAGACCTTCAACGGTTCTGACGGCCTTGCCGTTGACCGAGACGGCCAAGGTCAAACACGAACTGACCGTGCGATCCTCCACGATGACCGTACATGCGCCACAGTCGCCCGTTCCGCAACCCAGCTTGGTGCCCGTAAGGTTCAGGTCGTCGCGGAGCACCTCATTCAACGTGCGCCGGGGATCGACTGCAACCACGTATTCGTCCCCATTCACCGTAAATCTGATTTGATGTTTCATGTATCCTCTTCTCCGCCCACGTCCCCGACCGGCCCCCTCAGCACGCCGGCGTGAAGGTTCCGTATGCCGGGTCTCGCCGTCATCTCGCCGCTGGACGGTCGACCAAGAGCTTCGTTCAAGGAATCCCTTGAAATCCGAATCGCCTACTTTAGCTGAATTCAACTTCGTTGAAAAGTAATAGTTCGCCGCACCATCTCAGCTCTGCGTGTACTAAATCTCCGTTGTGGGAGCACGGTTCCCTGTTCCCGGGCCAGCCTTTGTTATAGCAACGCGCAATGAATTTCGAGGTGATCCCAACCCAGTTCCTCAACACTCCCACCGGTCGCTTCCGTCATTGAGAGGAGCGGAGAGACGAAGCAATCTCAATGCTCCATGAGAGTCTGAGATTGCCGTGCCCTCCCTTCGGTCGGGTTCAGTCGGAGGGCGTGCTTAGCCGCGCGTGGACCGATGTGCCCATTCGCAAACAAGGCAATTGCGAACGAATTCAGCACCCACGCGGCGCGTCGGGCACGCGCTCCAATTCTTGGTCAAAACCGTCGTGTCTTCTTCAGGTCTCTTGGATACATGCCGAACCTCTGGCGAAAGGCTTCCGAGAAATGGCCGAAGCAGCTGTAACCAACGGCCGCAGCAACCTCACCGACGTTCATTTCTCCGGTTTCCAGGAGCGTTCGCGCCTTGTCCATTCTCAGCATCCGAACGTATCCGTACACCGTGGTCTGATAGATCTCTCGAAACCCGCGTTTAAGCTTGAAATCATTCAGGCCGACACGACGTGCCAACGCGAGCAGTGACGGGGGATCCGCGAGTTCCTTCTCGAGAATTGCCCTGGCCTCTTCGAGGCGCTCGTGGTCCTGTCTGCTTCGTACTGCACGCGTGGGCAGGGGATGGGACGTCATCGCGTGGAACTGATAGGCAAGGATCTCGAGCGCCTTACTCTCCATGAAGAGTCTTCTCGCAATCCCTTCCAGCCGGGAGGTGAGTACCTGATGAGCGATCATCCCGAGCTCGGGAGTGAGAGGGGCCGTCACGTGCTGAGGCAGGGTTTCGGATCGCTCCAGGAGGGGATGCACCGTCCCGGGAGATGTCTTGCGATACTCCGAGAGCAGTTGCCGAGCTCTGCCCGACGCAATCTGCAATTCCACCAACCGGTGAGTCCCGCCTCCCAACACGTTCCACTGAGATTTCTCGGGCTGAAAGGTCCCAATAACGATGCTGCCCGAGGTAAATTCCCACCGGTCGTGACGGCGCTGCGGCCCCTGGACCGTGTAGTCGGACCTGCCGTCCAAGACGAGGGAAACGAGAATGCCCGGGTTGGCAGGCTCCACGGTAAGCTCGATATCCTGTCGCACGTTCACATCCATGGTGAAGAGCCGCATGCCCGGCCTTACCGGGTGCACGCCCAGCGTGCCGTTGACCAACGGGCCTTCGGAAGCGACGGAGATCTCGTTGACGTCACTTCCGAGAGGACCGAAAAGAGCTCGAAATTGCGTCCCGATATCTTCCGCACCGGAGTGCGTGACCGACATCCTGGATCTCGACTCCGTCATCTTTACCTCCTGCAGCCGGGCTTTGCATCCGCTTCTCCCATGTCAGCCGATCATCTCTCGGACGTGCAGTCACCCAAGAATGGTACTGCCAAAACTCGAAGGTCGCCGGGCTCTCGCCGTACCTTACCACAACTTCGACGTCGTAATGGAACTGGTTTTCAAGGGCATAATCCGTCCGGCCGCAAAAATAATACTTGCAGGAGCGGAATTCCATTGTCTTCCGGCATAGAGTGTTTCCATCTACTATCGAGAACGGAAAGGACAACACAATGAGCAACGAAATGTTGGATGCGGTTCAGAGGCATTTTGCCTATTCGGATGAAGAAATGGAGCTGTTCAAGGGCAACCCGAGGAACATTGAGGTTCTCATGAAGACCCGGGAGTTCGGAAACAAGACCATCGTCGCGGAGGTCGTCGAATCTCACGGCTGCAACAGCCTACACAAAGTGGGCGACAAGTTCTACCTGGACGCCGCAGGCAACCTGATCTCAAAGTTGTGTCCCACGAGGATGTGCATTTACGCGGTGAGTGCACTTCAGAATGCCGTGTTCGCCACGGGAGAGTTTCTCATGGCCGGCGCCGACCCCAACGATATGAAATTCAGGAGGACAGGCTGCTTTGACGTTGGGTTGCAGTGTGGAGGATGGGGACGCGTGGTCATGGAAGTCGGAGTCGAAGACCGAAAGAGATGATTCTCGGGCGAACCTGAGGCGGGAGCGGTTCCGGACGACCGCTCCTCCCTTTCCCGAATCCCGTGCCGTCTTCACACGACCACGGAGGACATTATGCGTCGCAACGTGTACGACGACTTGCGCGAACAGTTGGATGAGTATTCCGTTGGAGTTCCTTCTACGGAATTGGGCGTCGAGAAGACCATATTGAAAAGAAGTGGACCCCTTGACGAGGATTTCCGCTCCGAAGATTAAGAAGGCGAGTCCCGGCACAAAGAAAAACAATAATGAAAGCATGATTCCTCCCCAAAAGGGCTCACGGGGTAGACGAATCGCAATGGGAATCGGGGAGCAGCGGAATTATCCGCATGGATTTTTCGGCACGCTATGTGGCCATGGGAGGTTCCTTCAATTCTTGATCGCTCGCCATCATTATTTTGAGCAAGCGCTTTTCGTCACTTGCAAGATAGGTGGTTCCCGTGGGGAAGGCAAAATCAATTCCTTCTTCGTTGAATCGTCTCAGAATGCCGCGGCAAATCCTCTGACGCCAGGTAAAGTAGTCCCGTTGAGCCGGTTCCTCGCCCACGCGTTTGAACCATGCCATCATCCGTATGTTGAGGCTCCAGTCGTTGAATCCGTCGAAGAATACCCAAGGAGGCCATTCCTTGTTGGTGTCTTCGTCGTTGTCGAGAAGCTCCTGAATTAGCTCTACGGCTTGATCCACTTTGTCCGGAGGCGTGTCATAGGTGATGGTAATGTTGGTCGACCACATGATACGAGGCCGTCGAGCGAAATTCTCCACACTCGAACCGGCGATCTTCTCGTTGGGGATGGTGACGAGGTTGCCGTTCCAGAGCCGGAGTTTCGTACTTCTATACCCGACGGACTCAACGGCTCCGTCGTACTTGTCTATGACGATCCTGTCCCCCACCTTGAAGGGCTTGTCGAATGCGATGGTCACGGTCCCGAACAGATTTGCGATGGATTCCTTGGCGGCCAGGGCAACCGCCAAGCCTCCGATACCCAGTGAGGCGATGATCGGTGTGGCGTGGATGCCCGTCAAATACTGGACGATCACGATGGCCCCCGTAATGAGGATGACCCACCGGAGCGTCTTCCCAACGAGAGACACCTGCAAATCATCTATTCTGCTTCCAGGATACTTCGCTCGTTTCTTGAGCTCCAGGTCCACCAACCGCACGACCCGGAAAATCAACCACACAACCGCGATCAGGCCTCCGACGTCGGCCACGGTGCCGGCAGAATCCCGCAGGACATTTGTGGCGAAAGGCAGATCAAAATGGATGAACAGCGGAGAGATGGCGAAGTAGAAACCATAGACCCAAATGAAGAGAGAAAGCGGCCTGCGCAGCGCGTCCAGCAAGACTTCGAACCAAGTGGGCGCCCGTTGCTCGCTTTCTATTCTCTGTAAACGTCGTCTAATCAGGTGATTGACGGTTCTTTCAGTAACGACTATCACAAGGAACACGAGAACCGTTGCAACGAGCTTCAGCCAGGAAACACCGCTGAAGGCCTTGGCCGTTACCCAATCTCCCAAGACGTGAGAGGACTTCTCTACAACTTGATCGAGTTTCTCCCCAACCCGTTTCCCCGCTTCCTCTATCTTTTCGGTATCTACCGGAGCGATCTTCTCTTCCGGGGAAGGCAAGAGAGTCGGGGAGGATTTACCCGTTGCGTCTCCGGTCTTGGTCTCGACTTCTTTCCCGCCGACCTCGACCTTCACTTCGGCCGGTTTCTTCCCCTCAGCCTCCTTAACTTCTACCTTTACCGTGGAGGCCGGCTTGTCTTCTTGGCGCGACGACATCTCCGGGGTCTGACACCACCCAAGACAACAGAAGAATAGGGAGAAAATGACGACCGCCGCCACGGTCGTACAATCGGGGGATATCCTTCTGAGTACGTTTGGTCCAAGCATCAAGCCACTCCTTCGCTGCGCTGTCAAGAATCGTCGCCCAGGACGGCCCAACTGTGTGTTTCGGACAGTCTTCTGTCAAGTTCGGACTGATCCAAGGCCCCCGACGCGACGAGTTTTCTGAACAAGCTCCGAAGCCCCTTGGCGGAGATATTGTACCTCTTCATGAGAGCGGAGTCATCCATGTCGGATCGTATGCACTTTACGGCATCCGCGGCCCTGATAACGGGCATTCCTTTATCGGGCGCGGGGAACTCGGTCTGCCCCACATCCAGGACGACCGTGCCCGGAGAAAGAGATCCGCGCTCGTCAACCTCCCACTGCATCAGGCAACCGGCCCCCACCAACTGGTCGAAAAGGCTGTAGAGCGCCTTTGCCGACAAGTTGAATTTTTTCATGAGCGCGCCGTCATCCATGCCCGACCTGAGACAATCCACAGCCTCTCTCGCGGAAATCCGAATCGGTTTTCGTTCACGGCCGGCCGGCCGAAATCGCGACTCGGGGGTAGTCGCGCGGTCTCGACCAGCCAATACCAGACGGCGCCTCTCAAGGGCATTTGCCACATTGATAAGGATTTCGTTTCGTTCGAAAGGCTTGATGATGTATCCGTACGCTCCGAGTTCAATGGCGAGAATCCCGGTCTCACGATCGTTTACCGACGTGACCATAAGTACTGCCGTATCGGGATAGAGCGTTCGGATAATATTGAGAAGGTCCATACCCGACATTCCCGGCATCATAATGTCGGCCATCACCAGAGCGAACTTCTCGTTCTGCAACAATTGCAACGCCGTCTCTCCATCCGGCGCGGTGCTGCATGCATAGCCCTCGGACTTAAGGTAACGGGCGAGAAGTTCCCGTAAGTGCGGCTCGTCCTCTACTATGAGCGTCTTTGTGGTATCGCCTTGCATGATGAGGAACCCCCATTCCTTTCTCCGCAGTCTTCGGCCTGCCGGCATGTCCGTCTATTTCTTGAAAAAATACACGTTACCACGGGGTCTCGTCAATTACTCGGAGAATTTGCACCGGAATATCCGGGAGATCTCGACACGAACGACGGAACGGCAAAGCCCCGATCCGGCAGTTAAGAAGGCTTCCCGGAACGGGAAGTATGCCCAGGGACCTTGAGTGGGGCGCATGAGCACTGGGGCCGAAACGTGACGAACGTGTCGCGGTTCAGGGAATGAAGTGCCCAAGGCGCACGGAAATGGGCCGTGGGATCGCCGGCGAGCAATTCTAGTAGTCCGTTTCACAAATACCCTCACCCCAGCCCTCTCCCAAAGGGCGAGGGAGCAAAATGATTCGGCGTATTGAGAAGTGTGAAGGCAATTACCAACCGCTGTACTAGTGACCGGCAAGATACCTCATGAACAGTGTGGCCATCCCGAGCAAGATCATGAATCCCCCCGAATCGCAGGCCGTGGTGACCAGGACGCTGGACCCCAAGGCCGGATCGAGTTTGAATCTTCGCAAAGTGAGGGGCACCAAGGTTCCGTACAAGCCTGACAGCGCCATATTCAATGTCATGGCAATGCAGGCCAGAACCGAGATCCACGCGTTGTGAAACCAGAGATAGGAGAGGACCGCGACGGCCATACCACATACAAGTCCGTTCGTCAGACCGACTACCAGGTTCTTGAGTACTACCCGCCAAGTTCCATGCAGCTTGTCCCCTTCCAGCGCCAAAGACCTCACCACAATCGTCAATGCCTGGTTTCCTGAATTCCCGCCCAGTGTTGCCACCATGGTCATCAGACTTGCCAGTGCAACCACCTGCTCGATTGTCTCGGAAAAAAAGCTCACTGCGGAAGCGGCAACCAGGGATGTCCCCAGATTCAAAAGGAGCCACGGGAGTCTCAGCCGTATCGCACGCCAAATAGGCGATGCAATGGTCTCGTTGGTGTCCAGGTTGGCCAGCCGATACATGTCCTCCGTGGCCTCTTCCTGAATAACGTCGAGGACGTCGTCGTACGTGATGATCCCCACGAGACGGTTCTCGTCGTCGACGACCGGGACCGCGAGGAAGTCATAGCGCGCGAGGTTTTTCCCAACGGTCTCGATGTCCTCGCGAACGTTCACCGATATCACGTCCGACCTCATAATCTCGTTCACTCGGCTTGCACGTGATGCGAGAATAATGTCCTGGAGAGACACAAACCCAACAAGGTGGCGCTGTGCGTCCAGAACGTACACGTAGTAGATGGTCTCTTTCTTGGGCGCCTGAATCCGAAGCTGATCAATGGCTTGGGCAACGGTGATTCCCTCAGGCAACGACGCGTAGTCCGTTGTCATGTATGCGCCCGCGCTGTCATCCGGGTACTCCAGCAGGTGCAGGACATCTTCCCGCTCCCTGTGTATGAGGAGCGACAAGATCAGGTCTCGAAAACCCGCGTCAAGACGTTCGACAAGGTCTTCTCGGTCGTCCGGGCTCATCAAGCCGACGAGACGGCCGAGTGTCTCTTTGGGCAGGCGAGTCAGGACTTCTTCCTGGATTTCAAAGGGCAGGAACTGGAACGTCTCGACGGACCCGGATGCACCCGCGGTCACGATGTAGCTCGCTATTTCGTCCAAATCGAGAAGAGCGAGAGCCGCCGCCGCGTCGGCCGGATGAAGACCGCTCAGGGCCGTACGGATTTGCTCTGCATCGCGGGCCGCGATTCCCTTGCGTAATTCCGACAAACATACGGGCATCTCCATGGCAGTCCTTCCGAATCGACCATTATAAACTTATCATAATACTACTCATTTCACCGCTCGTCCAGCCTGTCCAAATTCGGGATCACCCTTCGAGGAACGCGGTGGCGGCCGCCTAACGGGCTCGACGAGCCGGATCCTTGCTGCGGCAGCGCGCGGCGGGTCACGGTCACGGCCACCGGAGAAGTATAGTGTCGGCCCTTGAATACTGCGGACATCTTCACGTTTGTCATTGCCGTAGGGGTAGGTCCCCGTGCCTACCCTGGGCGGCCA
>JAVHLK010000121.1 GCA_031082285.1 Desulfomonilaceae bacterium
GCGACCTAAGATATGGGTAATGCTCAGGGTGGAGCCTGGGAACGAGAAGGATAAGTACTCATGTTCCTGAATTCGGTTGCGCATATGTCGCGCTGTGATTGCCAGGTCTATCCCCTCCTCGCGTGTGAATCATCACCGGACTCCCGACCTCGTACCCGAGGTGGAGCGTTATCACTTGGCATTTTGCCTTGAAAAGAAAGAAGAGGTTCCGGTTCACATCGCTGAGCGATTCATAATTGCCCTGGCCCTTGGATATCACGAGGTCCGCGCGGAAAAATCGTTCCCGGAAGGCGTCGGCACATTGGTCCAGTACCGTGCCGGGAAGGTCGGTCCCGTTATCGATGACTTCCACCAGTTCCGTTAACCCGCATGCGCGGGCGTCTTCCATGGTCACATCGTTGATCACGGGATTTCCTTTCACCACATAGGTGATCTTTTCCGTGGGTAATTCCTCCATGAGCAACCTATCGAGAACGATCTCGCCGGCGTTGTCGCCGAGGTACAGAATCTCTTGAGCAGACCGCACCGAAGACTTGAACTCGTCGATCAGGGATCCGTGTAGCGGGATGGAAAGGAACGCTTTCACGGATTCACCGATGTCGGCCTTTTCCAGGCCCGCGTCGACGATCATGTCTATCTCGTTCCCTCCGACAGCCAGAAGGAGAGCCGTCTCTAAGGGATTCGGGGATCGGCCGATCAATTCCTTGAGGTCGGGATACAGGTTCAAGACGGTCCTGTTGAAGCGATCCTTTGCCGCGCGGTACGGATCGGGATCGCCGGTCAATCTCCGTATGTTTCGGTGTATCTCCCCTATGTGAAGGGGCGTTGGGGCCTCCAGATCCACGTTCGCGACCATTCGGCCCGCGCTGCGCAGAACCTCCTCGACGACGGCCTCGTCATCCGTCGCGTGTCGTGCCCCTTCCAGCGCCTGACGCAGCAGACAGGGCACGCATTCCGGGTACGTTTTCATGGGGATGGACCTTCCGTTGCCGAATGAAATAGAGAGGAGTGCCTGACCACGATACCACACATGCCGCAAGGTAGGCGCGGGAATTCGAGTACTCGCGTTTCCAGGTACTCCATGGCCGAAGTACGGTCACATATTGAGCGGACGATCCCCGTCTTGGTAGCGCCGGCCTCCGTGCCGGTATTCTTCAGGACACCGCCATTTTCGCCCGGCGGCTCGGCCCGGACGTGGGGACCCTGCCGAACGGCATCAAGAATATATGACCCCATGTGCGACATCCCGTACGTGGCTCACATATGCGTGACCCGTTTGGTCATGCGCGTCCGCCGAGATGGTCCTCGATCACACGAGTAAGCTGTGCGAGGTTTCCGCACTCGGCCACATCGGTGCACAGCGGCCGGTACAGGTGCATCACGCTGTCCCCGAGCGCCCAGGTTGCCGTTGATTCCGGATTGAGCCAGATCACCTTGCGCGCCCGCTCCGCTATGGCCTCCATAGCCTCGATTCTGGGAGGCAACCGGTTGGTTCGTGCATCACCCAGGACAATCACCGTGGTCTTGGAATTCACTGCCGGAAGGTGTTCCTCCGCGAACTGAGCCAATGACGCGCCGTAGTCGGTGCCCACAGGATAGCGAAGTCCGCATCCCGCGGCGGCAAGAGAGACCGCCTCGTGCACGTCGTACTGCTGAAACAGGCTGGTGACCTCGCTCAGATCTCCGACAAATATGAAACTCCGAACTTTGGAGATCACTTCCTTGAGCGTATACAAGAACAGGAGCATGAACCGGGAGAAGTTCCTCACGGACCGTGAAACATCGCAGAGGGCAACCACTTGAGGTCGCGCGGGCTTCTTTTTCCGGAAGCGGAGCTCGGGAAGGGGGCCTCCGTATCCGATGTTCTTACGGAAAGTGGTCTTCAGGTCGAAGCGTCCCAAGTCCGCGTGCCTGAGGCGCACGCTCAAACGATCCTTGAGTTTTCTTGCCAGGCGATCCACTGCGGGGCGCATTGCCCGTATTTCGGAGTCGGTAAGTTGGAACAGATCGCGTTCGGTGATGTCGCGATCGTCGATACGACGCAACGCCCGGTAGCGACTCTTGTCAATCTCCCTCTGCACGAGGCTTGACAGGACGTCCTCCATGCGGGCAAAACTCCGGTCGACATATTCGCTGACGGCCGCCGGCTCGCCCGGGGCACCGGCCCCGCTTCCCCGGGCCTCCGCGAGAGCCGCTCCGATCTCCTGTCTCATCCCGTCCATGTTCAAGTCTCGTCTCATTCGATTGAGGAAGAACCTTCCGCGGAGCGGCGCGGTCTCCATGCGGTCTATCCCCATGGTCTGGATCAGATCCGTCACGACTCGCACGAGCGCACCGTATCGGCCCGTTAAGAGCATCTCTGCGACAGGCGAAACCGTGACGTCGCTTCTGGAAAGAATCTCCCCAATGGTCGATCGAAGAGCCTCGGGGTTCATCTGTCCATGATCGGTCTCGGCAAGACCCGAGACGGAACCTGAGGAGAAGTGAAGAGCGAACAGATCGTCGAACAAGGGGATATCTCGAACCCTCTTGATGAGCGTCGCACGTAAGGTGTCTTTGAATATAGACCGTTTCTCCAGGGAAAGCCGAGACAGGGCACGTGACGCATCGGTCAGTTCCGCTTGGGAGACCTTGATTCCGTTGTCTCGAAGATGACCTGCAAACCCGATGAGTGATGCGTGCATGGTATGGTCTCTCGAATGTCTCAATTCACGGCGGCATGGATACGCTGCCGAATTCACGGTCCAATTGCCGACGGGATGGAAAAATGCCTCCTCCCACTCCTTATGTACCGCCCTCGTCCTTCACCGGCTTGACCCGCATCCCCTCCTCCATGGTGGTATCGGGTTTGGCCACAATCACGTCCTTGTCGGTGAGGCCGCCGGAAACCTCCAACTGGAGATCGTTTCTGAGTCCGATTTGGATGGGCTGTTTTCTTATTCTTCCGTCTTGCACCTTGAGTACGTAGAACGAACCGTCCGGTGATTGCATGACACTGAACCGGGAAACCAGGAGTGCATCAGGCTTTGAGCCGACGAAGAAGCGAGCCTGGACTCGATAGCCGACGCCTAGGCCTTCCTGTCGCTCGTTCAAGGTGACGATGACATTGACCCGTTGCTGCTCCACACCCAGCGATGAGAGCTTGGTAAAGCCGGCCGGATCGATGCGCTTGACCTTTGCGGGCAGGGGCGCGGTTCCGATGGAGGGGTACAGGAGGACTTCCGAACCGGGTGAAATTCTCATCGCGTCCTGGGTCAGCACCTCAGCCGTCACTTCAAGGTCGTCAAGATTTCCGATGAGCAAGAGCGGCTTACCCGCCTGAAGTGTACTGTCTCCCTCTTCGTATTTTTCCAGGACCACCCCGTCAATGGGAGATCGCACGTCGGTAAGCTTGAGATCGTGTTCCACCGCTGTGAGGCGTGCTTTGGCCTGATTCAGCTGTTCAACGAGGACTTCTCGTTCCAGGTTTTTCCGGTCCAGGTATCGGGTCACGTACAAGGGACCCAGATTGACGGCAAGCACGATGGCCTTCATGGCTGAAAGGTAGAATTGCTGTTGTTTCCATTCGATGAGGGCCGTTTCCGCGGCCAGGTTCACGTCGTCCATCTTGGTCTGAGGAATGGCCTGGCTCTCCAAGAGGGCGGTCATACGTTGGAGCTCCTTGTCGGCGCGAACCCAGCGGGCTCTCTCGGCGGCAACTTGTTCCCTGGAAGCCTTCAGGGCCTCATCGGCCGCGGCAATGGCGGATTTGGCTTCAACCAGCGCGGTCTGCTCCAAGCGATCGTCGTCTTGGACTACGAGGCTCGCTTCCAGTTCCGCGACCCTTGCCTTTGCCTCCCTGACGGCTTCCCGAAACGGGACCGGGTCGTACCGGACCAACACTGAGCCTTTGGCGACCTTGTCGTTCGGTTCGAGGTCAATACGTCGGATTCTTCCGGCCACCGGCACCGTGA
Organism: Desulfomonilaceae bacterium; assembly: GCA_031082285.1. Classification (GTDB taxonomy): domain Bacteria; phylum Desulfobacterota; class Desulfomonilia; order Desulfomonilales; family Desulfomonilaceae; genus JAVHLK01. The sequence continues at coordinate 3,954 of JAVHLK010000121.1, forward strand.
TCGGATATTGGTTCTCCAATCTCGTCTTGGCTGGTTCGGTGAACGATTCCCGGATCTCACCTCGTTGCGGATTCACGACCTGGACCGGATCGCGGCCACACCCGGACAGGAAGAGTAAGGGAGCAAGAATGGCGCTGACGAGTACGGCATCTCGCACCAAGGTCTGCCGAACGGAGCGCGACTGCAACGTGCCGCGGGTGGGAGGGTGTTGGGCGGCCATGGAGTCTCCCCCCCGGTTACGTCGCATCGTGCGCTCTTCAGGTCTTTTCTCCGATGGGAAGCCCCGGAGGATTTTACTTCGAATAAGCACTTTCACACTTCGTTGTACGGTCGCCGAAACAAAACCCAAACCACAAAAAAATCCAAATCGGCAACTCATGCTTCACTCCTTCACTTTCAGGACTTCCAGCCATTGGAGGCCTCGGATCATCCGAAATACGATAAGCTGGGCCGAGCCGACAAAGAGCACCATGAGCGCAGCGCTCAACATGAGACGGGACGGGTGGATTATCGCGGGATAGCGATAGAGCTCCGTGTTGAACGCGAGCGACAGAAGATGCGCGACGCCTATACCGAGGCCCACGCCGAGCACAATGCCCATTCCGTTGAGAAGAAAGCTCTCGCCCGAAAAGATGCGTGCGATCTGTCCGGAAGAGTATCCCAGCACGCGGAACGTGCCCACTTCCCGTTCGCGCTCGGAAAGCGACACGAGCGCCGTATTCAGCATGCTTCCGAAAGCGATGATGCCTGCGAAGAGTACCGTGATGAAAAAGAACGCGCCCATGAAATCTCCTATGGTCTCTTGCACCTGTTGAAGCGCTCGGAGACGTTCCGTCACCCCGATGACCTTAGGACGCCTGCGGATCTGTTCCATGAGGGGAAGCGTGAAGGCCCCCGGGTAGACGCGCGTGAGAATCGAATTGGCCGTCCGGTATTCTCCCAACAGCGTGCTGAGATAGTGTATGTCGCAGTACGCGGAGAGGCCGAGATAGGTGTCGACGATCCCCACCACCGGGGCCATTACCTGTTCACGCCGCGCAATGAGAGGTCGCAGCTTGATCTGTTCCCCGACCCCCACATTGAGGATTTCCGCAAGCTTCCGTGTGAGGATGACGCCCGTGGCGGGCACCACCACCTTGTTGCCCCGGCTGTCCAAGGGGGTGTACAGAATGTTGTTCGGGGCCAGGCCCGTGACCGCGGTGCGCTTTCTGTACGGTCCGTTACTCATATCGCACATGACGTCGAGCTGAGGCTCGGTGTAGGAAACCGCAGGCATGCCCCGAACCTCGGACAAGGAGCCCATTCCTTCGGGATCGCGCAGCGACAGAGTGAGATCGTGGTGGAACAGCCTCGTGAAGTGGTAGTCCATCATGTAATAGGTGGAATCGTACATACTGAGTGAAGCCACGAGAAGCGCGGTGGCCACCGCGGACGCGAGCATACTCACGGAGCTCCGAAAGGGATTCCGAAACACTGCGCGGAAAATCATCTTCCACTGGAAAGAAAGGCGATTCCAGAACAATGGTATCCTCTCGGGAAGAACCCGAGCCCCCTGTTCCGGCGGCGGAGGCCGCATTGCTTCGGCCGGTTCCAACTTCGCCGCCTGCCTGCTTCCTCTGAATGCTCCGGCAAGCGCGAAACACATTGCGATGGCGCACCCGACGGCAAAGACCTCGGGATGGAAATGACGATCAATACCCGGCATCGCGAAGAATTGCCGATACATCCCCACCATCGCGCCCTGAAGCCACCATCCGAAAGCGGCGCCGGCGATCCCTCCGGTCGCTCCCACAATTAGACCGTGACCCAGGTAGTGGCGGGTTATCGTTCCTGAAGAATAACCGAGCGCCCTGAGCGTACCGATGACGACCCGGTGCTGAGCCGTCATGCGTCGCATAAGAATGTTGAGCACCAGCGCGGCCACGCCCAGGAAGATCACGGGAAAGATCCGTGCAGTGGTCTTGAGGTTGTCCAGCTCGTCCTGAACAATGCTCGCGGAAGTCTGGTCCTGGATCGGAGTCGTGTTGGTCACTCCGTACGGTTCGAGCTGCTCTTTGATGAGCACCAGCGTATCTTCCAGGGCGCGACGGGAAGTGTCGTAGGACAGCCCCACGAGCTCATTGTAGCTCCCATTGAGATCCGAGGAATTCTGCAGGAATTTCCGGGGGAGGTACATCACCGCATAGCCTGCCGGGTCGGGCGCGAGTCCGCCGCCGGGCGGGATAAGGTAGACGAACTCCGGTGACATGGCGGTTCCCACGACCAGCAGATCGTGCTGTTTGTCGAGGAGCAGGACCTTGATGCGATCGCCCGGCTCAAGGTGGTTCGCCTCGGCAAACTGGCGATCGAGGATGACCTCTTCGGCCTCGTCATGAGAGAACCGGATCCCGGAGCGCATCATCAAGCCGTTGATGATCGAGTGCCCGTCGTTGGGCAAGGAAAGGGCTATGCCCGGAAGAGGCGTGGTTCGGTCTTCCAGGTCCACAAGAACACTCTGATGAATGCGGCTGCGGACGGCGCGGACGTTGGGAAGCCTCCCCACGGCCTCGGCGGTCCATTCGGGGGCTCGTTTCAAATCCACGGTGAAATCAGCCAAGAGGTTACTTCGGTAATAGTTCTCCTTGGCGCCGTCCAAATCCCTGTATACCCCGGACATGCCGACAAATATGCCGACTCCCACGGTTACCATGGCAATGAGCGCGATGAGCGCGCCCTTCCGGTGACGAAGGTCCCTGGCCAGCTTGCGTGCCAATACCCGGTTTACCATCGGATCTCTTTCACCGGGGTCGGGTGCTCGTTTCGCACAATGGAGGCGATGGTTCCGTCCCGTATTTGAGCGATGCGGTCCCCGGCTCTCGCAATGGCGCCGTTGTGAGTGATGAGCACCACGGTCTTTCCCAGATTGCGACTCAAGTTCACCAGCAGGTCCAACACCTGCCTGCTGGTTTCAATATCCAGCGCGCCCGTGGGCTCGTCGCACAACAGCAGGCTGGGGTTGCCGGCAAGAGCCCGAGCGATGGAAACCCGCTGCTGCTGGCCTCCGCTTAGTTGCGACGGAAAATAATCCGCACGATCCTCAAGTTGGACCAGGGACAGAGCCTCCATGGGGTCCATGGCGTCGGGGACGAGCTCCACCGCCACCTGAACGTTTTCGAGCGCCGTGAGCGTCGGCACCAGATTGTAGAACTGGAAGATGAATCCGACTTGGAGACGCCGGAAAAGGGTGAGTTCGGCATCGGACGCGCGGGAAATGTCCTTGCCGTCGAAGATTATCCGACCCGATGTGGGACGATCCATGCCTCCGATGAGGTTGAGCAACGTACTCTTGCCCGATCCGCTGGGACCGACTATGACAAGGAATTCTCCCTTATGGATGTCGATCGATGAATCGCGAAGCGCGGGAACGTCAACCTCCCCCATTCGATAGATCTTGCCGACCGACTGCACGGAAACGACCACTTTGTTTTCGGAAGGATTCACGATAATACCTGCCGTTGTCGTCGTGCCCGGATTGTTGCTTCCACTTGGCGATCAAACGGGGGCATGGGCACGGTAGGACCGTCGTCCTCGCCGGTCGAGCAGTAGGACCGGCGTCCCCGCGGGTCGAGCAGTAGGACCGGCGTCCTCGCCGGTCATGGAGAACGTACCGGCAAGATGCCGGTGCTACTGAAGAGATCTGCATTCTTCCACGTCGGATCTCTCACGCCTTGCCCATGGCTCTGGTAAGTTCGGAGCGTTTTTCCCGGGCCTGGGCGAGGTCGCGTTCGTACTTGAGCAAGACGCTCAGAGTCCGGTCCAGGACGTCATCGGACAAGTGCTCCACGCACAATGACACCAGCGCGGCCGCCCAGTCCAGGGTTTCACTGATGCTGGGGCTTTTCTTCAACGACATATGGCGCAACGCGTCCACGACGGCCGTTGCCTGGTGCGCGACGGTTTCGCCCAAATCGGGCACCTTGAGCCGAATGATCTCCATCTCGGTTTCCCGATCCGGAAAGTCCAAGTACAGGTGCAGGCATCTTCGTTTCAACGCGTCGCTCATCTCTCGGCTGCTGTTGCTGGTAAGCACCACCCGCGGCATGGTCTTGGCGGAAACGGTGCCCAGCTCGGGAATACTGACCGTGAAATCCGACAAGACTTCCAGCAAGAACGCCTCAAACTCCGGGTCGGACTTGTCAACCTCGTCCACGAGCAGCACCGCGGGCTCGGTCGACGTGATCGCTTCGAGCAGAGGTCTCGGTTGAAGGAAGCGCTCGGAGAAAAAGACGTCCTCGAAGGCGAAAACCCGCTCCATTGCCTCGGCCAGGTCGGACTCATCCGAGATCGTCGCGGCAATCTTGTCCTTGAGGATCTGGCTGTACAGGAGTTGTTTGCCGTATTGCCATTCGTACAAAGCCTTGCCTTCATCCAACCCTTCGTAGCACTGTAGGCGGATGAGGCGTCTGCCGAGCGTGCGGGCCAGCACCCTGGCAAGATCCGTCTTGCCCGCGCCGGCCGGTCCTTCCACCAACACGGGCTTGTTGATTTCTCCGGCGAGGAAAAGCACTAACGCTGCATTGTCCGCCAGCAGGTACTTCTCGGCGTAGAAGGCCTTTTTGAGATCGTCAGGTTTGTTTAGATGGAACATTGCTTTGCCGCTCTCGATAGAGATGCCTCCATCCGCGGCACAAAGCCGCGGTGTTCCGTACGGGGGGCTTTATAGGAATACCACACGCGGAGGATCACTTAAACATCCAACGCAGTGAACCCATGAAAAGTTACTGAAATGGCAAGGAATTGCTGTTACTGTGAAACTCGCGTTCCCGGGTCCTGCCGACCGATCGGTTCGGCCCACACTTGACGAAGCGACCGATGAGGTGAGAGATTGCGGCACGGCCGCGGTTTATCGGAGGTGAGGAGTCGCCCCCGGGAAACTCCCCACGTTAGCAAGGGGACCACACATGAAAAGAACACCGCTTTTTGAACGGCACACTTCAGACGGGGCCTCGATGAAGGAGTTCCGCGGTTGGGATATGCCCCTCTGGTATCCTTCCGGCGCGGTTGCCGAGCATAGGGCGGTGATCGCGCATGCCGGCCTGTTCGACACGTCCCATATGTCGGTGGTCGAGATTAAAGGACCGGGGGCCTTCAATCTCTTGCAGAAGTGTTTCACGCGTGACCTCCGAGCTTGCGTCGGCGGCCGGAAAGATCCGTTGATTCCCGGGAGATCCGCTTTCGGCGCCTATCTGAATGAAGCGGGCTGGGTGGTGGACGACACCGTGGTGTATCAGATCGATTCACAGGTGTACGTCAGCATCGTAAACGCGGGCATGGGCGAAACGATCGCCTCGCATCTCATCGGTCACGCGGACGGAGAACAGGTGGAGGTGACCGATCTCACCGGCAGAGTCGGAAAGATCGATCTTCAAGGTCCCGCATCGGCCAAGATCCTCATGAAGGTACTCGACAATCCCTTGCAGGTTCTTCAAGATATGGAATACTTTGCCTTCAAGGGGCACTTCGCCGGCGAGGAACCTTATGCACGCACGTTTCTGACGGACGGGACTCCGATTCTCCTTTCTCGTACGGGGTACACCGGAGAATTCGGGTTCGAGATGCTTGCATCGCCGGACCGACTCCCCGGGGTGTGGCACATGCTCCTGGAGTTGGGTAGAGACCTGGGATTGGTTCCTTGCGGTCTTGCCGCGAGAGACTCGCTCAGGGCCGGTGCCGTGCTCCCTCTCTCGCAGCAGGACATAGGTCCGTGGCCCTTTGTGAACCACCCGTGGCCCTATGCGTTGCCGTACAACGCGGACAAGTCCGCATTCACAAAGACGTTCGTGGGGGATGACGCGCTGAAGAACAGCGAGAACGCGGAGTTCACCTATGCCATGGTCGGGTTCGATCCCCGAAAGGTGTCCATTCACGATCCTGCCCGAGTGATGGATGAAGAGGGCAGGGAAATAGGGCTGGTCTTGACCTGCGTGGCGGACATGGCGATCGGCCTGCACGGGGGGCGGATTTACGGCATGACCGGCCCGGACAGGCCCCGGGATTTCACGCCGAAGGGGTTGATGTGCGGATTCGTGAAGGTAAAGATACCGCTCGCACCCGGGCGGACCGTTGAACTCAGAGACGAGAAAAGGTCGATCAAAGCCGTGATCGTTGAGGACGTCAGGCCGAACAGGACTGCGCGGCTTCCGATGAGTGAGATGCTTTGAATATTCGAGACCTGCCTGCGAAATTGATGGAGGGCAAAGAGGAACTGTCTCAACAACCAGGGGCGAGCCGTGAAAGGAGGTTGGGTTTCCATGAAACGGATCGAAGAGTTGAATCTGCCGATGGCGGTCAGGTACGCGGAGGATCACGAGTGGGTCCGATCCGCCGAAAGCACCGTGATCATAGGTATTTCCGACTATGCTCAAGATCAGTTGGGAGACATCACCTATGTAGAATTGCCTGCCGTGGGCGATTCTTTTGAACGGGGCGACGAGTTCGGCACTCTGGAATCGGTCAAGGCCGTTTCCGAGCTGTTCATGCCGATGGGCGGACGCGTTGTGGCGGTCAACGAGGATCTCGGGGAGACGCCCGGCCTGATCAATGAAGATCCGTACGGCCGCGGCTGGATCGTTGAGATCGAACCTTCGGATGTCCGGGAAATGGACGCGCTGATGGACGCACGGACGTATCGTGAAATGTTGCGAGGATTTGAATAGATGCGATATCTGCCTCATACGGATGATGACGTCGCGGCAATGCTGGACGTCGCTGGAGTCGCGAGTATTGACGATCTGTTTGAGACGGTGCCCCTCGATTGCCGGCGAGCCCGGGAACTGGAGCTTCCGGGACCGCTCACGGAGTGGGAACTGACCGATCATATGTCCACGTTGGCGGGGACCCCCATCGCCCCTCCCCAGTACACGGTGTACCTGGGTGCGGGAAGTTATGACCATGTGAGGCCTGCATCAGTGTCGTACCTGCTCGGCCGATCCGAGTTCTCTACCGCATACACGCCGTATCAGCCTGAGATGAGCCAGGGCACGCTGCAGGCAATGTACGAGTATCAAACGCTTGCGGCTCGGTTGCTCGGAATGGAAGTTGCCAACGCGTCCTTGTATGACGGAGCTTCAGCGCTGGCCGAAGCCCTTCTAATGGCCCTACGCGTCACGAAACGAAAGAACGTGGCCGTATCCGGTTTGATTCATCCCTTTTACCGACAGGTGGCCAAGACCTATTTGCAGTCCACCGGGTACGGGTTTTTTGAGATGCCGTACGGAGCGGACGGTCGAACGGATCTTTCCTCGCTCGACCAAATGGAAGATCCCGCCGCGGTGGCGGTACAGTCTCCCAATTTCTTCGGGTGCATCGAGGACCTTTGCGCGGTTGAGCGAACATCCCATGAACTCGGCGCGTTGTTCGTGACCGGGTTCACCGAACCTCTCGCGTACGGTCTGCTGAAAAGTCCCGGCAGTTTCGGTGCGGACATTGCCTGCGGCGAGGGGCAGAGCCTCGGCATTCCGAGATCCTTTGGGGGACCGGGGTTGGGGATCTTCACTACGTTGACGAAGTATGTGCGCAGCATGCCGGGTCGCCTCGTGGGGCAGGCACGGGACCTGGACGGCACACGAGGGTTTGTCTTGACTCTGGCAACCAGAGAGCAGCATATCCGGCGAGAAAGGGCGACTTCCAACATTTGTACCAACAACAGTCTCTGCGCGTTGACCGCGGCAATGTATCTGGCCTCCCTTGGGGGAACGGGCATCCGGGAACTTGCCCGCCTTAACTACGACAAGTGTGAATACCTCAAGAGTCGATTTCGAGAAATCGGGTGCACGATACGATTCGATAGTCCTACGTTCAATGAATTCGTGATTCGCTTACCGGACAATGCCTCGTCGACTTACGACCGATTGATGGACAAGGGAATCGTCCCCGGACTGCCCCTTGGACGGTTCTATCCCGAACTCGAGGATCACTGCCTGGTCTGTGTGACCGAAACCAAATCCAAAGCAGACCTGGATGTCCTGGTCGGGGAGATCTCATCATGAAAGAATTTCCGGGTGCCGTAGGTCTGGTGCTGAACGAGCCGCTGCTCTGGGAGAAGGGTCGCAGGGGAAGGACCGGGATGAGCCTCCCCCGCAGAGACGTGGACGCTTTCCCCGTGGCCGAGGAATTAATGGGAGAAGTTCCCGATCTCCCCGATTTGAGCGAGGTTGACGTAGTCCGTCACTACACGCGGCTGTCACAATGGAATTTCGGCGTGGATGCCGGGATGTACCCGTTGGGCTCGTGTACCATGAAATACAATCCCAAGATCAACGAAGCCATGGCGAATCTCCGCGGGTTTGTCGAAGCGCACCCTCTTCTCCCCGATGCATTGTCTCAGGGCGTGCTGAAGGTGATGAGTGAACTGGAGCGGTATCTCATCGAAATCACGGGAATGGCCGCGGCTTCTCTGCAGCCCGCCGCAGGGGCTCAGGGCGAGCTGTGCGGGATGCTCGTCATTCATGCCTATCACGACGGCAAGGGCTCGAACCGTCACAAGATCATCGTCCCCGACACCGCTCATGGCACGAATCCCGCCAGCGCGGCGCTTTGCCGGTACACTCCGGTGAGAGTGGAATCGAACGAACAGGGAATCTTGTCGCCGGAAGCGGTCGGCGCAGTCATGGATGAAGACACCGCGGGGATCATGATCACCAATCCCAATACGCTGGGTCTTTTCGAGGAGCATATCAGGCGGATCTCGGACATCGTTCATGCCCGCGGAGGACTCGTGTACTGCGACGGCGCGAACATGAACGCGATCATGGGCAGAGCGGATATGGGAGCCATGGGAGTCGATGTTCTGCATCTCAACCTCCATAAGACGTTTTCCACACCTCACGGGGGCGGCGGCCCCGGTTCGGGGCCGGTGTGCGTTCGTGAGGACCTGGCCAGGTTCCTTCCGGTTCCTCGAGTCGTCGAGACCCACGCAGGATATGTGCTGTCCGATGACTTTCCCGATTCCATCGGGAAGTTGCACGCATTCTATGGAAGCTTTGGCGTCATGGTCCGGGCGTACAGCTACATCCTCACCATGGGGAGGGATCTCAAGAGGGCGAGCGAACTCGCGGTCCTGAACGCGAACTATGTCAAGGAACGGCTGAGGAGGGTCCTTCACCTGGCTTACGACAGGCCGTGCATGCACGAATGTGT
>JAVHLK010000122.1 GCA_031082285.1 Desulfomonilaceae bacterium
GTCAGGATTTTGGTGAGATCAAGCGTCTCGGTTACATCATCTTTCCGTAACGCGTCGGGTGGCATCTGCTCCCGCCAAACATGGGGGGGGTCCCCTGATTGTTGGGACTCGGGTGAGAGTTCCTCCAGTTCAGAAACCCTTCGCCGCAGTTTCTCCAACTCGTTGATGAGTTGCGCCTTGGTCTTGTCTTGGTCTTTCATGGTTCCTTCCCGATTGCCGGATGGCTCAACAGGATGCCTAATGTACTAATAATAGCAGACAAATAGGGGGCATAGGCGTCAAAATAAGCTCGCGTTTGATTCGCGTTTATTATATGACAAGTCTCATGAAAACGCGATCTATATCTTCTGACGACAAATGGAACGAGATCATGAGTGTCTTGCCACGCGATCTGGAGCACACGGCAAGGACTTGTCACGGCGTGGAACGTCTCCGGAACGTACCGAGCTCTGCAAACCTGTTGCGGGTGATACTTGCATATGCAGTCTCCGATCTTTCTCTGAAAGATACGGCAGCTTGGGCCAAAGCCACCGGTATAGCCGATTTTACGGGACAAGCCTTTCATTATCGGCTCCAGAAGTGCGAGAAATGGCTGGAGCACCTCTTGGGACAGCTTCTCTTTCGAGACCCACCCCAAAATCCGAGCAGCTTCCCAATACGCGTGGTCGACGGTTCGGTCATCACCGGACCCGGCTCCAAGGGAACGGATTGGGTTGCTCATATGATAGTGGATCCTGCTTCCGGACAATTCACGTCCGTTGAGGTTACCGACTGCAGAGGTGCGGAAACGTACACGCGCCATCCGGTGAACCCCGGCGAATCAACACTTGGAGACAGGATGTACGCGACAGCTCGCGGTATTGAGTACGTTGTTAACCGTAAAGCCCATCCTCTGGTTCGTGTTAATCCGTACAATCTGAAAATCTGTGACCTGAATAGGCAACGGATTCACTTGGAGAGCTACGAGGCACGCGTTTTGGAAAAGGGAATCATTTCTCTGGATGTCTTGATTCCGACGCCTCCGGATAACCTGAAGAAAAACAGGCCCTGGAAACTCAAGAATGCGAAATCGTGGATACCAGCGCGCATAGTCGGCGGAAGAACCAAGAAAGGCGTCATTTGGGTACTGACCACGTTGAGTCGGGAGCAGCTTTCTGATGAAGGGGTTCTGAAGCTCTATAGGTTCCGCCGGCAGATTGAACTGCTCTTCAAAAGGCTCAAAAGCCTGCTGCACCTCGACGAATTGCCAACAAGGGACGGACCGATTTCCAAGAGCTGGTTGCTTGGGCGGCTTCTTGCGGCTGCCATCGCACAAACCCTGGTAAACCCAGCGGGCCCTTTTCCCCGAAGGGGTAGACCTCAACGACGACGAATCAGTCGCCAGTCCCAGTGCTTGGTCAAGATTCAGAGCAACCTTGTGGGCACTGAGGTTTGCGATCTTTGGCGATGGTCTTTGGCTTCTGATCATCAAGGAGCAAAACCTCAAGATGCTCGTTGGTTCCAAACGACGCAGAAGAATCGCCATCCTTCAGAGGATGAAACTATGACCGGAAAAACCTTATTTTGACGCCTATGCCCTACTCCCCCCTCCTATAGATAACCCCGGTACAAAAATCATCCTCGAGCACGCGATTAAAGGCCTGCTTGTAGTCCGTAGGATCGTAGTCGTCCGGTAAAGGGTGAACCCATTTCTTCAAGTTGGCCCACGTCTTGAACGTCTTATCAAAGGTCACGCAGGAAGTATAAATGTGGAATATGGCGAAGCCGGGATGCTGCGTGCCCTCCTTGAGGACCCGGGTGATTCCCTCGGGATCGCCGGCGAAGAGGCGTGCCACGAAGGATGCCCCATAGGTCAAGGCGAGGAGCGTGGCATTCAATGGTTTGTCGTGCGTGCCGAAGGGACTCGCCTTGCTTTTCATGCCGACCGGGCTGCTCGGAGAAGGCTGCCCCTTGGTAAGGCCGTATATGGAGTTATCAAAGAGGAGATAGTTGATGTTGACGTCTCGTCTGGCCACATGGGGCAAATGCCCGCCTCCGATGGCCAGGCCGTCCCCATCACCGCCGACCGCGTACACGGTGAGATCCGGATTTGCCATCTTCACGCCGGTAGCTACCGGCAGAGTCCTGCCGTGGACCGTGTGGAGCCCGTAGGTCTTGGTAAAGAAGGGGTACCTGCCGGCACAGCCGATTCCCGAAACCGTGATGACTTCATGGAGCGGCACGCCCAGTTCGCGAATACACGCGTTCAGCCCCTGGTGAATCCCGAAATATCCGCATCCCGGGCACCACGTGGGCAGCGAGGAGGACCTGACGTCGAACACGTGTGCGTTCTTGATGGCTGCGACTTTATCGGCCAGATCTCGGCCCGGAGTTTTCATCACGCACCTGCCTTGAGAAGCTCTTCGATCTTCGAGAGGATCAGCGAGGGAGGAAACGGGGTGCCGGTCGCCAGATTCAAGCGAACCACGTCGTTCCCCCTTAGGTGGCTGATTAGATTAGCCAATTGTCCTGAATAATTGAGTTCGGGAATGAGCACCCGGGCACATCGTCCCATGAACTCACCGATCATGTCCGCGTGATACGGGAAAATCGAAGTGATTTTCAGGGCCCCCACGTTGAGCCCGCGAGACCGCGCGGTATTTACGGCTTCCAGTACGGAACCAAACGTCGAACCCCAACCGATGACCCCCACGTCCAGGTCGCCGCCGCGGGAGAATTCTTCGGGCATAGGCAGATCGCGCAAGGCGCTCCGTATCTTTCGGTGTCGCTTGTCGGACATCTTCATATGGTTGTCCGGGCTGTAATCCGGGGTCCCTCGTTCCGTGTGTTCCAGACCGGTCGCGGAAAAGGCGAATCCTTCCATGCCGGGAAGGGCTCGCGGAGAGATGCCTGTTTCCGTGTCGAGGTATCTGATGTACGAGCCTTTGACGGAATCGTCCGGGAACACGTTGCCGAATGCAATGTCCTGTTCGGAAGCCTCGGGTACGGGCAGGTTTTCCACTCGATTGTCGAGAAAGAAATCGGTGAGCACGACCACGGGCGTCTGGTACTTCTCGGCCAGTTGAAAGCTCTTGACCGTGAAAAGATAGCACTCGGCGACATTGGTCGGGGCGATGACGATGCGGCCCGAGTCGCCCGGTCCGCCGAACACGGCTGCGTGCAAGTCGGACTGTTCCGTCTTCGTGGGCAGGCCGGTCGACGGTCCGCCCCTCTGGGCGTTGAGAATCACGGCAGGTATCTCAGCCATGACGCCGTGGGTAATGAGTTCCGTCATGAGAGCGAATCCGGGCCCGGAAGTCGCGGTCATGGATCTTGCACCGGCGAAGCTTGCGCCCAGAACGGCTCCGATGGACGCGATCTCGTCCTCCATCTGGACGACCGCGCCGCCACGCTCGGGAAGTTGCTTTGCCAAGTACTCCATGATCGGCGTGGCCGGAGTGATGGGATAGCCGTAATAGAGCCTGAGGCCGGCATCCAGCGCGGCTTTTCCTATGGCAAGGTTTCCCGACAACATGACCTTTTCCGGGCCTTCGGCTCGTCCCGGTCCGGAAAACATCGTTTTGAGACAATCGGCAAAACGTTCCTTGGCATAGGCGTACCCGGCGTCAAAGCTTTTCAGGTTCGCATCGACGACCTTCTCGCCCTTGGATTTGAATTTTGCCGTGATCACAAGGTGAAAGAGGTCCGGAGGTACGCCGCATACCGCGGCGAATCCTCCGAGCGCGGCCAGGTTTCGGCCTCTGGCCGTTCCCGCGGCGCTCGTGGCCAGATCGCCGAAGGGCATCCCGAAGAGCATGGTTTCGGGATCCACCTCGGCAGCCAGGGATTTCTCTTCCTGGACGTATATTGGGGGATTGCTGTCAAACAGGACCGCGGAATCCTTGGCCAGGACCGGAACTCTTGAGATGGACTGCTCGTCGTTGAGGGAGATGAGCACGTGGGTCTCGTCTCCCAGGGCAAGAATTTCTTCGTCTCCGATTCGGGAGCGGGTCACACATCGGCCGAATCCCCGGATCTCCGCGGGATAGGAGTCGAATCCCAGGACGGACAATCCGCCGGCCGACATGGCCTCGTTGATCAGCCCTCCCGCGGCAATGGTACCGTCTCCGGCCATTCCGCACACCTCCACCGTCACATCGACTCCGGCCATGTCAGAACTCCATCCACCAGGAACTATTGACGTTGATCCCGTCCACTTCCAGAATGCTCTCACGCTTGACGTTCACAGCAACCATATCCCCCAGAAGATTCAATGCGGCCGCCTTTCCCAGTTCGACGGCATTCGTGTACCCGATCGAGACCCAGTAGTCGCGAATCTCGGGATGGTACACCTGAGCACAGTCGCCGGCCGCATAGACGTTCTCACGACTCGTTTTCAGGTATTCGTCCACCAGTATTCCCCGTTCGATATCGAGTCCGCTGCCGGCGAGGAACTTGACGTTGGGAACCAACCCGAAAAATGCCCCGAGAATGCCCACAACCATGGTTCGGCGATCCGTCGCGACCTCAAAGGAATGGTCGGAAATCCTTGAAATGCGGCGAATCTTGGTACACTCGGTCACCTCAACCCCATGCTCCGTGAGCTTGCGAGCAACCTGTTCACGAAGCTCCGGGCTGAACGGGACGGGCCAGAAGGAGCCGCAGTCAAGCATGAAGACGACCCGTTTTCCCAGGTGAAGAAGTGCTTTGGTAAGACTCAGTGACGTGAGGTCGCCCCCCACGATGAGTATGGTGTCCACACGGGCAAGCCGCTCGATCCAGAGCCTTGCATCGGCCGGCGTCTTGAGGGTCAGCATGAGATCCTCAAAGACCGCCAGCGGTTCGGGGATCCGGGGTTTTGCTCCACAGGCAATGATCAGGCCGGTGAAGCGAACTACCTCGTTGTGTTCCAAGAGGAGTTCCCTCTGTTGGAAATCCGCGTGGACGACGCGTTGACCCAGCCTGAGCTTGATGTCATGTCCTTTGTATGATTCGGACTTGCCGATGAACAGGTCCTCCTCCGTAGCCTTCCCGGCAATATAGTCCGGAAGGAGATCGGGCCTGTACTCGTGGTCGCGTTCCTCGCCGATCACGGTGATGCGGAGATCCGGATCGTTATCTCTGAGCGTAAACGCCGCGGAATTGGCGGCCGGACCGTTTCCGATTATCACGCAGTGCGCTCGATCCATTAGTCCCTCCCCGTTTGAAGCATGCGCTCCACCAGTTCCACCTTGGAAACGGAGATGCAGTCCACCGGGCATACTCTCAAGCATTCGCCGCACCGGATGCACCGAGAATTGTCAATGACCACTGCGTTTACGTCCCGCCATATGGTCGTCTCGACATAGCCTGTGATCGCGCCGTCATCGTCGGTGACCACCTCGTTGACCAATTTGATGCAGTCCCGAGGCGCGACGTCGATACAGTAGCGGCAGTAGATGCAACGGTCGATGTCTATTTCGTAATGCAAATAACAGAGGTAGCACCGTTGGGACTCGATATGACCTTCCTCCCGGGAAAAGCCGCGCTCCACCTCGACGTTCATGGTCTTGAACCGCTCCTGAACGGGCAGCACCGTGGGCATCTCGGACCTGGGGATATAGTCCCATTCCCTGTGTCTGTCGGTAATTTGCGCTTCTTCGGTTCTCACCGCCCATTCACGGAATCGCTTGCCCGTCAAGTCTTTCGCGATCTTCTCCGCCGCCCGGCGTCCGCTTGCAATGGATTCAATGACCGTGGAAGGACCGGTCATGAAGTCACCGGTAACGTAGAGATTGGGTACTGAAGTAAGAAACGTCTTCGGGTCGCCCTTGACCACGCCTCGACGGTCCTTTTCGCCCGGCGACGGGATCGGTTCCGCTCCCTGGCCGATTGCAACGAGGACGGAATCGGCCGGGAGGATGAATTCACTCCCCTCGATGGGAACGACCTTCCGCCTTCCGTTGGGTGATCGGTCACCGAGACGGGTTCGGAGAAACTCCACCCCCTCGACCTTGTCCCGGCCCATGATGCGCCGCGATGCCATCAAGCCCTTGATCTGAGCGCCTTCGAGCTTTGCTTCCTTAATCTCGTCTTCGGTGACCCTCAGCTCTTCCTCGGTGGCCCTGATACAGATTGCCACGTCCTCGGCTCCCAGTCGCAAGGCCATCCGTGCGCAGTCGAACGCGGTGAACCCCGCGCCGATAACGAGGACACTGTTTCCGACTTCCGGTTTTCCCCCGGTTGTCACGTCAATGACGAAGTCCAAGCCGGGGATGACGCCGTAAAGATTCTCTCCGGGAATCTCGAGATCCTTTGCCACATAACACCCCGCAGCCATCAATACCGCATCGTATCGGTCCACAAGTTCTTCCACGGATACGTCTTTGCCCACTCGAACACCCGTCTGCAGCGTGACTCCCAGCCTGACGATGCTCTCTATCTCGGCATCTAAGATCTCTCTGGGAAGCCTGAACTCGGGAATCCCGTATCTGAGCATCCCGCCCGGTTCGTCGAACGCCTCGAGCATGGTGACCTCGATGCCGATGGTGGTCAGGTCGTGAGCCGCGGCCAAACCTGCCGGGCCCGCTCCTACAATGCACACCCGCTTGCCTTGGGGGGCATAGAACCTTTCGAGGTAGATGTGGCCCGCGGCCTTGAGATCCGACGCGGCACGCTTAATGTGACAGATGTTCACCGGCTTTCCCAACTCGGCTTCCCCGTGCCGGCAGACCTTCTCGCACGGCCGAGAACAGATGCGGCCCAAGACCCCCGGGAGAACATTCACCATGCGATTGATCTCGTATGACGTGCCGTATTCTCCCTCGTACAGGGCACGTATGTACGCGGGAACATTGGTATATGCCGGGCACGCGCTTTGACAGGGGACGTTGAGACCCATGTACGTGAAATCCGCCGGTTCCATTGAGAAGACTACGTCCTTTCGCTGTTCACGTTCCCTTCCGCGGTTGGGCGGATACGCATCGGTTTTGTTCATGTTCCACCTCTCTATGACGGGCAAGCGAGAAGCAACACGTCACACGTTCAAACGTGCCTATCAATACATGGATCGTACGCTGGTCCGGCGGTTCGTAATTACCTTCACACGTCTCAATACGCCCGGTTCTCTTGCTGCCTCGCCCTTTGGGAGAGGGCCGGGGTGAGGGTATTTATGAAACGACCTACTAGAATCTCAGTGGGAACCCGCGCATGCGCGGCCCCTCTGCTTTGTCGGAAATTGCGTCGACCACCAGTAAGTCTCCGGGCTTCAGCTCGTCTGAGATCACTTCCACCCCTTCGGTACCTGAGATCCCGACCTTCACGGTAATCGGCTTGAGTCGGTTCATATCGCCCAGTTTCCAGACTCTTCGGAAACCAGGCTCCAGTAACGGTAATTCATCCCCCTTCGGGGTTGAGTCCGCGCGGGGGGAAAAACGGAACGCTTGATCCGGGACAATCCTGGCCCTCTTCACTTCACTCACCAGTATCTGAACATTGGCCGTCATGCCGGGCCTGAGCTCGAGCTCGTCATTGTTTACGTTCAGAACCACGTTGTAGGTTACTACATTCTGCTCAATTCTCGGTTCGTTTCGGATTTGAGTAACCGACGCGCTGAATATCTTATCAGGAAATGCCGGGACGGTAAATACGGCTTGCTGCCCGACCCGTACGCGGCCGATGTCGGCTTCGTCCACATTCGTGTTGACCAGCATGCGCCTGAGGTCTTCGGCGATCTTGAAGAGAACGGGAGTCTGAAAGCTTGCCGTGACCGTTTGACCCACATCCATACTTCTGGCCACGACTACTCCGTCCACCGGAGCGACGATGCGCGTATACTCCAATTCCAGTTCGGCTTCCCGGAGCTTGGCCTCGGCCTGGGCCACTTTGGCCTTTTCCAAGACAACATCGGCCTCAGCCGCGTCCGCTTCGGTCTTGACCCTATCGTACTCACTGCGGCTGACGGAGCCCTTCTCGATCAAACTCTCGCTCCGTCGGAAGTCCCGCAGTTTGTTGCCCAACGTGACTTCCGCCCTCGCGTGAGCGGCCTTGGCCGCAGCGAGGTCCGCTCGGGCCTGCTCGGCCTTTGCCCGGAATTTGTCCGGATCGATGAGGGCGATCAGTTGCCCCTTTGTGACGTTGGATTCGAAATCCGCGTACAGTTCCTTGATCGTACCCGAAACCTGGCTTCCCACAAGGACTTCAACTCGCGGGCTCAACGTTCCCGTGCACGTGATCTCGGCTCTGAGAGGGCCTTGCTTGACTTTGACCGTCACGTACTGCTTCCCGGGAACCTTTTCCCTCGTCGTGCCGAACTTCCAGTACAGCCCGCCGGCAACGAGGATTACGATCGCGATTAGTGCAAGCTTCTTCACTCTTCCTCACCGGGAATGCGTTTTCCCTTACCCTCTTGGCCCTCCGGTCTGTGGGAGATTCTACACAAGATCGGGCGGCGTTTCCAGCCGGGCGATGCGAGCCCCCCTCTTCTCGTCCCGCTCGACGCGTCCGTCACGCAGGAAGATCTTCCGCTTTGTCAAATCCCCCATTTCCGGATCGTGGGTGACCAGGATGACGGTGATTCCCTTTGCTTCGTTGAGCCCCCGGAAGACCGTCATGATCTCCTCGCTGGTCCGAGTATCCAAGTTTCCCGTAGGTTCGTCCGCGAGTATGATTTCAGGCCGGTTTACCAGCGCCCTGGCAATGGCAACCCGCTGCTGTTGTCCCCCGGAGAGCTGTGTGGGGAGATGATGGCCGCGGTCCGCCAAGCCGACCAGATCGAGAGCTTGCTCTGCGTGTTTCCGGCGTGACCCGGCCTTTACATTGCCATAGATGAGCGGGAGTTCGACATTTTGAAGCGCGTCGACCCGGGGGAGCAGGTTGAAGCCTTGAAACACAAACCCTATCTTGCGGTTGCGGACATCCGCTTGTTGATCGCGTCCCAAACGCGAAACGTCTTCACCTTCGAGCAAATAACGTCCCGACGTGGGAGCGTCGAGACACCCCAGGATGTTCATCAGGGTTGATTTTCCCGATCCGGACGGTCCCATGATGGAGAGGAACTCACCGGCGTCAACGGTGATGTCGATGGATATCAGAGCTGGGACTTCAACGGTCCCCGCGGTATAAACCTTTCCCAGGTTCTCCAATACGATCAAGGGCAAGTGTTTTCCTTCCGGAAACGTTCATCTCGATGATCCGGTGAGGATCCCGATACTACTCGGGAATCTGAGCTTCCAACGCGACCTTCAACTTGTCCTTGAGTTCGCTGAGGTCGGAACTCTTGACCACGTAGTAGTCCGCTGCGACGGCTTTCAAGTCAATCTTGAAGCTTGAATAGGCTGAGTTGAGGATTACGGGAAGGTCGTAGTACTTCTTTCGGAGTTGTTGGAGCAAGTCCAGGCCGTTGTACTCACGCATCTTGATATCCAGGACCACGCAATCCGGCTGCTCCGTGTCCACCACGTTCAGCAAGTCCTTTCCATCCGGAAGTGTAATGACTTCGTACCCTTCGTCCTGAAGCTCCATGGTGTAGAGCATTCGGATACCTTCTTCATCGTCAACGATTAGTATCTTTGCCATCTCGGGCTCCTCATAGGCAGTGCCAAGAATATCCGTCAGCAAGAAGATTTATATGCCTGCATCGAGTTGGTTGGACAACCCTCCCGACGATTGGTGCGCGTCCGACCATGGACCGAAATCACGATGCAAACCACCGGTTCAAAAGATACGGCTTGGTCTTTTCGAACTGCAGGCATTGATCCTCGATGTACTCTTCCACTTGCTGCGAGTTCATATCCTTGGTCTCCAACACGAATGAAAGGGTCTTGGCGTAGTAGAGCGGGAGCAACGATTCGAGCAATCGATCCCTCGGCAAGTCCCGTCGCTTGTACGCCACGCCGAAATCATAGACGATCTTGGCCCACAGTCCCGTGGGAAACTCGAAAGAGTCCTGGGGTAGTCCCGATACCTCTTCAAGTTTCAGTCTGTTCTCGTCGTTCAGTAATTGACCGTAGAAATCCCAGTGAGCGTGCACGCCTTCCATCATCTTGTTCCAGAGGACGGACATGTCGATTTCAACAGGCGGCGCCATCTCCACATCTCCGGCTCCGAAGCCGAAGACCGCGGTCGGACGACTCCACTTGACCTCTTTCCAAAACGTGTCAAAGCGGCACATGAGCTCGAACAATGTACCCGTCACGGCTTTGAACATGGAATCCATGGAAGTCGGCGTATCCCGTACGCGATGAACTCTCGGCCTTCCCATGAAGGATTGAATGACGGGAATCTTGTTTCGTATTGCCGTCGTAGTCATCCAGATGTTGATGCCGAAGCCTCCCACGTCTTCATCCCAGTACGGGGATTCCAGGTACATGCCGGCCACTCGTCCCGAGAAACCTACGTCACCGCCGATGGGTTGGCGCACTCGACGACCGTATAGGGCGCGAGTCAGGGGATAGATAAGATTGCTCGTGAACGGTCCGTCGTACTTGTGACGCACGTAAAGCGGTGCGACAAACTCATAGTCCTCGAAAAGCGGCTCTATCAAGTTGTGAACCCACAGCGGCGTGATGCTGGTAACGTCGGCATCGACTACCAGGATCGCCTGGGCGGACAATTCCACGGCCTTCTGAAAAAGCATGAGCAGGTTGTTGCCCTTGCCTTGAACACCATCCCCAGTCGAGAGGTAGATTTTCGGCGTGGACGTCGAGGTCTGCATGAACGCCTGACGTGTATCGTCCGGAGAGTTATTGTCGCAGTTGATGATTACTGCCGTACGATCGGAATAGTACTTGACCAGACCTTTGTCGGCCTGCCGCGTGGGAAAAGGTATGGATGACGCCTCATTACAGGATGGTATACCCACGATAATGTCGGCCTGGGTGACGCCGTGTGGATTTTCCTCTCTGTTTTTCATCTCATATTTCCTCACATTATGGCACACTTGGTGTGTCCTCTTGGGGCCGCATTGTATCATACCTGTTCCGGGGATCAACCCCGGTCGATCCTTTTCCCGAACCCCTCCCCGCGGTTTCTCACGGCACGAAAGGGGAGGAGGCCCCGAGACCTTCCCGAGGCGCGGTCGCGTCGGATGTGGTATTACGATGGTCGTCGGTGATTGCCGACCGGAAAATGACGATTTTCCCGGGAGGACGAATATGGGAAGCTTCAACTTTTGGAGGAAATGGCTTGTCGGCGTCGGCATCTGTGTGGCGGTGTTCGGTATGGTCCTTGCCCTGTTTCCTCACTCGAGGGTAATGGACATCCTCTTCAACAATCAGATCGATCCGGTATTCTGGGAAGGGGGGCGACTTCCGTCTGAAGTTCTTGCGTTTCAAGCATGGATATATGGAGTCCTGGGCGCAACGATTTCCGGCTGGGGGATCTTCATGATCTTCGTTGCGCAGTATCCGTTCAGGGCTCGTGAAGGGTGGGCGTGGAACTGCTTTGCGGTCGCCGCGGCGGCATGGTTCGTACTCGACACGGCCTTGTCGGCACTGCACGGAGTGTTCTTCAACGTTGGGTTCAACACGATATTGCTCCTCCTGATCGCGATACCGTTGACGTGCACCAGGAGGCATTTTGTGTCTTGAAGGGTCAAATTTCACCCGGCGACGTTTGATCCCTTGCCCGCTGCATGATATGTGGTAGTTTCGCACACGCGCAGCACGGCAGTTCGTGAGAATCCATGCGTTCCCGTCATCCCGGGCTCCGGTCCTGGAACATGAAGGAATTTCGGCCCGGCGGGGTAAGGCGAACCCGGAGCGAACCTTGAAGCCTGATCTACTCAAGTCAATTGTCGAGGGGCTTATCTTCTCACATTCCGAACCGCTGAGCGCCCAGTTCATCGCCGGTGTGATCGGAGAAGCGTCGCCCAAGGAAATCCAGGGTGTTCTGGACGATCTGGAACAGGAATATCTGCTGAGATCTCGGGGTTTTGTCTTGTCCAAGGTGGCAGGGGGGTACCAGTTTCGATCTCTGCCTGCGATCGCTCCATGGATCCTCGAGATGAGACGCATGAAACCTGCGCGCCTGAGCAGGGCAGGGCTGGAGACACTTGCCATTGTGGCCTACAATCAGCCGATCACCCGCAATCAGATCGAACAGATCAGAGGGGTAGAGACGGCCGGCACCATCAAGAATCTCGTCGACCGTGACCTCATCGAAGTGGTGGGCCGCAAGGACATTCCCGGAAGACCGCTGCTTTATGGGACATCAAAGCGGTTTCTTGAAGTCTTCGGACTGGAGGACCTCGCATCGCTTCCGCCTCTGCCGGAGATCGAAGCGTTGCCGAACGAGGAAGCCGAAAGCCCGTCGGCCGTGGAAGAAGAATCGGCTCCTGATGAGTCATAATAGCTCTTCAGGTCCCGTGCGTTTCCGGAAAGATCAAACAGATGCCTAAACTGAAGTGAGGACCGGAAAGAGGGGACGGACACGGCACTTTCGTTTACCGATCGCAGCGGATCTGAACTTTCCGCATCCTGACGGTCGAGAATGGAAAATGAAATAGGTTGCACAGGAAACTGAAATGCAGCATGGTTCATAATGTACGTGCGCGAATGCCGTTGTGCCGTCTCCAGTTCTTTGGACTCCCTCGTACGGACTTGCGAAAACGTATTCGGACCGGAGCGATCATGAACGATGCAGCGCCTCTCAACATTCCCATGCGGGAAGTCGCACGCATCTGCCGCCGTTACCAGGTGCTGGAGCTTGCACTGTTCGTGTCGGTGCTTGGTGAAGAGCGCGGCCCCGATAGTGACATAGACTTGCTGGTCACGTTCCGGCCAGGGGCACGAGTCACCTTTGTGACCCTCTCACGAATGCAACGCGAACTCGAGGCTCTCTTGGGGCGCAAAGTTGATTTAGTCCCCAAAGGCGGCCTGAAGCCGGTTATTCGTGAGCACGTTCTGGCCACGGCTCGAGTAGTCTATGCCGCGTGAGTACCTCTATTTGCAAGATATTCTTGAGGCCTGCGACATGATTCAGATCTTTCTGGAAGGCATGAACACAGCGAGGTTTCTTGCAAGCGAAATCCACAAAGCCGCCAGTGGCATAACCCCCCATGATCGGGGCGATCACAACTGACCATGAAAGTCCGCGTGAACTCCGGGC
>JAVHLK010000123.1 GCA_031082285.1 Desulfomonilaceae bacterium
AGATTACCGGCACGGAGACCCGCGGGGCCAAGACCGGGCAGAGCCCGGAAGATAGGCATTCCCAGGCGGAGCCTGGGAACGAGATGGAACCCCAAGCATACCGGCACGGAGGCCGGCGCTACCGAAGAAGCGGGAGATGGTAGCGCCCGGCGTCTCTGCCGGGCGAAAATAGTAGCGTCCCGGCGTCCCTGCCGGGCGAAGATGTCGGCAACCCCAAGCATACCTGCACGGAGGCCTGCGCGACCGAAAAAGCGGGAGACGGCGCCCGGCGTCTCTGCCGAGCGAAAATAGTAGCGTCCCGTCCCGCGTTCTGCGCGGGATGCCGGGCGCATGTTCCTACCACAAATTCGGCAGGAGCGCGGTCTTGGAGTCGCTGCGCTCCGCGGGCGGGGTCCGGGGCTCTCCGCCGAATTTCGCCAACATTTCAGTATACTGCTCGTTGGCCGGATCAATGCTGATGGCCTTGTTGAGCGAACGGACGGCTTCTTCTTTCCGGTTGAGTGCAAATTGGACTTCCGCAAGATTCTGGAGCATGTCCGGGCCGGTACCACCCGTGAGTTCCACGGCTTTTTGGGCGAGCCGCAACGCTTGGGCAGGGTCCCGAAACGAAGGATCCACAGCAACTGCGCGGAGCAGACCAAGTGCGGCATACGCGGGAGCAAACTTCTTGTCCAGGTCAATGGCCTTTTCCAGGTCTCTGACCGCGAGATCGTACTCCCCCAATTTCCGATATGCGTTACCCCGGTCACGGTACAAAATTGGGGAGTCCGGCGTCATTTCGATGACTTTGCTGAATTCCTCCACAGCCTTATCGTGTCGTCCCTTGGCGCTCAATGCCATGCCCTTGTTGTGGTACGCGGACGCGAACCCCGAATTGAGCCTGATCGTTCTCTCGAAGTCCTCCAGAGCCTGGTCGTACTCTTTGTTCCGGAGATATGCCACGCCGCGATTATTGTAATACATGGCGTCTTCCGGATTGATCTTGACGGCCCGGTTGAAGTCCTCGATTGCCCGGCCATATTCGTGTGTGCCGTTATACGCGAAGCCTCTGTTGTTATAATAGCGCGCGTCGTTCGGGTTCAACCGAATCGCCTTGTCAAACTCCGCGATTGCACGGTCGTACAGATGTTTGCCGTTATAGGCAAAGCCCAAGGTATTGAGGGCTTCCGAAGACGAGGGTGCAAGCTTCACCGCTATCTTGAGGACTTCGATGGCCTTGTCATACTCGTTGACCGCATTGTACGCATACCCGAGGCGGGTGAATGCCGCATCGTACGCAGGATCCAGTTCCACGGCCCGGTTCAGGTCCTTTAATGCGGACTGGACCTCGCCCTTACGCAGGTACGCCTCACCCCGCTTGGCCCATGCTCGAGCAGACCGAGGGTGCATCGTGATGGCTTCGGTGAAATAGTTCACCGCGTCGTCAATGTTGCCCGCGTCCTCCGCGTCAAGACCGCTCTTGAATATGTCCGCGAATTCCTCGGGGGCTCCTTGCACTCCAAAGGGAATCAACAGCGCAATGGCTGCAAGAATAAGGATTGCGCATTTCTTCATGAAAACGTATCTCCTCAAAGACCGGCGATCTGGTATAGTGGAGTCCGGCTCGGGACATGCGTTCGCCGGTGGTAAGTGATCTATACCGGTTTTACGACTCATCGGCAAGGGGGCAACCAAGAAGAGAAGGATGAAGGCGGAACGATGAAGGATGAAAGCAGAGAAACGAGAAGAAAGAGAAGAAGTGTATCCACAGATGACGCAGATGGCCACAGATGAAGGATTTCCGCTACAGTATCACGCGGTGAAAATTGCGGGAACCTTCGACTGTAGGGGTCCCGCGCAGAACGTGGGATGTCCGCCCGCTTTGCTCGGGTTGTACGATCCGGCAAATTTCAAGGCGCGTGACTATGTCATCCTTCCGCCTTCATCCTTATCTTTTGTGTCTTCGTGGTTCAATCTTTTCTCTTGGCCGTGACCGTTCTCCTTGAATGGAGGATTCCGATGGATTTGTTGGAAGCGATTCGCACGCGAAGCAGTGTCCGCGCGTTCAGGGACGAGCCCGTCCCGCGTCGACTTCTCGAACAGGTGCTCCTGGACGCGACCCGCGCACCTTCGGCAATCAACATGCAGCCTTGGGACGTGCACATGGTTCTGGGCGACGAGCGGAAAAGGCTCTCCCGCAGGCTTCTCCGGTCTTTTAAGGAGCGAGCCGTCACCTGCGGTCCCGGTGCAAGCCGGCCGATTCCGGACCGATTCATGGCACGAGCCAGGTATTGCGCGGACGCGATGACGCCCCTGGTGGAGCGGATGGGCTCGGACTTCAAGACGTACATCAACGAAGGAAGTCTGAACTTCTACGGCGCCCCAGCCGTCGCGTTGATCTTCTTGGACGAGTGCTTTCCCGCAGAGAGGATGGTGGATGTGGGGTCGCTCGTTGCCTATCTTGTTCTGTCGGCCGAAGGGCACGGTGTGAACTCGTGCCCCATCGGGTTGGTGCAGCAATACGAGGACGAGATCAAGGATCAGCTCAATGTCCCCGAGTCCAAGAAACTCATTATTTCGGTCGCATTGGGGTTCGCGGAACCGGACAGTCCCGTAAACGAATTCAGGTCCCCTCGCGCGGATCTGAACGAAGTCACACGATGGGTCGATTGACGAAGCGTCCCGGCGATTTACCGCCGGGACCATATCAATGACCGGAATGGGCTTTCCTCACGGCGATCTGAACGCGCGACTCCGAATCGCCGGTGCCGCGGTTCCTTCCCCGACCTTCCGCGTTCCACAGCGCTTCGTACTGAGTTCCCGCGCCGTACGTGCCGCCACCGCCGAATCCGAGGTCACTGCCTGCCGTGGTGGCCCCGGTTGTCGTGCCCTTGTCCATGAACACCAACCGGTAAAAAAACGTGCTTTCGGAAACCTCTCCTTGGACCCATCCATCACCGTCGGGGTCCTTGTCGCCTTCTCCATATTTTTCGGGTTCAAGCACGTAGGGGTCGAGATTGGGAGCAACCGGCACGCTGATGACGTCGCGAAGCTTTCTGAACGACGTGCCCGCGGCTGTTGACGCGACGTCTCTCAGGGAGTCCACGCTTTTCACCGCACTGGTGAACTGCCTGTCCACCGAAGACTGGAGCATCAAAGCCGCACCGACGACGCTTACGATTCCGAGGAAGAGCAGCACGATGACGACCGCGCTTCCTTTGTCATTTTTCATGGATGTGGCTCCTTGTGTACTATGTTTCGTACGTACGGTGTCGTATTCACGGCGGCCGGCCCGCGAGTTGCTCGGGACCCCTATCACCCTGGGAATGCCTGTCTTTCCCGCGTCCCGCGGGATTGCCCGTCTTTGACACGCAATAGAAGACCTTATCGCTAAAACACTGTGCCGAGCGACATAAACCGCTATTCGCCGCCGCCCAAATATCTGGTCAGGACGATATTTCTCGGGGTCGCACGCAACACGACCGTGCCGCCGATCATCCACCGACCCTTGGTGGTGTCGCCCACTATTCTGAATTGCGGATCCTTCACGTCGTCCGGCGTCAGGTATCCGCCCGTGGCGATGTCCCCGGACCGTATGATGTATCGTACCATAACCTCGACGTATCTCAGATTAGCCGGGCCGTAGTTAGGGTCTCCGAAGGTCACGGAATCGGGGCTCCAATTCCCGTCATCGAACAGGCACCGTACCTGAAAGTCGGTCACCTTCATCAAGGGAGCCAGCGAATCGGCTTTGAAGCCGGCGACCGTAGTTTGAGCGCCCACGAGGGCCACATCGTTGCGCATGAGCGAACCGCGGTTCTGATGAGGCCTGGCCGAGGACGCGTCCTGAGCCGTGTTGAGCCAATAGCGAACAGCCGGCGCTGCTTCCTCGCCACCGGCCACGCCGCTGGTCCATTCGAACGTCACATCGTGCCGGCCCTTTTCCTTCTGTTTGGGTGACAGATCGGCCTCATCCGTGGTGCTGATGGTGAAACTCGAGTCGTTTGCCCGCGACTTGTACCGGTCAGCCCCGTTTCTGATGATGAGCGCTCCCAGGGATCGTTGGTCCACGGAAAAATTGACGTCGCTCATCTTCAGTTCCTTTGCACCGGCGGCCAGCGTAAACCAGGTCTTGTCTTCACCCGGCTTGGCCGAACCATAGGGAAAGAACGCGTATGGTTGACGCTCCGTGCCGTCTCCATCGGGACGCGTGGGGGTCAAGTCCAGGTCGACATGCGGCGCGCTGCTTACATAGAGTTCGTCCGGCGCTTGGGCGCCGCCGCCGTCCAACACGTACAAGGCCAGATCCTCCCGACCCAAGAGCGGTTCCGAAACGCCCAGTCCCGCGGCGATGACGTCCTTCTTCAGACGCATCAATGCAAGAGTAGCCGCTTCCTGGGCTATCTTCTTCCTGCTGGAGACCGCGCTTTCCCTGGTCTGGAACTTGTAAAAGGACATGGCGGCCGCGGCAACAATGGAGAATATGGCAAGTGAAACCATGACCTCCAGTATGGTAAATCCCTTTTTCTCATTCATCGCCGAGCTCCTCGTGCGAAAGACGGGCCTTTATGAGCTATCTCTGGAGAATGGTGGCGTTCATGCGGAACTTGTACGTGCACCCTTCGATAGAGTCCTTGTGACACATGGTGGATTCGTAGGGCCAGCCGACCACGACTCTTACCAGGGCCATGTTGTTGTCATACGTTCCAATGGTCGTATGCCTTACGTACACTTGAGCGTTTCCGGGCACATCCTCCTCGGTTCCGTCCGGCAACGGATATTTGCCTTCTCCCGTGGGACTATTCGTCGTCAGATCCCCGCCCACGGTGTCAGCCCTGAGTTCCTCCAACTTTGACGACGCGAGATATTCGGCCTGCCTCACGTAACTGTTGTACGATTCGGCCCGCATGGAGGAAATGACCAGGGTCCCGACGCCCAGCAAGCCGATGGACAGGATGAGAACCGCGGTCATGACTTCTACAAGGGTGAATCCCTCTTGGGATCGAAGAAGAGATCTTGAGGTAATCATGTTCGTGTCCTCCACAGGATTCACTTCTCCTACTCGGTCACGTCCGCGTAGGATCCTTGCGCACTTCCCAGGCGGACTCGACCCGCCGGCATGATGCTGAACACGATGGGGGGACTGGTCTTGTCCTCCACGGGAGCATAGACGAGGGTTCCGCCCGAATCGTGCCGGGTCATCTTCCTCAGCTCCACCGTATAGGTCATCTGATTTCGCGTTGCACCGGCATAATCAAAAACAACGGGAGCCGGCTTCGCGCCGGTGACATCCGTGATCGGGATCCCCTTCGTCGGGTTGGACGGGTCCGGTACGAGCACCTTCACGTCCATCCATTGCGGATCGTACCTGCATTCCATGGAATTCCCGGACTTCACTACGGTAAAGTGCACCCGGTCCCGATCGTCCTGGGCGAAGGGAACGAACCTGAGGCACGAGGCCACTCGAATGAGACCGGTAGTGGTTTCCATGGGTCCCGCGAACCCGCTCGGCAACTTGATGCAGTTGCCGGGTTCGTTTTCCATGCAGCTTTTGGCCGTTATCTTAGCCTCGTCCCAATCACACCAATTACGTTGGCTGTCGGCGTCCCATGTCGTCGTGACGGTCCACGGGGAGGGCACGTTGGTGATGAGAAAGATCTTGCCGTTGAGAAAGTCGGGATTATTGATGCCGGTAACCGTGATATAGTCTCCCATCTTCAGAGGAGGAGCGTTCACCGAGTCGCAGCAGGTGCTGCAGGTCTTGGTGTCTGAAGTGCCGGTCCTGAAAGCCGGCACCGTGAAGACGAGTTGACTGTCGTCGACTCCCTTATCCACCTCGGAAACGTTGATGGTGATCGGTCCGCCGATGGCCTTGATGCGCGCAAGCTGGGCGGCATTGATGAATGCTCGGCTGCCCGCGGAGAACTTGTAGTCCGCTATCCACCGCACTCCATACGGTACCGTCGCGGCAAGAGCCACCCCGATGATCAAGAGAACCACCATGAGTTCGGTAAAGGTAAAACCCCCGCCGGCCCACCTCAACGGTCTCTGCGTATGGTGATGGAATAGGTCAGGACGGCCTGTGCGCCCTTCTCGTCCGTCCCGGTGACTTTGATGGGGAACTTCCCTTGAGTGCCGCTTTCCATCTTCCATGTGATATTTCCCTCTTGGTCGATCTCCATGCCCTTGGGCCCTTCGACCTCCAACTTCACGGACTCGCCTTCCGGGTCCTTTGCCTCCACTTTCGCGGTATACACGGACCCTTTCAGATCCTGGCCGACCAGCTTCAGGAGCGGCGGCGAGTCATGAAATTCCAGCTTCTTCTCGAGCGCTTTTCCTTCCTCGCCAAGTGAGTTGAAGGGGGTGACCGATACCGTCAGGATGTCCCCCGCCTTCAGTTCCTTGTCGAACACCACGTGATCCGACACACCGTCATAATCGGTGAGCTCGACCTCTTGGTCGTTCACCGACCAGCGGAGTTCCGCGCGAATCGCGTTGCTCAGCTTAAGGAACAACTTGATCTTCTCACCGGTTTCCGGGCGCTCGGGTTCGAAACGCAGGTCCGATACGGAAGGCGGGACCGTGCGGTCGGAATCGGCCCGGCAATCATTGACCGGTACGGCCGACACAAAAAACATGAGGGCAAGTACAGTCAACCATGAAACGGCAGTGAAGACACGGTCCCGCGGCGCACGGCCGGCGCCAAAGGTCATCCTGATGTTGCACACGTTGCGTCACCTCTCTGTCCATCCGGCTATGTCGCCGTCGACCTTTCCACCGCCGAGGGGGTCAACCTTGATCCTCTGAAGAGCGGCATCACTCTTCTGTACTATAACACTTTGACCCTTTGAATCAAGCACGGGTTGACTGGGCATGCCCTCGCCCAGACCGAACTTGCCTCCGTAAAACAGCGGGTTCACGTTACCGGATCCCTGTGTGGTGAGGTAACCGCCTCCGCCCTCCGATCCCAGGGTGGGTAAGGGGTTGTCGCTGAACGGCCTGCAACGGTAGTCGAAGATATAGAGGAACCCGCTGCCTACTCCGGCCGATGTGGTCGTGCAGCCGGTCGTGGTAACCTTCTTGGATGGGACATACGTCGTGAAAAAGACGTACCCTCCAAGAAGTGCGGCTCTTCCGATGACGCGCTCGGAATCGGACGAGAAGTCGAACACGCATTTCCAACAGGGCGTGTCTCCGACGCTCAACACGTGGTTGTTGGCACAGTCGCCCTCACACGTGTCCGGAATGAACCCTTTTGAGCAGTCAAAACTCGTCTCCCCCTTGTCGCAATCCCGGAGCCAATTGCAGCAACCGGGGTCACGGGTGATTTCCACGCATTCGTCCCTGCACTTCTGTTGGTCCGTTGGGTCCGCGATGCCGCCGCACACCATTTCCTGCACCGGCGCTTGTTCGGTATTGCGGCACGGAGTCTCGGCCATCGGGGTGCACCCGTACAACTGACAATAGTTGTTGTCCCTGGTCAGATCTTCCACGTCCCCGCAAAAGCCGGTTCCATACGAGACCCCCACATTGGTGCCGGACACGTTGAAACCGAACCACCTATCGGACCCGGTCCCGGAAAGGTTTACCCGGTCATAGGTCTGCGTGCCGCTGCGGGGAACAACCTCGAAGCCCACCGAGGATGCCAGGTCGGGTGCCGCGGTGATGGGGTCCGACGCATTGTAAAAGGACATCTTGACCTTGTCCGTCAGATCGTCGTAACCCGCGGAAATCACGTCATCGAACTTGCCCGTCCCGAACAGAAGTCGCAAGCTCGGGTAATTCGTGTACACCGTTGAGGAATCCACCGACACAGCCGGCGCTACGGTGATGGGCTGCCTGCATCCCCTGAAGTAGTTGGTCTCGTCGCAATTGCCCGACGCGGAAAGCGGATCCGGCGCACCAACCTTGGGGATGAACTTGGTCTTCCAGAAATCGATTGCCAGTCCTTTGGTTTTGCTTGATTCTCCCGAAAAATCAAATTGTATCTTGTAGAGAAAACCTCTCATATCCCCCATGTACAGATGATCCACAAACGCGTCTTCACCGAACCGGGAATTCGCGTCGTCCCAGACGTCCACAACGGTCGGATCGCCAAAGGCCCAGGGGATGGTCTTGGTGACGCCGTCAATAGAGATCGGTTCCTCGGGAAGTTTGGATCCGTCGGATCGGGCCTTGACCAGCAGCGGCCACAGGACCTGGAAGTAGTTGACTCCCGTCTCTATGTCGATCGCCAGGAGGTATGGCTTCTGCAACGCCTTCCGTATTGTCGTGTTATCCGGCGACGGGGCCGAAATGCTCGCCGTGTCGAACAGCCGGAATCCGCTGCCGATAAAAGCGACGTGCCTCAGGTTGGCGTACGGGTCGCTTTCGGTGGTCGGGAACGTGACCTTGGCCAGGGTCGGAGCCGCCGGCAAGCCCGACGGGTACACAAAGGAAGCAGCGTTTCCACCGGGATTGTGATAATACCAGAAGCCGAAGTTCGCGTCCTGCGACGGGGTGGGGAACTTCAGTCGGCCCACCGCGGCATAGGTCCAGGACATGGGCAGGGTCTTGAGGTTGAAGTGTACGTCGTCTTCGTAGTAGTCGGTAGTGCCGTCGCCGTTGAAATCCTGCGCAACGAAGTTCTTTCGGAACGGCAAGACCATCTTGTTCATGCCTGAATCTTCATAGATCACGGGCAGGTTGTCCGTCATGGAGTGTTGCCACAGTACCTTGGGCCGGTACGGATTGGTCACATCGAGCGCGAAGTACGTATCGCCGCCGCCCCGCTGACCGCCGACGATCACGGTTCGCCATTGTCGAGGCTCGTCTCCCGAACCGTCGGGATCGATGTACACGTCGTAGGCCTTCGGGGAAAGATCCACCATGGTTCGATGCATGCACGCGCCGCCGGACGTGTCGCCGTAGTTCGTGTTGCACAGGTTCATCAGTTCTCCCGCCATGTTGCCGGGAATGAACGCCCAGAGGTGGTCGCCGCAACTGACGCTGGACCTCCCGTCCTTGTTCGAGTCAAAATCAATATATGGGTAATTTTCGCACTTGTAGTCCCACCGGTTATGCGTGTCGTCCCAGACGGCCATGAGAAACGCGTGTACCATGCCGTCATTGGCACCCACATAGCCGACCTTCGCCCGCCTATTCACCGGCGCGCTCGCGGAAACCGGATATGGGTCGATGTGTGTCGAGCCCGGCGGGGCAGAGTGATAGGCCCTGTACCGGAGAAACTCAAGGTAGTTGGGGTCTGACCGGGGGACATTGGCCAGTGACGGCGGCCCCACGATCACCGGTGTGGAGTACACGATGTCACCGAGGCGTGCGCCCTTGCGGTTCCGGTATATCTTGCCCGCGGCCGCTCCGTAGGACGGTTGGCCGTTGTCGTCAACTTCGCCTCGGACCCACTGGATGACCGCCTTGGCCTCGTTCGCGGAAGGCAGTTCTGGCCATCCTTCATCGTCAACGTACCTCATGAGGCGTCGCAAGCCGGATGCGTTCCCCGAGCCGTCGTCGATCTCGTCGATGTGGAAGTCGGTCTGGACGCCGTCGACCACGGTGAAGATCTCCCCGCGCCCAAGGGTGCCCCTCTTGTCCCGTGAAAAATTGTCCGCGGCATCCCAGCAGGACGGTGCGGGTTGTCCGAGTTTGCTGGCATGAGTGATCTGCAGATCCCCGCAGAAGACCTTCTCGTTCTGAGGATAGTCGAACTCGTAGTAGTTCTCGGGGTTGCCCTCTGCGGTTTCGTCCGTGGGCCAGTACGCCTCGAGGTGGCCGTGCCACACCGCGCGGGAATCGTCATCCGGATCGGCCGCGGTGAAGGCCCCGCGCACGATCACGTCGCCGTCGCTCGTCTCCTGCGAGATCGTCGCCACCGCGGCGGCCGATCCCGCGGCCACCAGGTGCGTGATGACCGCGGTAATGAATTTCTCCACTTCATCACCGAATGACTCATCGTTACTCGCGATGAAGAAATGGTCCGCGGTCCCGTCCGTGTTGGAATCCCATTCCAGGTACCCGGTGTACCCGTCCGTACGACACCCGGTCGTCTGGGGAGGCACACAGGGATAGGTGTCCCGCCAGTTCGACGTCAGGCCGCTCGCGGCGTACCCCGCCTGGCCGTCCTTGCCCGCAGTAAAGGGCTTGTCAACAAAACCCCCTTGTAATGCGGCTCGCTCCAAAATGTCACGGGTGGACGCGTCCCTTCCGAATGCATAGATCGTGTACAATTCGATGGTCTGGTCCTTTTTGTCCAACGCGTCGCCAAGTTCCGGCCGCATGTCTCTCGTGTGCATCTTGTACGCGATGTCGTCCAGGTATCCGCTTCCATTGAATCGCATGGTCTCGCTGATGTCGGCGCATTCGTTTCTTGAGCACGAATAGCTCCCTAGGGTTTTACAGCCGCTCTTGCAGGGATTGTCCTGGGTCGGCTCCCCGTCGGAAACGAATATGATGTACGAGTTGGTACAGGGCTGCAACGCGCCGTCGTAGAAATACGGGTCCCACTCTCGAGGATCGGGATCGTCCGGATTGTACCGCGGGTCCGCGGGATTGGTGGGAGGAGCGGTACCGAGGAAGTAGTTCGGCCGGACCGTACCATTCTTGTCCACCCATGCGTACGAAGGATCGCTCTGCTGAAAGTAGTTCATGGCCTCCCTGAGCGTCTCGGCGAGCGGCGTCCACGTGGCCGCATGGGTTTCGTTGATATTGAGCACGATGGAGCCGATCTTGAGGCGGTCTTTTGCCGGGTCGCCCTCCTCGTGCTGCCGGCTGTCGCGCTGTGTGGTGTCCCCCACCCTGTTGATCACGCGTCCCCCGTCTGCTCGTCGCTCGACCACATTGACGACGCCATCGCCGTTGATGTCCCAGCTGGTCCCGCCATAGCCAAGAGTGTAGGGATAGCCTTCAGCCGGGCCTTGTCCGTAATTGAAGTGCATGTACCCCATTCTCATCTGGTCCATGAACTTCTGGACCACCCCTTGCGGGGCCTCGTCGCCCGCGGCAATTTCGCCCACCTTGACGGCAAGGTAGTACGAGCCTTCATAGTCCCGGCCCTGGCCGCTCGTCTCGCCCCCGGCTTCCTTCGACAGATTTCTCGCGGGGTTGGCCGTGGTCCCACGGCTTCCGCCATAGCTGAACGTCACCTCGAAGAACGTCATGAGCGGCACGAAATTGCCTTGCTCAGGATCGCCCGTCCCCGGAGGAGTCCGCTGGAAGACCGAGTCCTCGGTGGACAGTCTGACGCCGAGTCCCGTGTGAAACGGCGTGTAGTAATACCCGTCGGATCCTCTGTCATCGAACAGCTTGGCATACTCGCGGTCCATGGGCGATCCCACAAGGACCCAATAACTCTTGTCGCCGCCGAGTCTTCCGCCGGTAAGCACCTTCTTGGCCACGTCGATGCGGCGAGTGGTCACCCAGTTGAGAAAGTTGCCCGAGAACTTGTCCGACCCGGGGCACGGCCCGCCCGACTGGCACGCGGCCAGGTTTCCGGGGCCTACGCCGGTCCACTCGGGCCCGTCGCCCGTATAGAAGAAATGATTGACATTGTCGTACTTGTACAGCTTGGTGGAATCGAAGAGCCCGTAGTATTTCGACCCCGGCTTGAACCCATAGGCCGCGGTCACGGATTCGCTGCTGGCGTCGCTGACGGTGACAAGGCAATTCCCGTTGCCGTCGCAACTGTACGTCATGTCGTCGCCGCCCGACGTCTTGACGCACCGGGGATATCCGCTTACCGCCCGTCGCTGACACTGCCCGCCGCTCCAATTACACTCGTAGAGGTATTCACAGTACCCGCTATTTCCCTCCAGCGACCAATAAAAACGGTCCAGACAGTCATCGACTCTTCGGCAGTTTCTATTACTGGTTTGCACACTGCACGCCGGCTGGTTCTGACAGATCCCGGTCCACGAAACCTCGGTCGAATACACGGTTGCCGCGGTAACCGATAATCTCCCGCCGGTATTTTCCTTGTATGCAAACTCGTTCATGCTGCCGGAATTGTCCAAGATGAACAGCAGGTTATTCTGGGTCGTGTCGCTGCCTCCCAGGCTGATGAACGGAGGCGGGCTGCAACTGCGCGCGTGTGCGGGCAGGGGAGCCTGAACCGTCACCAAGAGAAGAACGAAAACGCCAATTACCACCGGAGCTAGGTATCGTATCTTCATGGTTCCTTCCCTCACTTACTCGCAGCCGCGACAATCCGGACTTTGAGGAGGACTTTGTCTTTAGGATTGAATGGGTAGTCTTCGGCCGCGTCCTTGTCCGTTACGTAGACGATGTCGACCAGAGTTCCGAGGGGAATGGACCGTCTGGGGATTCGCGCGCCGGATTCGTCGAGAAACTCGGTGGATCCCGTATACTTGTAAATAACACCGCTGAGGGTAACCATGTAGTGTCCGTATTTCTGTAAGACCAACTTGTTCGCGGTGTGGATCGTCCCTTTCTTGACCGCCGGTTGCAGGGACTCGTCCTGAGCGGAAGCCGGGCTGACGGTCCATGAGAGGACCATCAGAAACCCGAGCATGCTCACTGCAATCGGAATACTCTTGCGACACCGTATACTCAGCGGCCTCATGGGAACAACCTCCTGTGAAAGCGGAGCGGATTAGGACGTACGTGTGACGGTAACCGTGCTTACAATAAGCATGCCATGTCTGGGTAAGTCAATTAGTGCAATGGGTTAGCGTATTCGTGACAGGTAGGTGAACCATGTTGCCCGAGGCTGCACTCGGGTTTTCGTGACGTAACGCGGCACCTGCCGGCGGGTGTGGTATGTAACATGCCGATATTACGGGGCAGGCAGGGTGTCAACGAAGTTTACGTCTGCCGTGGGGCCGGCAAATATTTTTCGTACGCGGAGCGAGACCACCTCACCCATGATTCGCGGATCACAACGGCCTTGAAGGTCCAGCCATGCTCTTGTTCGAAGATCCCGCGGGACGCGGGAAAGAGAGGCATTCCCAGGCGGAGTCCTGAGCATTACCCATATCCTGGGTCGCCGGCACCGTGAGAATTCGCCGAC
>JAVHLK010000124.1 GCA_031082285.1 Desulfomonilaceae bacterium
TTCATTTTCTTGACGTAAAGGTGTTCCGTATCCTTCAACGCCGTGTTTCTCAAGCTCTTGAGCCGTACGGCCAGAGGGAGCAGCTTCTGCAGAGCCAACAAGCGAAAAAACGCAGACTCCACGTTCCCTATCAATTGTTGCGCCACCCTGACTTTCTGGAAGTGTGCGCGTCTGCTGTCATTTCCTCCACTCTTGAACAGATAGTATGCCAGTGCCGCATCGCTCGGACTCCACCTGAGTTCCAAGTTGTAACGCCAGGTGCTTCTCTCGTGTGCCACGGAAAAATTGGTGACTCCCGTCGAGCCGGCTCCTCCGGTCCCCGGCGCGGCTCCTTCCTGCCCGATCACGTCGCTGTATGAGAAACCAAGGTTGTCACGTTCCCCCAATTCGCCTGCAAACATCAGGTGAGGAAGCATCTTCTTTCGATTACCGTCTCGAATCGCGGACCTCGTGAGTTCTTCCACCCGTGCAAGCTGCAGTTCCAGATTGTTTGCCAGGGCCGTTCTCCTGCAATCCGCCAGAGTGAGGGACCGCGCGCCCCCGGACGCGACGGGAGAGACGCGGGTGCTCAAAGACTCGTTTGCAGCCTTGGTCACCGACAAGTAAAGGGAATCGTCCGCCGCGCCCCGGTCCCACAGGATTGCCCGACATGAGCAGAGCATGAGCAAAACGAGGATCAGCCCGAAATAAAACACCGTTCTGCCTGAGGAAACGGCCACACGCGTCACGGGTTTCCTCTCTGTTTGGGGACGAAGTCCACCGCTCCGAGCATTCCCATTTCCAGCTTCCCTTGCGCATTCTCGATCAGCACATGCACTTTCTTGGTTCGTGAAGCCGGATCAATGGCCTTGCCCATCATCGCGACGGTACCGGAAAAACGATCCCCCGAAGGCCTGACGAACACGGCAAGCGAGCCTTTGGTCAAGAGGGTAACCCGTGTCTCGGGGACATTGACTACCGCATAGACTTTCGACGTGTCCGCGATCAGAAAGAGCTGCTCGAAGCGTTGAACCGCTTCATGAGGTTCGCGGTAGAACGCGACGATGTGTCCCTCAAACGGCGCCCTGACAAACGATTTCTCCATATCCCGTACAGCGAACTCGTGGTCTTTCTTTGCCTCGTTCATTTGATGTTCGGCTATCCGCGCCTCGGCACGGACCTTGAGAACCTCTTGCCGCGTCGCGGCATTGTGGGACAAGAGATATTCCTTGAGCTTCAACTCCTGCTCGGCCCTCTCCAAAGAAGCTTCCAGAGCCAGCACCCTCTGTCGGGTCTTCTCGACGGAGAGCTTGTACCGTTCGGGAGATATCTTGAAGATCACACTCCCCTCATCAACCAGGTCACCCTCGGCAAAATTCCGTAACTCAACGACTCCCGGCACTTCCGCGCCCACCGTAGCCTGGCGGTACGGCCGAATCACCGCGGCTTCGGTCCTGAACGTCTCGTCGTCTTCCCGTGCCGGCCGCACTTGCCCGGCTTGTTGCGAACCGCCCAACTCCTTGCCGCCACCGGGAAGCGCTGCACGCAGATCCACCTGGAAAGACTGTCCGCAGGGTGCGGAAATGCCCGTGAACAACAGGCCGACGAACACGAGAACGCTCTTTGGAAGGATCATGTCCCGTCACCTCAAGCCGGCTCATTTATGAAAGTGTTACTTTCATAAATGAAAATAACCTCTCTATTTTATTATCACATTTGTGTTGCAAATGTCAAGCAGAGAGACGATCCGGCAAGATCCTTCGGAGGGGGCACACATGTTCGAGCAGGACGTCCCTTAGAACTTCGGGCTCATCAAAACCCCCTACAACGACGGGGTCCCGACGCGTTCGGCGACGGACGTCCGGTGCCGCGTGATGGTTTCGCGTGGTGAGATTTATCGGGTTTGCTCTAGAGACGGGCGTGTACGCGGCGAACCGTCACATGTCTTGTTATTTCCATACCGCGGTGCCGAGGGTTTCCGCCGGCAATCGTACGGGTATGATGCTCAGGTTCTTCACATTGTGTCTCATGGCAGTCAGCGCGCTGGAATAGTCTATCAGGCCGGCCGCACTTTTTCCGTAAAACGCGGTCAATGCTTTGGACAGGCCCTGAAAGTAGTCCCACGGGAGTACTTCTCGATTTCCGTGTTCCTTGAGAACCTGTTTGCGCCATTCGGCCCATTGCCATGCAAGGCGGAGGGTCACTTCAGAGGGCTGCCCGTCGTCTTTGGCCTGTTGTCGATTCAAATAGGCCAGGAAATCCCAAATCATCGCCTCGTACTTTGAGGGCAGTGCGCCTTGACGGTACCGACCTTCACTGACCGTGACCAGATACCATTGTACCATGGGAGGCATCCACATGTTCGACGGGATGACAAGAGAAAATCTATCCGTGACTATCGAGTAATCTCCATTGCTTAGGACGAGCACCTTGATCGCTCCCGGAATGAAGAGGGAATCAGATGCGTTCTCATATGCGTGTTCCGACGGGTCCGATCCGTCGGTCCGGTCGCCTTCGAGACCCGTCTTGCTTCCGGCTTCCAATGATTCACGTCCATGCGTGCCGGTCGATGAGTCTTGCGTTGCACGTGTCTTGCCGTATTCCGATGAATCCGACGGAGAATGGTGTCCGGAAAGGTTCGGACCTTTGATCGTGGTGAACAATCCAGCCGGGACCGAACCTTCCTGGAACGGTCCGCCGAACTCCCGATACTTGCCGACCACATCCCCTGTCAGGTCCGGATCGTTTGCGTGCGGAGGAGGCGGCGGTACCGGCGGGGGAGAAGGAGACGTGTTGTCCGGCGTCAGATCGCTGACTCTCACCGTTCCTTCCGCGGTTCCGTCACTCTTCCACAATTCATAGCCGTTGCCCGCGTCCGCCATGAAGAACAACGGATTTACCCGGCCGAAGTTAATCGGAAAGCTGGAACCCATAGGATTGATGTCGACCATGAGGGACGTACCGCCGGGCGTGCCGTCGCTCATCCATGGTTCATATCCGTGCACCCCGTCGTCTGCAGCGAAAATGAGCGTACCGTCATAATTTTTGAAGAAGACCGGATCGCTGCCGTCAGGTCCCGGATTGATGTCCGCCGCCATCAACGTACCGCCTCCCGTGCCGTCGCTTTTCCACAATTCTCTGCCGTGGATTCCGTCATCCGCGGAGAAATACAGTACGCCGTTCACGGCGGTGAGGTTGTCCGGGTTGCTCCCTTGGTTACCCGTATTGATATCCGCGACCATCCACGTCCCGGCTCCCGTACCGTCGCTTCCCCACAGTTCCCTCCCGTGATCCGCGGCACTGGTGCCGTCGGACGCGGAGAAATACAGTACGCCGTTCACGTTGGTGAGGTTATCCGGGTTGCTGCTCTGATTACCTGGATTGATGTCCGCCACCATCCATGTCCCGGCTCCCGTCCCGTCGCTTCTCCACAGTTCCCTCCCGTGGTCCGCGGCACTGTTGCCGTCCGACGCGGAGAAATACAGTACGCCGTTCACGTCGGTGAGGTTATCGGGGTCGCTGCCCAGATTGCCCAAATTGATATCGGCAACCATCCACGTCCCGGCTCCCGTTCCGTCGGTTCTCCACAGTTCCCTCCCATGATCCGAGGCGCTGTTGCCGTCGCTCGCGGAAAAATAGAGGATGCCGTTCATCTCGACGAAATTGCCCGGATCGCTCCCCAGATTGCCCGCATTAATGTCCGCGACCATGTACGTCCCCGCGGTCGTCCCGTCGCTCCTCCACAGCTCTCTGCCGTGATCCGCGGCACTGGTGCCGTCACTCGCGGCAAAATAGAGCACGCCGTTCGCCTCGAAGAAATTGCCCGGATTACTGCTCACATTACCCGGATTAATGTCCGCCACCATGTACGTTCCGGCCGCTGTCCCGTCGCTTCTCCACAGTTCCGTGCCGTGGTCCGAGGCACTGTTGCCGTCGGTGGCGGAAAAATAGAGCACGCCGTTGAACGCGGTAAGTTCCGTCGGTGAACTTCCGACCGCGCCCGTATTGATATCGACCACCATGTAGGTCCCCGAGGCCGTGCCGTCGCTCCTCCACAGCTCCGTGCCGTGCTCTCCGTCATTGTAGGCAAAGTACAGCATGCCGTCCAACGCGGTGGCCCAATTGTTTTCGGTAGCGGGATACGCGGCGGCAAGCTCGATGCCGGACTGCGAAGCTGTGTGGGTGTCCACAATGAGCGTCATGGTAATGGCGGCATCGGTCGCATACTCCAAGATCCAGTCGCCGTGCGCGCCGCCGGTCTGGTTCGTGCTCGCAAAGACGTCCGCGCCCGTGTATCCGGCAATTGCGTCAATCATGGCTTGCCCGAAGAAGTCGGCGGCAATGGAGCATCCAAAGAGATGAATCTGCGCGTCGTCGGCGAGCAATGCCGATATCTGCGAG
Organism: Desulfomonilaceae bacterium; assembly: GCA_031082285.1. Classification (GTDB taxonomy): domain Bacteria; phylum Desulfobacterota; class Desulfomonilia; order Desulfomonilales; family Desulfomonilaceae; genus JAVHLK01. Next base: position 4,381 of record JAVHLK010000124.1, read on the forward strand.
AATATGGGCTCGTAACCGGCTACATTGAAGAGTGTGAGGTTGTCCGAACCAATGGACAGGAGGCCGTCATTCCCATGTGACAGGATCGCGATGCCGCCGATCTTCCGATCCCAGGATGCAGCCAAGTCCTCCAGCACCGCACCGATCGACGCGAAATCGTCTTTCTCCTCATCGTAAACAATCACCGTGGTGGCCGTATCTGCTCGGTCGGACAGAGCCTCGATCGCGTCCAGCGCGTTGGAGACCAGAATCACGTTCAAGTCGTTCTCAAAGACTTGGGTGAGTTCTTGCGGCACTTCAGGCGTCCCGGCGGAGTCCGCGGCGTTTGACCCTGAGAGATCTCCCCCGTCGCCGGTGCCGGCCGTTTGATCCGGATTCCCTGCGGAGTTGTCCTGATCCGGAGCTTGCGGTACCGTGGCGTTCAGGACGATGCGTTCTTCGAGACGCTCACAGATGATGCCGGGATGGCATGAGAAGATCTTGCGCCTGGGAATGAATCTCATTTGGATCGCCTATGCGGTGGTACGCTCCATAGCGGTTGTCGCAGCTTCGGGCCGCGTTTTCAGGACCGCGATCGTGCTCGGGTAAACAACGAGTTCCCGTCCCGTATACGGGCGGCTGAGCGAATCACTTCGAGACAAGCTTCGGACCCGGAAACGAAACATCGGCCACGTTTCCGGCAAGGGCCACATGCAGCCCCGATTACAGTCTAATCCGGCGTAAAGATTCCGTCAACGGCAATCTTCATTTTGTGATGTGACGTGACGTCGGAAACGGTAAGTGATAGACTTGTGTCACGGTTCAGGTGAGCGCCCCGGTTCAGGCGCGCTTCTCGAACGTCGGAGGGCACGTGATCGCATCATACGAACCTGCGAACAACAGCCGATAGTGTGACCACCGTGGAACGGAAAGAAGATACGGAAAGCACCGTCCGAACGAGCCGCAACGACTCGCAATCACTCAGAGGGACGTTGAAAGAGGGAACCGGTCCTTCTCTCAGTCCCCAACGGGAGCACCCGGCCGGTGCGTGGAAACCCCATGGGTTCCCAAGAGATTCGAGCATCTCGAAGCGGCGTATCTCGCGCTCCGCGTCGGTCCTGGTGGTCATTCTCGTCATTTTCAGCATTGTGTCCGCGTACATGCTGTATCGTCTGTACCACACCTCGTCTCAACTCGCCGAGTCCAACAGGAAGGCTTTCATCCTCGAAACCAAGAACAAGACGAGCGTCTTGGAAGCCTACTTCGCCGAGCGGATGGATGACCTCACCGGCTTTGCGGGGGATCAAACCTTCCAGACATATTTCGTAACCAGTGACATCAGTGCAACCGGCGACGACGGACTCGATGTAGTCACCGGCCCTGTCGAGCAGAAGCTGTTGCTGGCCAGGTTGGCCAAAGAAGAGAGAGGCAATCCGGTGTATTCACGGATGGCTTTCTACGACATCGGCAAGAACAGGATCGTGGCTCGGACGGACTTTTCGCCGAAAGGCCGGTGGATCAAGCACGACCTTTTCCGGAAGCTGCGCTCCCAGCCGATGGAGAAAGTAAACATGCGGGTGGTATGCAGGAATTCCGAGTGTAGGATATTCTTATTCGGCCCGGTGATCCACAAGTCTCAGACGAGAGGCGTGCTCCTGATGGAGCTTTCCCTGCGTACGATCCAGGACCAAATTCAGCTGCTGACGCTTCAGAAACCCGATCATTTCAGCGGCCTGATCGCACCCGATGGAACGCTGGTACTTGGGCCGCCGGCTTTGATCGGCAAGAACTTCCGCAAGACCTTCGGGGTAACTACCGAGATGTTAAGGGAGAAAGGAATCCTGGCCGCACCGGGGGCGGCCGGTGGGACGCAGGATCTTGCCGTAACCATGGCCGGGGCCGGGATCGCCGGTACGAAACTCACGCTGGTGCAGGTCGCACCGACTGCGAGGTTCGTCGGAAGCCACCTGCCCCTTTTGTGGGGTCTCGTCTTCATGTCGCTCATGGGAGCCTTGGCACTGGTCTTGGTTCACATCTACGGGAGCTACGCGGAACGCACCTTGATGTATGACAGACTCCGGGATGCTCACGACCATCTCGAAATCCGCGTCAAGGAACGGACCGCGGAACTCGAACAGGTCAACCAACAACTGCGGCTCGAAGTGACGGAGCGGCGACGCGCCGAGGAGGCGCTCCGTACGGCGAGCGAGGAACTCAAGGCGGCAAATCGTGAGCTCAAGGATTTCGCCCATGTCGTGTCGCACGACCTCAAGGCCCCGCTTCGATCGGTGCGACAGTTGGTCCAATGGCTGCTCCAAGACTACGGGTCGACCTTTGACGAGACGGCAAAACGTTACTCGGATCTGCTCATCGGCCGAGTTGACTTGATGCACAATCTCATCGAGGGCATCCTCAGGTACTCAAGAGTGGGGCAACTCCGAGAAGACGTGCGTGAGGTCGATCTCAATCGAGTCGTCCAAGAGGTCATATCCCTCATCGATCCTCCGGCATCGATACGCATAAGTTTCGCGAATAGCCTGCCGAGCGTGCAGTCCGAGCCCACGCTGCTTCACGAAGTGTTCCAGAATCTCATCGACAACGCCGTCAAATACATGGACAAACCCGACGGCGAAATCCTGATCAGCTGCGAGCGGGAAGACAATCAATGGTTGTTCGGCATCGCGGACAACGGTCCGGGCATTGCCCCCGCCCACTTCGATCAGATCTTCGAGATATTTAAGGCCCTGTCTCCGTCAAACGGCGTCGAGAGCACAGGCATTGGATTGGCGCTGGTCAAGAAAATCGTGGAGCAAAAAGGTGGGCGTATATGGGTCGAGTCCGAGGTCGGCCGGGGCAGTACGTTCCGGTTCACGCTCCCTGATGCAGGCGGTGAGACATCATGAGTGCACGTGGCAATCCCGTAGCTGCCGGACAAAAGAATTCCCGGTTCGAGCTGGACAAAAAAACGCTGCGGCAAATATAATGGAATCCATATAGTACGGCACCCCTTCGTTTGATGATGCATCCGCCTGCAGTCTCGGCCGAACCGGCCCAAGCACTATCTTTCTTGACCGGTCACGGGTCGGACCACGGTCCGATGCGGCCGTGCCGGAACAAGGCAGAGTCGTTCCCGGTCGATTTCCCGCATCTCGACGCGAACCGGGCGGCATTGTAGGACGGGAGTCAATTCATGGACGGCACCGGAATCAGAATTCTTGTCGTGGAAGACGACGAAATCGATCGTCTGGCATTCGATCGCTTTGTCCGCAGCGAACGACTCGGGTACGATTATAGTCACGCCGGCTCGGTCTCTGAAGGCAAGGCTCGGCTCCAATCCGAGCAATTTGACGTGGTTCTGCTCGATTACTCTCTGAAGGACGGGACGGCCTTCGACCTCATGGCGGACGTGCCTCGAGAGATCCCGACGGTCATCATTACGGGAAGCGGAAATGAAGAAATTGCCGTGAAAGCGATGAAGTGGGGAGCATCGGACTATCTCATCAAGGATCCTCACAGCAATTGGCTCAAGACCGTGCCGATCACCGTTCAAAACGTGATCAAGGCCAAGGCCGATGAATTGGCGTTGCGCAAGGCCCACGCGGAGTTGGAACGCAGGGTCGAGGAGCGCACGGCACAGCTCGTCACCGCGAACCGAAAGCTCAAGACCCAAATCGAACAGCGCAAGCAGGCCGAAAACGCACTCAGAGCAAGTCAGGAACGGTTCCGCGCATTGACTGAAACCACGAGCGAATGGATTTGGGAAATGAATACCGAGGGCGTGGTAACCTACGCAAGCCCGCGAGTGACCGAGTTGTTGGGCTACCTGCCCGAAGAGATTGTGGGAAAGCCGCGGTTCCGCCTGATGCCTCCACCGGAGTCCGACCGCGTTGCATCCCAGTTCAAGTTCATCGTAAGGTCCCGGAAACCGTTCAAGAACCTTGAAAGCGTGAATCGACACAAGAGCGGTAATGACATTCTGCTGTCCTCGAGCGGGACACCGTTTCTCGGCACAAACGGGGAGGTCCTCGGTTACCGAGGCATCGACCTGGACATCACCGAGCGCAAGAAAGCCGAGAACCTTCTCGTGCAATCCGAACGGCTGAAAGCCATTGCCGAGCTTTCTTCGGGAGTCGCACATAATTTCAACAACCTCCTCCAAATTGTCATTACCGGGCTCAATCTGGTGCTGATCCAGACGGAAACGGGCGATTTGCGTTCAGCCAGGTCGACCATCGAAAGGATACTCGAGAGCTCTCGCTTCGGCGCGGAGACCGTCAGGTGGTTGCAGGAATTTGCACAATCGCGCAAAGACGGCTTGATGGAACAGAGTGCGGTATTCTGCCTGTCCCGCACGGTGGAGCAGGCAATTGAAGTGAGCAAACCATGGTGGAAGACCGGTCCGGAAAAGGAAGGGATCGTGATCGGTCTCCAATCCCACCTCACTCCAAACTGCCTGATCAATGGCAAAGAGAGCGCGGTCTTCGAGGTTGTCGTCAATCTCCTTAAGAACGCGTCCGAAGCTCTCTCGCGTGGAGGAAAGATTGAAGTCACAACCTCCACGGAAGGCAATAAGGCAATACTTCGAGTGAGAGACGACGGCGTGGGAATAACGAAGGAGAATCTGGGGAAAATCTTCGAGCCTTTTTTCACTACCAAGGGGTTCAGCGGAACCGGAATGGGTCTGGCCAGCACCTACGGCATCGTCAAACGTCACGGAGGAGAGATAACCGTCGAGAGTGAGGTAGGCCAAGGAGCCCAGTTTACGGTCACGTTCCCGGTTGCCGGAGAACCGCTCACGGTCGCGCCGCCCGAAGCCGATAGTTTTCCGTGGAGACTGAGGATCCTCTTGATTGACGATGAGGCTCTCATCGTCAAGGCATTGAAAGCGGGGCTCGAGAAATTCGGGCAGACCGTCTTCACGGCCCTGTCGGGACAAACGGGCCTTGAAATCTTTGAGAGGGAGCCTGTCGATCTGGTGATATCGGACCTGGGCATGGCCGTCATGAACGGGTGGCATGTGGGAAGAGCCGTCAAAGAATATTGTGAGAAAAAGGGGATGCGGAAGCCTCTTTTCGTTCTCCTTACCGGATGGGGCCAGTCCGCGGCCCATGACGAGAGGATTTCCTCTTCAGGAGTGGACGCCGTGATCAACAAACCCATCACGACCTCAAAACTGCTCAACTCGATTGCAGAACTCGTGCGCGACAAGAACAGAGACATCAGTCAGTGACAACGGGTGCCCACGCCTTAGGGACTCCTTCAGAATAATCGTTGCAATCATGGAGGTCGGCGAACGATCCTGAAACTGCCCGCGTGGCTCTTGACCCGGCACTGAAGAAAGTGTCTCAAAAAGTCTTAATGCATGATAATCGTGCCACGTCCCGGAGGGACACGTGATGTGAGCCGGGCCTTTCAAGGCCGGAAACGAGCCCAAGCGTACCGATCCGGTTCAACCGGCAACACCCCCAAGGTCCTTCCATGCCGGGAGCAATCCAAAACCGTCGGCGTACCGTACCGCGTTCACGACCGCGGCCTGGAGCACATCAGAGGCCAACAGTGCGATTCTGTCGGCATCGGCTTCTTGATTCCCGGTGCACAGAACAATGGTCAAGTCGCCGTCCACTTGGCTTTGGAAAGGGCTTATTACTCGTCCCAACCCGAGCGCGGCCTGGGCTGCAATCCGTGAAGCCGTGATCTTGTCCGCGTTCGCGTTCACCGCAACGACTGAAAGCGTGGTGTTTTCCACCGATATCTGCCGTGAACGTGCCGTGCCTTGTGTGAGCAGGCGCCGTGCATCAGCGAGTTCCAGCGATTGGGGAGCGGTCCGCGCTCCCGCGATGAGGTTGCCGTGCGGATCCCTGATGTCGCCGAAGGCATTGAGCACGACCAGTGCGCCGACAATCAGGCCGTCGCACACCACGGACGCAGACCCTACCCCGCCTTTCATTGCCTGTACCACGCCGAACAGCTTGCCTATGGTCGCGCCGGTACCGGCTCCCACGCTGCCTTGTTGCACCGGACCGCCTGACGCGTTCCGGCATGCATCGTAGCCCATGGTGACGTCCGGGCGGATCGACGAACCGCCGAAGTTGAGATCGAAGAGGGCCGCTGCCGGTACAATGGGAATGGTGTGGCCGACAACCCGAATCCCCACTCCCGCTTCTTCGAGACGGGCCTGCACTCCGCCGGCCGCATCCAATCCTCGCCCGCTCCCTCCACACAGACAGATACCGTGAACGCGATCGACTACGTGTTCGGGTCGCAACGAGTCCGCCTGCCTGGTGGATGCGGCGCTTCCCCCGATGTGCATGCCGGCCCGTGCTCCCTCAGGGGGCGCCAAGACCACGGTCACGCCCGTTCGGGCTTTCATGTCCGAGGCGTGTCCGACCGTGACGCCCGGAACGTCGGTAATGTCGTGATGCAAACCGGACACGGAATTACTCATGTCGACCTCCTTCGGGGTTTCGCAACGAGGTAGCACTTTTGCCGGGATGTGGCAAGCCGATGACGAACGGCGAGCATCCGGTCGCACGGTGACGGAAACGGTTGGGCTCATGATCGAACGGTCGCGGTTTTTCCTCAATTACGCAATTGACATCCTGGAAGCAACAATGGTATCCTAGTGCTTCGTTGGGCGGGTAGCTCAGGGGGAGAGCACTGCCTTCACACGGCAGGGGTCGGAGGTTCAAATCCTCTCCCGCCTACCAAAGGAGTTAACGAGTCAGGCCGGCCCAAGCCGGCCTTTCTCCGTTTTGGCGGTCGTTTCTTCAGCAAGACGCTCTCAACGTACACGGCGATCACGTCCGCAAGGCCGGCAAACAAGGGGGATCGCGTATGGGATATCCGGTGACATAAGCCTTATTTCACTGACAATCATGGGATCTTCTCGCAGCATGAGACAATGGCTCGTCTCGCGCATCGTGGTCCCCGGCTGTCAGCACCATGCCACGCAGCGTAGTGTTCGGTCTATGAAGGTGTTTCATGAAGAATCGGACCGTCGAGAGTATCTTGGGATGCCGGCAGAAGAAATCATCCGGGACGGAGATGCAGGGTTTGTGGCACAGGTCGAGAAGATTACAGGTCGTGACCTTGAGCACAGGGAATCCCGGAAGACCTCGTAAGCGTCCATCTGAGAAAAACAGGGTGTATGCCCCCGGATATCCCGAAAGACTGGAACAGACAACGGAAGAAGAAACACTTTTCACACTTCGTTGGAAGCTCATATGAGAAAGCAGGAGAGAAAAGAAGCATGAACCCAGGCGAGCCTGAAAAGCTGGATCTTCGGTCCCATGACATCGTTGAAGACAAGAAGGCGGAACTCTTTCACCTCTTCCCGGAGATTCGTACTGAGACAGGGAAGATCGACTTTGATCGTCTCAAGCTGGTTCTGGGAGAAACCGTAGACGTGGGCAAAGAGCGCTTCGGCATGAATTGGCCCGGAAAGGCTGACTGCTTCAAAGCCATACAGACGCCCAGTATGGGAACGCTGCTTCCGTGCCCAGAGGAAAGCGTCAACTTCGATACAACCGAGAACCTGATAATCGAGGGAGACAACCTCGAAGTGCTAAAGCTCTTGCAAAAGTCTTACCTCGGCAAAATAAAGATGATCTACATTGATCCGCCCTACAACACCGGAAATGACTTCATCTATCCCGACAATTATACAGAAAGCCTACAGACCTACCTGCAATATACCGGGCAGGTTGACGACGAGGGTAAGAGGTTCACCACCAACACAGAGGCAGACGGGCGTTTTCACTCGAAATGGCTCAACATGATGTATCCAAGGCTCTATCTTGCCAGGAATTTGTTGAGGGAACATGGTATCTTGTTTGCTAGTATTGATGACACTGAGGTGTCGAACCTCAGGCACTTGATGGACGATATCTTCGGGAGCCAGAACTTCTTGGGTTGTATTTCTGTTGTCAGCAACTTAAAGGGACGAAGCGACGACAAGTATTTTGCCACGGCGCACAACTACCTACTTGCGTATTCCAGAGGCGATTTTGTAACACGTGGAGTTCCTCTCCCAGAAGAATATTGGGATGATTACCCAGAGATTGATTCCGAGGGGAAGCATTACCGCCTGATAGGGCTACGGAAACGTGGTGCTGGGGCTAGACGTCAAGATCGACCCAATATGTTCTTTCCCGTCTATGTTGATCCTCACACATGTAAAGTGTCCCTCGACAATGATTCATTATTCACAGCCAAGGTCGAGCCTAAGCTTTCGGATGGTTCTGATGGTCGATGGCGCTGGGGTAAAGAGACAGTAAGAGACCGCATCCAGGAGCTAATTGGAGCCCAAGTCGGTTCAGCGCGTCGTTGGGACATTTTTCAGATCGACTATGCAGAGAACGAGGAAGGTGTAAAGAGGATCAAACCTAAGACCTTTTGGATTGGTCCTG
>JAVHLK010000125.1:0-575 GCA_031082285.1 Desulfomonilaceae bacterium
GGAATACCCATCCAAGCTCATACAGTTTCTCTTGAACGTTTGAAGTCGCTTCTGGTGGAGGCAGTGAACCGTTTGAATGAATTATAACAAACCGACGCGTAACTCTTCCCAGGAAGAGATCTCTCAGCGCATCCGGACCCGAAGGAACAGAAAACAAGTGACGACCAAGAGAATTCTAATCCTACTGAACCTATATATCCGAGTGTTGATCGAGGACTGAACGCGTTTGGACCCGTAACGTCAAGACGATTGAGACGGGGTTTCGGCATTAACGATAGCGCTGAATGATTGCTGGAAACCGGTCTACGGGCGCCTGCCCGGAGTTTTCTTTATGCGGTTCCTTTCAAACCTCTTCGTACCGCGGCTGGACTGGATACAGGTCGAGGTCACGTCTCATTGCAATGCCGAATGCGTGTATTGTCCGCATGCCGTGAGCAAGCGTTCCCGGCATCAGACACACATGTCCATGGACACATTCGAGAAGCTGTTGCCCTTTTTCCGTCGAACGGCCCATGTCCACTTGCAGGGCTGGGGCGAGCCGCTCCTGCACCCCCGGTTTTTTGAAATGGTGCGTG
>JAVHLK010000125.1:585-12754 GCA_031082285.1 Desulfomonilaceae bacterium
TGCGTGTTGCGAGAGAGTGCGGGTGCCGAGTGGGTACGACGACCAACGGCATGTTGTGCGTGGAAGAAACGCCGGACCGGATGGTTCGCGAAGGTTTGAGTATTGTCGGTTTTTCCCTTGCCGGAACGGATGAGTCTCAAGATGCGATACGTCGCGGCACTCGCCTCGAAAGTGTCTTACGTGCCATTACCAAGCTGGACGAGGCAAAGAAAAGGCTCGGTTCGTCCGTACCCGAGATACATGTCGCGTACATATGGTTGAATTCCCAATTCGAAGCGGTGAAGCAGCTGCCGGAGGTCCTGGAAGGAACGGGAGTCGGCCAGGTGGTGATAAGTACGCTTGATTTTGTGCCTCATCCAACCCTGGCCGTGGAGTGTCTGCAGGCCAATGACAAGGTTGAGGAAACGTTTCTTCGAGGTGTCATGTCCCAGGTGCTCGAGGACGGCAGGAAGCGCGGTTTGGAAATCCATTGTCGTTTCGCGACGCGACTCGGACCGCCGGGAATCTGCACGGAAAACGTGACCAGGGCGCTTGTGGTTTCCTCCCGAGGCCACGTTTGTCCGTGCGTCTTCCGAAACGTGCCGATCGACGAGAATCACAGACCGGGGGACAATGCCCCATACACTCCTCCGCGCCTCGCATTCGGGGACATCAATCGTCAAAGTCTTGCAGACATTTGGAGGGGGAAGGATTACAAGGCATTTCGCAAGACGCACGCCGCGGGGAAAGGATCCGACGTGTGTGGTCCGTGCACCAAATTGTTTTGCTCGGCACAAATTGCTTGATGGCTGCCCTGCGGTTGACGTAGGATTCAATGGATAAGGAGCCCTCTCACCTATCTCCGAGGCAAGTGAAGGTCACTTTGGTAGCGGCATATTGGGATCAAAGAGTGCCGGATTTCCCGCTTTGACGTGAACATCCGGGGGAGATAGAGAAGCAGGCGGCAAAGCGAGACAAGAAATCCAGACTATGACGTTACCCGAGACCTGCTGGGAAAAGTGTGTTGGTGTGCCGTCCGTCTAGTGTTACGATCTCGAAATAAGAGTACCATTCTTAGGACGCTAACTGGTTTTCAGGACAGGATTCCAGCATCTGCGATTAGAATTCTTACTTACAGGACATAACACTAGGGACGAATTATATCCAAGAGCGTCCCTAAACCCTCGACCGATCTCTATCGGTCGATATTTCGACTACATGGGAGGAATGCATAATGGCCGAAGCGAAGGATTCTTGTGTGAAACCGGCGAAGGGGCCGATCCTTGCACAGGAGACTGTGGAAGATTCATTGAGTGGAACACGCGAGAGAAAGGAGTCGATGAAGATGGTGGCCAGAGTGGGCATGCCTGCGCCGGATTTTGAAGCATCGGCGTACGCCGATGGAGGTTTCAAGAATGTTAGGTTGTCGGATTACAAAGGGAAATGGGTAGTGCTCTGCTTCTATCCGGGAGATTTTACGTTCGTTTGACCCACGGAACTCGCGACAGTTGCCGCGAAGCACGAGGAGCTTGTGAAGTTGGACGTTCAGGTTCTGTCCATGAGTACGGACAGTCGTTTCACTCACAAGATATGGCAGGAAGAAGAGCTTTCCAAGATGGTTCCGGGCGGTGTGCCCTTTTCTATGCTCTCAGACCCGGGCGGCGAAATCGGCAAAGTCTACGGCGTGTACGATGAAGCGGCGGGAGTTGACATACGAGGAAGGTTTTTGATCGACCCGGACGGCGTCATTCAGGCCATGGAGGTCATGAGCCCGCCTGTGGGGAGAAACTTTGAAGAATTGATACGACAAATTAACGCGTATCAGATGGTGAGACACAGTCAAGGAACCGAGGCCGCCCCGGCGGAATGGCGACCCGGTGCGCCAACGCTGAAACCGAGACCGGAACTTGTGGGAAAGGTGTGGAAGGAATGGAAGCCACAAGGACAATGATTCCCGCGGTGTCAATGAGGGCGGCGGCAGAGCGTCAATGAAGGCCGCGCTGAAATGCGAGAGAAGATTCCACGGAGCTCGGCCCGCTCTTGTGGAGTCTTCCCCAATACCGGGAAAGCAACCGAAAGAGTGCAGGCCGGCAAGTTAATCGCAAGGGGATCACCAGCCGTTCAGGTAGACGATTTGACATATCCGTCTGATCTCGTCCCTTATAGCCGTCCCAGGCGTTTGCACGACTAACCGGAGTGCTGGATGGACAGATATGGCTCCAGCAGTTGCAAACCTTTCGCGTCTTATTTTTCCAAATAAGCCTTGAGTGCACGAGCGACAAATTCGGAAAACGGCACTTCACCTCTCTTAGCGTCCACTTCTTCCATAAGGTTTACCGGAAGGGTTACCGCCTTTATGCGTGTGGTCTCCGCCAACAGGTCCGCCTCAGTGACCGGCTTCGCTTCAATGCCCTTATCTTCGACTCTCTCCGCGACTTCCAGCTTTGCAACAGGTTCCTCGGAGAAATTCTCCATCAGCACTTGAAACTCCTGGTCGGACAGAGACAGGTGACCGAAACCTATGCTGGTTTCCCCCCGAGTCTCATCCTTGACAATGTAGTCGATTTGCGCGTGGCAGGTCATGCGTTTGCTCCGATTGTCCAGGATCATCCGCAGTTTTACGTTGCTCCCTTCCTTTAAGTTGCCTCCCGCCTGGATGTCCATCATTGAAGGGGCTTCTAAGCCGTACTCAAGTGCCTTAGGAGAGTTGATTATGGGCGGAGTGACTGCGGACCGGCAATAGACCGGACCATTGACGTGCTTGTACTGCATCTCGGCTCTCCTTTCCATCTAAGGGTATGCACTGATCCACGGGTCAAATTCCCGGTCGAAATCTTGGGGGGCGTCATTTCCGGCCGGTGAGGGGGTGAGCCAATAACTATGAGCACTCGGAACAAGTAATGCCCATCCCCTGCCGGAACAGCCCTGTTCTACTTTGTGGCCTTCTTACAAGCTGCATCATCCATGCATGTCGATCAGTCTCTGTCCGAGTTGCCGAGCAAGAGTCAGATAGAACTTCCTGCCGCTACGTTCGTGGTTTTCGAATACCTTCTCAAGATCTGCCTTGTTGATTTTGAGCAGCCGAGTCGGAACCGTACAAGTAGCTTCAGCAGTGTAAGTGTCGTTACCGACCACGCTTGACCATCCGAAGGCTTCCCCGAGATTTTGTACCAGATATTCCTTGTGATTCGCCTTTCCGATGCTGATCCGTACGCTCCCGTCCATGAGGAGGTAGAACTCGTTTGCAGGATCGCCAGGGGAAAACAACTTGACCCCGGGATCGTGACGCTCTTCCACGGCGATCTCGGATATCTCGTGGATTGCCTCCTGCCGAAGATCCTTAAAGAAGTCGGTTTTTGTGAGAAACATGACGATCTCCTTTCTGTGAAGAGAGAATGAGGAGCGGCACGGCACCGCCCTTGGTATCGACCGTCTAAACTCTTGCCGGATCCAATAGACGCATCTCGCGCTCTTGACTGCCTTTGGTGCGTGTCGGGTAGTCCAACCGTTGCCGTGAACCATGCAAAGTCGCCAAAGCATCCTTCGTGTGGTTCGACCGGGCTCAACGCGTCGTCATGTTTCTGAAGAAGCCTCGTTTGTCCTGTATATAAGTGTACATTGTCACATCCCGTCGGTCAAGGGAAACCCCAAGAACGACGTGTTACAGAGCTGAGCAAGAAGGGTGACGCATAAACGTCTTGTCTCTGTGCCGAAGGCCGGGGGCAGGTCTTGTTTCTCTCAACCTGTAACGTGTCTTGCGTTTCGGATGCATGAACAGTCGGATCTCACGCATTCGGCCGGCGAACCCCGGTCATGGAAACGCATCGAACATGCCGGCCCCTTCACCGGCCGCCGGACGAGCGGTTCGGCGTACCGTGCGGAAGGTCCGGCACCTTGTGTTCGACGCTGAAGCCGTCGCCGTGAGCCATGTAAAGAGCGTGCGGCGGAACTGCCAAGGCAATGCCTTCTTTCTCGAGTTCAGACTTGATTCGTCGACAGGTTTCATGCAACCACTCGTAGTACGCCCACCAGTCCGTCGAGTTGTACCACACACTGACAAAAATGTTCAACGTCCAGTTGTCGAAGCCCGTGAAGTACACCCGCGGCGGCCAATCGGGATGCATGCGTTCATGGTTTTCCAAACTGCCCCGAATGATTTCCACTGCTCGGTCAAGCTTTTCGCTCGGGGTCCCGTACGGGAGTTTGATGGTGGTCTTCCACCGAGTGAAATGCCTGGTCGCCATATTCTCCAGGCTGGAGGTCAATATTCTCTGATTCGGCACCGTCACCAGGAACCCGTCCCATGTTCGGATACGCGTGCTTCGATAGCCCACCGATTCCACGAAACCGTCATAATTGTCGATCTTGATCCATTGGCCGACTCTGAAGGGCTTGTCCGCCAGGATGGTGAAGGTTCCAAAGATGTTGGTCAGCGGCTCTTTGGCCGCAAGGGCAAACGCCAAACCGCCGATACCCAATGAAGCCAGGATCGCCGCAGTGTTCACGCCCGTCACGTTTTGCAGGATCACGAGACCCCCGATGGTCACCACGATCACGCGAATGGTTTTTCCAAGCACGTTGGCAAGGAGGTGGTCCACCTTACTGTCCGGAGCCTCGGCCTTGTCCAGAAAATAGCGATCCAGCACCGAAATGAGCCGGTACACCAACCAGATGCCGGCAAAAGCGCCGCCGATGTTGGCCGCGCCTTTGGCCGTGTGGTGTATGAAGTTGGGGCCAAAGGGCGTGTCAAAGTGTCTGAACAACAGTGAGAACGCGGTGTACGCTCCGTATATCCAGAACAGGGCGCTGAGCGGCTTCGAAACGACGCTTAGCAGCATGCCCTTCCAGCTGAGTTCCAGACCCTCACGCTTCAAACGTGCCAACCGCCAGTCCAAGAAGATCCGGACGACGCGCTCCGTAATGACCACACAGATGAACACAAACATCGAAATGAGCAGCTTGAGCCATGTAATTCCGTTAAAAACGGGACGGGCCACCCAGTCGCCGAACCATCTGCTCGCGCTCCATGTGTGCGTGTCAATCTTCCTTGAAATTCTTTCCGTTGCCTTGTCAATAGCTTCGGTGTCCACCGGGGATATGGGTTCCGCGGGTTTGGCTTTCTCTGTCTTGGAGTCCTCAGGCCGCTCTTCCGATTCAACTTCTTGTGTGCTCGGGGCATCGGTCTCCCGTTCCCCGGCGGAAGTCGAAGCCTCGCTCTTCTCTACCTTGACCTGGACAGAGGCTTCGGAGCCGCCATTGAGCTTCGTTACATCATAAGTGCCCGGCTGTGGCTGAGCGGCGCACACGCCGAGCGGTACGGCCATCGTTACGATCGCAACGGCGATTGTTCGAATGAGCGCGGACGGAATGAGATGATGAACAGATCTTGCTAAATACATTAATCTTCCGGTCTCCGGTTGACGCCCGGAAAGAACGGTTCCGGGCGGATTTGTCTGTGACTCCTAAAGCCTTGTCCGATATATGTCAACCGTGTTCCGAGTTGGTTCTTCAATTTGACTCGATTTGCCGCGCGAGCAACCTGGGGACGCCGGGTCGTAAGAAGTCGATTGCCCGAATACGATTTCGAATTTGCGGCCACAGTCCGGTCCCTTTTTCGGTCCGGCACACATGATGCGTTGTCAACACGGAGTTCCGGAGAAGCCGGGTAGAGAAGTCGCCGGCATTCCGGATCTCCCGTTTCTCTCATACGTGCGCTCTGTTGAGAGTTAGCCGAGAACCCGATAGTTGACGGAAGGCCGTCTGGTAAGATACCCTCAGGCAAATGACAATATCGCGGTTGGGCGACAACGAGACGGCCCTGGTTGCTTCAAATAGTGAATCAGACGGTCCGGGGGAACCCTTTGGGGGTACCGGTGATTGTTGCTCGATCCGTAATTGGAGGGAAGAACCCGAAGTAATTGATCTGCAATATGATACAGCACGGCAGGAAACGGAGAAGGTTTGAACCCGGGAGCATCCTTGGGGACGATAAACGTGGAGATGCGATTCCTATTCCCGTTCGTGCCCGTTTTTGCAGCCACCAGCACAAACGATGCGTTATCGAGACCTATGTTGGTGATGGACTGTTTTGCTCCGTTCAGTACCTACCCACTCATTGATTTCGAGAATTGCAGTGGTGCGCACCGATCCCGCGTCCGACCCCACGTCGGGTTCGGTGAGCCCGAACGCGCCGATCTTTTCTCCGCGGGCAATCGGGATCAGCCAGTCGCGCTTCTGCCGTTCCGTGAATCAAGTGTATTGGACGGGCGTGTCGCCTGCCAATTACGGGCAATCCCGCGGGACGCGAGACCGGTCCACCAACATCGGGCAGAGCCCGGCAACGAGAACGAAAGCAGTCTCAACGCGCCAGCGTCCACAATTACCCAGTAGGGCGGGCGTGTCCCCGGCGAAGGCCCATAGGCGCTCACATGAGCGTCTTGGGCACCACAGTCGCTCTGTGCACGGCACTGAAGTACCGGGCTGCTTTCGGCCGCCCCTCCGCGGCTTGGAAGACTTGCGTCCCGGAGGGACTTTATGAGAGTAGACCGGTCTTTCAGAGCCTGGTAAGCCGGAAAGATGGAAGACTTATTTCGAGACAAACCCCTTAACGATGATGCCTATTCCTTCTCCTCATACCATTTGGTTATGTTCGGCAGGTGCTTGACCGCCACTTCTTGAACCTTTGCCATGGTATCGTTCACGTACTGAACTTCCGCTTCGGAAAGCGGCTCCCATTTGACATATTCCATGTTCTCCCACCAGTTGTCACGGCTCTTGATACACGGTTTCGTGCTGCCGGGGAATGCTTGCCAATTTGTGGGCGATGTACGAAGGAGTGACTCACGATGCTGCTCGTACGGAAAATGATCCCGGTTCTGTTTCCGGCTGAAATAGACAAAATCTCCGGGAGGACCTATAAGCACGGCCACCCGTGCCGTCGCTTTGGGCATAAAACCGACCCCTGCACAGGCTGCTCCGATGGTCCCCATGGCTCGGGCCTCCATGCGGTACTGACCGGCCGCGGCACACGCGAAATCGCATGCCGCGGCCCAATCCATGAGCATCCAGACGCATGAGGGTCCACCCCAGAGGAGGCCCATTCCTCCGTTTTCCTTGGACCATTTGTTGAATTCCGCGCATGACTCGAAACCGCACGCTCCGCAATCCCATCCAAGATCCGAGCGGTCCAATTTCGCTCCTATGAGCAGGCACCCAAGCGGCGAGTCGCGTTCACGGAAATGCTTCATGGTCTGATAGTCGAATGCCATGACCGGCGATATGGGAGCGAGGGCTCCCGCGAATTCTATGATGGGATCCTGGTCCTCGTGAGTGATGATCTCCGCCTCGATTTCCAGCTTACCGGTCAGTTGTGGAGCCCTGAAGGCCGCAGCAGCGGCGAGTTTGGCGGCTTCGAGCACTGCTTCACGGGCCGCGGCACGGCCGTCCAATCTTGCCATATCACTCCTCCTTGCGCTTTGGGGACTGGGTCCTGTAGTCGAAATTGATGCCCGAAGCGGTTTGTCGGTTGCAGACGAAGTTTTTCCGTGTGTTGTCAAGCATCTTTTCCATATTGACCAGGTGGTAGTCGATGTTGATGTCCTGGTAGGGGTTCTTCGAAACAGTGGCCATTGGAATGCCGACCACAATTGCCGATTTCGGGCAATAGCCGAGCTTCTGCCCCGCGAGGCCTACGCTCATGAACGGTCGAGCGTCCACCATGAGGGTCTGGGCCATCCACAGGGCTGAAGCCCAGGAATAGCCCAGGTCGTCCACACGGGCCCCGCACAAAGGCCCCTTTATGGGTGTTGCGCTTCTCTTGTCCGTGATGTCGATGAGCCCGTCTTTGGAGTCGCGCCTGGTGTAGAGGAATGCGCACCCCTGAGGTCCGCCGCACAGGCCGCAGTTCGCGTCCAATGGGGTTTCGTGAGCCCGGTTGTTGCCCAGGAAGAGAATCACGTCCGACTCACGCACCATGACCGCCTCATTGAGAAATCGCGTCTTCCATCGGACGTTGACATACGCCAACTCTTCCATCTTGGCCGCCACCTTCTCCAACTCTTCCTGACCGTACACGATGTGGGCCCCGATCTGCGGCACTCCCCCTGCCACAGGAGCGGTGAGAGCCGCGTTCATGCAGAGCCTCGCCGCCAAGATGGTGGCTTCCCTCCGCCGCAAGTCTTGAGGCGAGTGCCGTGGCCAATCTTCCACGTACTCTTCACCTCGAAGTTGATCGTATCGCTCCATAAAAGACCTCCCGTTGGTTGGTGTGGTATGTTGGCCGGACCGAAGAGAAAGGCTCTTTGGCATAAACGTTCAGCCGGCACGATGAATTGTTCCCGAAATATGTTCGAACACGGCGATGGACGTAAGCACACGATTCGCCGGCTCAAAGCGTGTCTTCCCGTAGGATGTGGTGAGCGAAGCGAACCGCATCTGTCGTGAAAAGACCGCGAACGATGCGGTCCTCCCGCATCAAGTGCGGGGTCACCACAACCTACAATATTGGTCTGAGGGGCGTACTCTTATGCTTCAGCCTCACCGTTTGAGAATGTGAACGCACATAACCGCGTTGTCACCCCCAATCAAACCGCCTCCGTTGTGAACCAGGCCGACTCGAGGATTGCTCACCTGACGTGCCCCGGCTTGCCCTCTGAGTTGTATGACTACTTCATGGACCATGGCCAAACCGGTTGCACCCACCGGATGACCCTTGGATTCAAGACCGCCGCTGGTGTTGATCGGTATGCTTCCACTGATTTCCGTCTTGCCCTCTTCCAGGAATTGCGGGGCTTCTCCTCTTGCACAGAAGCCCAGTTCTTCAAAGAAGGTGTACTCCGCCGGCGAAAATGCGCTGTGAATCTCAGCCAGATCCACATCCTCCGGTCCGACGCCGGAAATCTCAAACGATTCTTCGGCGGCCATTTCCGTCGAGGTCGGCGTTTTTCGGTCGATCGCGATGTCTTGATACGCGCCGGAAGCCATGCCAATGGCTGCTACGTGAATAGGGTCGGAGCGAAACCGATGGGCGATCTCCTTCGCGCATAGGATTGCCGCGGCACCTCCGTCGCCGATTGGCGAGCACATGTACAGCGTGATGGGGTCCGCGATCATTTTGGCGTTCAAGACTTGTTCCACCGTCACTTCATGCCGGATTTGCGCATGCGGGTTCAGGCATCCGTTCCTATGATTCTTGACCGTGACTTTGGCAATCTGCTCCTTTGTGCAGCCTGTTTCGTACATGTATCGCTTTGCTTCCATGGCGTACATTCCCGGGAAGAATACGCCCAAGTTGCCCTCCACCTCCACATCGGTACACGTGGCAAGGGCCCGCGTGGTCTTGGCCGTGTCGCCCACAAAGAGCTTCTCGAACCCCACGGCCAGGGCAATATCGTACAAGCCGGAGGCGATTGCAAGCCAGGCTTCCCGTAGAGCCGTGGAAGACGAAGCGCACGCGTTGGGAGTATTGACGACGGGGCGACCGGCCAGGCCCGCGTCCCGCATGACTACTTGCCCTCGGACATCTTCCTGACCGGACAGTAACCCTTCCACCGAATTGCCGCAGTAGATGGTCTGAATCCTCCGGGGATCCACGCCTGAGTCGTCGATGGCCGCCCAGGCGGCTTCGCGGGCCAGATCCTTGATCGTTTTGTCGGGATGTTTGCCGAATCCGGTCATGCCCACCCCAATGATGGAAACTTCTCTTGCAAGCTTACCCATGTGACGATACTCCACGTGGTGCTCAGTGTTGTTCAGCCGGTCGAAATGCGTATCCGATCAACTCATTCCCGGCCGCGTCCCGGCCGACGGCCTCGAAAACCATCTGCATGTCCATCCCGATGCTCAAGGCATCTTCTGTTGCCTCACAGCCGGTGATCACCGCAAAGATGCGGACCTTCTCCGGGAGGTCGACCTTTCCCGTGATATACGGCGCGGTGAAACCGTCCGGGGCCACCTGATTCACCGAGAATGAGTAGAGCGTGCCGTGCTTACTCAAGGCCGTTTCCTCCATGGATTCCCTGTCAAGGCAGCCGGGGCACACCACGCGTCGAGGGAACACGACGAGCCCGCATTTGGCGCATCGGGCTCCAATGAGATACCCTTCAGCCGGGTTGCCGGCCGGAAGATGAAACAATCCTTCCGCGATCTTCTTCGGTTTACTCGTCATATTAGGTTCCATCGTTTCTGCCGTGTTCAATTCCATGGATTTCCTGGTACCAGCCCAATGGGATCCATTATACCTTTCTGGTTGTAAGTACAGCGTTTCGCAAGTTCGGTGTCGTATGTAAGGGAACCGCGCCTGCCCTGGGAGCGCCGGCCTTCGCGCGTCCCGCGGGATCTGCGGCCCGGAGTTCACGCGGACTTTTATGGTCAGTTGTGATCGGCCCGATCATGGTGGTTTGTCAAATCCTGTACTAAGAAGACTCGTACAGCTTGTGAATGAAATTGGTCTTCTTGCTGGAGCGTTCCAGGGTGTTTGGTTCTACCCACGTGATCGCCGGTCCGATCTTCAACAAACTATGCATCTGTGTGAGGATATCCTGTTCGAGTTGAGGCAGGTCACTGTCTGAAGCGCCCTCTCCCTTTTCGATCCGGAGCTTGAGCGGAGGCACCACCCGCGGCGGCGGTTCGTCCAGGAGAATCCGGAACGCACCCGTCACCCGTGGAACGAATGAATGAATCACACCTTGGATGCCTGCCGGATAGACGGGAACGCCTTTCACTTTGAGCATGTCGTCGGCACGTCCCACGACCTTGTAACGAAAGCCGCTCATGCCGCAAGGGCAGGGATCGGTGAAGATTTGGTGGATATCGTTCAACGTGAACCGCATGCTCCAGAAGAAGTGCCCATGCTGCGGTTCCAAAGGCGTAAACACGGCAAGTCCCGTAGCGCCGTGCTCAAGTGGAATGGGTTCCTTTGTTTCCGGGTCGACCAGCTCGTAATAGCAGAAGTCATCGGCAACCCAGTGCATTCCCTGATACACGGGATAATCGCACGAAATCCCGTACCCGGCACCGATGTCGACGGCCTTCGCACCATATTCGGATTCGAGGCGATTTCTCACCTCGGGTATTCCCGCACCCGGTTCCGCGCCGCAAATCAAAGTCTTGAACCCGATGGAGCTTATCGGTTCTCCCAGCACTTCCCGACTGCGTTCGATGAGGTGCAGGGCCAACGACGGCGTGCCGGTAAAGACCGTCGGCTTGAACACTTTGAAGAGGTTCAACATGCGTTCCGTTCCCGCTTCAGCCCCTATCGGGATGATGGTCAACCCCGGGATGTCGCGATACCAGAACGTTTGAGGAGTTCCCGCCGCGTGCATGCTTAACCCGAAGCATAACGCAAGCCGGTCCCCGGGATGCAGCCCGGCTCGCCATCCCATTCGGCCGAATATGTCGGCCACCCGATCGAGGCCTTTTCGAAACAGAGGGTAGGGCGTGGGAATGCCCGTGGTCCCCGACGTGGAAGTCAGCAGATACAGATCGTCCCAACGTTCCTTTCCAAACAGATCCTCATACACTTTTGGCAAATCCGGGCCGCCTTCATCCATGGCATCTCGGTAGTCGGCCTGGCCGATTATGGGGACTGCACGAGCAAAATCGTCAAAGGATCGAATGTCCTCCGGTTTGACGCCGGCGCGGTCCATTCTCCGGCGCTCGAAAGGGACCTTGTCGTAGAAGAAACGGATGGCGACTTTCAGGCTTTCCCACTGCATTTCCCGCATTGTCGGCGTGTTGAGCAAGGGTTCGATTTCCGGATTGAAATACATTCGATCAGCGGACATTGGTGCCTCCGAGTGGGAGCGTTCGGTGGTCTTTGTGTTCAAAAGGCGACGTCGGCCCGTTGAGATACTTGAACAAGCAATACTTGTGCCAACGCGCATTCCAGTCCGCGACGGAAGGTAGGGGCAGGCCCCCGTGCCTGCCCGTGTCCGGCATCCTCGAGAGCACAAAAACGAGTTACCGGCATGCAGTGACGTACGGTCCCCCGGAACGGGGGATGCCCGCCGTCTCCCCAGCGGAGGCCGGGGTCCACAAGTAGAAGACTGGATCCCGGCTCTTGCCCATAGGCGTTAAGTTAAGGATTTTGGCCGCCAATCCGCTTTTCTGCGGCACACAAATCGTGGATCGTCCACCGTGTTCGGGTGTTGAGATTCCGCGATCTTAATGTGCTGAAGGCACATGCGAAGTT
>JAVHLK010000126.1:0-7321 GCA_031082285.1 Desulfomonilaceae bacterium
CCTTTCCCCGGGGCGCTCATGTGGCCGCCCCGGGACTCCTTTGGACATGTACGGAGGAGAGGAGACGGACGTGACATGAAGAAATTCGTTATCGCGGTGGACAGATTCAACGATTTCTGCGGAAGATGGATCGCCTTACTGATCCTCCCTCTTATCGCCGTAGTGGTGTATGAGATCGTCGCTCGCAGGATTTTCAGTGCACCCACTGAATGGGCCTTTGAAGTGACCGTATATTTTTACGGTGCACACTTCATGTTGGGAGCTGCGTATACCCACCTGTACGATCGCCACGTTCGCATTGACGTGATCTATCAGCAGTTCTCACCAAAGGTTCAGATATGGCTCAATCTGCTGACGTTCATCTTTATCTTCTTGCCGTTCGTAGGCGGTCTGTCCTACGCGGCCACAATGTATGCGGCACATTCCTGGTCCGTGCTGGAACGCAGTTGGAGCGCGTGGAAACCCCCTCTTTATCCTTACAAGACGGTCATGCCCGTGGCGATGATCATGCTGCTCGTGCAGGGAACGGCCAACTTTGTTCGTGATATCTACCGGCTGAAGGGGGAAGAGATATGAGCATCGATCCGGAAACCTTAGCCCTCATCATGTTCGCTACGCTGTTCGTCACGCTTTTTCTCGGGCACCCTCTCGCGTTTTCCTTGGGCGCGGTGGCCACGCTTTTTGGTCTGATCGGTTGGGGCGGCTCGGCTGACGTGGTCTTGGCATTGTTTGCCAATAAGACTTACGGGGTTATGGAAGAATACGTTCTGGTGGCAGTACCGCTGTTCATTTTCATGGCGCAAATGTTGGATGCATCGGGCGTCGCCGAGAAGCTTTTCCACACGATGCACGTGCTTTGGGGACCCATACGCGGCGGTCTCGGCATTGCCGTTATCATGGTGTGCACCATATTTGCGGCTTCCACAGGAGTGGTGGGAGCCACGGAGGTGGCCATCGGACTTCTCGCCGGTCCTGCCCTGTTGAAGAGGCACTACAGTATCCCGCTCACCGCGGGATGCATTTGTGCGGGCGGAACACTGGGCATCATCATTCCTCCGAGCATCATGTTGGTGGTCTATGGCGGGCTTGTGGGCATGTCGGTTGGTAAGCTCTTTGCCGCGGCTTTCTTCCCCGGTTTGTTGCTGGCCTGCATGTACATGATCTACATCGCGGTCAGGTGCGGCATCCAGCCGGAATTAGGCCCCCCTCTGCCAAAAGAGGAGCGTATCTATTCGGCGGGTCAGATACTCTTGATGGTGCTGACCTCACTGGTACCGCCCTTGTTTCTCATCGGAATGGTGCTGGGAAGCATCGTGGCCGGAGTCGCGACAACGACCGAAGCAGCGGGGCTGGGAGCCTTCGGGAGCATCATTCTCGCAGCCGGTTATCGGAAATTGACGTGGTTTGCCATCGAGGACGCGGCAGTTGCGACGCTAAAGGTCACCTCAATGGTGCTGATTCTCTTCCTTGGAGGGAATGCATTTCAGTCGATATTCATGGGCCTCGGCGGGGGCGATGCAATATCCCAGATGCTTCTCGGGCTCGAAGTGAGCCCGTACGTCGTGCTCTTTATCATGATGGGATGCGTATTCTTCCTGGGGATGTTCATCGATTGGTTGGGAATACTCCTCATCGTGTTGCCCATATTCACGCCCATTGCCGCGGAATTGGGCTTCAATCCGCTCTGGTTCGCCACATTGATTTGCGTCAACCTGCAGATGGCGTTTCTCACTCCGCCGTTCGGGTATTCGCTCTTCTATTTGCGGGGCATCGCTCCGCCGGAGATGACTATGACGATGATATACCGCGGAGTGGTTCCCTTTATTTGCCTGCAGTGGGCCGGCCTATTTGCGTGCATTTTTATTCCGGAAGTAGTCTTGTGGCTCCCCAGGGTACTGTTTGGAGATTAGCCGCCCAGGACCGCTCCATGGGCCGGTAATGAGCCCTCATTCCGTCCTGACTCAAGCGGCTGTCGTATCGCCGTCTCGCGATCAGCCCAGGATACGATGAAAGTGATGAATATTGAGACTTGCCGTGGTAGGCTATTCTTTCGTAAGATTGATAAGAAACTTGGCCGTTCCCCGTACCTGCGCGCGGTGAACACTATTTCCGACCGTTCGTTTCCCGTTGGGCGTCCGGTTGGGGAGAGCCGAGCGAACTGAGCCACCCGAAATGAGAGGAAGAACCATGCATGTCGTTACCGTATCGAGGCAGCTTGGGAGCCTGGGGGATGTGATTGCCGCTATTGTTGCACGTTCGATGGGGTACAAACTCATCGGTCCCGATCAGGTACGGGAGCGCGCGAATGTGTGCGATCCCGAGTACAAGGACGCCTGCTCCGTGTATGAATCGGAGAAGGGACCCGGCTTTTGGGAACGATTCTTTTTCGACACCCCCTCGTTTACCGCGTTGTTCAAATCACTGACCTATGAATTTGCGAGTCAGGGACACGTGGTGATCGTTGGACGCGGATCCCAGCTGGTGCTGCGAGATGTGCCGGGAGTTTTCAGCGTGAGAATAGTGGCCCCTAAACATATTCGGGTCGATCGAATCGCGGAACGATATGGGGTGAGCAAGGAGGCCGCTTCCGACATCGTTCGCAAGCATGACAGAGAGCGCCGCGCAATGATGCAGTCCATTTTCGATCACGATGACAGGGACTGGGCTCTGTATGACGTTGTTCTCAACACGACGCACTACGCGGCGGACGCCGGCGCGGAAGTGGTAATCAAGGCCGCGCAGAACATGACCGTTGAGCCCGAACCTGAAGACCTCCTGGCGAAATTGGCGGCCATGGCAACGGCGAAGAGGCTGGAAACGGTCATCAAAAAACGACTGACTCCCGGGGTGGCCTGGCAGGTCGAAGTGACGGGTGAAGCCGGAGGACGCATGATTCTCAGCGGTCGCGTGGGAGACAAGAGGTACAAAGACAAAGCAGGAGACATTGCAAAGGAATTTCCGGACGTCTCCTCGGTGGAAAACGAATTGAAGGTCACCGAACTGTCTTTTGGATACTGAGCGTGCGGTTGCGTAAATACGGTCGCTCGAGGCTTTGAAACAGAGGACTCCGGGGATGGAGGCCCGGGCTGGGGAAGACGGCACGGACCTCCATCTGCAGCCGTGGAACGGGCGTCGCTGGGCGTCATCTTCAGGGGCGTCCCAGCCCGCCGTCATCGGTAGGACCGCGAATATACCATGTCGGAAAACATTCAAATCGTCCTGGGAATCTTGTTCTTGGTCGGAGTTTTCATACTGACCCGCGTGGGCATCGTGTGGAAGCTGAGACGCACAGCTCGGTCCATCGTGAAGGAATTGGACTCAAAAGGAGCGGTCGACGTCGGCACGGCGACGGAGCTGCCCTATTCAAAACCGAACATAGTGCGCATCGGCATGAGGGATTACCATTACAAGGCGCTGGAATCTCTAATCAATGAAGGTGCCGTAGGCAAGACGGACGGGGGAAGGTATTATCTTCGCACACGGAATGCAACCGAATGACCTTTAACCCATGGGCGGAAAAGTGAGCTGGTCTGATGAAAGAGTTGGTCTGTCCGTCGGACAACGAAGCGTACTCCATGGTCGGCGACGACTGCCCGGCGATTCTCTCCGCCGGCGGTGACGACTTCTCTTGGGAGTGCCTTAATGAAAGATAGCCTGAAGAAGGAACTTATTTCCATCGTGGGCCCGGGAAGGGCAACGGACGAGCCGGAAGATCTCGTTGCCTATTCGCTTGATCCTTCGCTGGACGAGCATCGGCCCGATATCGTGATCTACCCGATATCGACCGAAGAGGTATCCTCGATCATGAAGGCGGCGTACAGAGAGGCCGTACCAGTCACGGTCAGAGGCTCGGGCACCAACCTTGCCGGAGAGACGGTTCCGGTCCGAGGCGGAATCGTTCTCGCCATGTCCCGAATGGACAAGATACTTGAGATCGATCCGCATAATCGCCTTGCACGGGTCGAGCCCGGCGTGATCAACTACGATCTTCAAGTGGCCGTGGAAAAATACGGTCTCATGTACCCCCCCGATCCGAGTTCATGGAGAACGGCCACCATGGGCGGTACTGTGGGAACCAACGCGGGCGGGCCCAAGACCCTGAAATACGGGGTGACTCGTGATTACTTGCTCGGGCTGACCGTGGTGCTTGCCAACGGTGATGTTCTGAAAACCGGTGGACGGGCGATCAAGAACGTAACCGGGTACGACCTCACCAGACTAATGTGCGGGTCGGAAGGAACCCTGGGAATTGTCACGGAGATTATCGTCCGGCTGATCCCCAAGCCGAGGGCCTCGAGAACCATCATGGCCCACTTTCCGCGGTTGGAGGACAGTTCGGACGCGGTATCGGCCATCATCGCAAGCGGGATAGTGCCCGCGGGCTTGGAGTTGATGGACAAAGTGGTAATTGCGGCCGTAGAGGCTGACTCGCATTTGGGCATGCCCACGGATGTCGAGGCGATTCTCCTTGTTGAAGTGGACGGGGACCCGGAGAGCCTGAACATTCAAGTAAGCAGGATTGAGGCCATCCTCAAGGAGAAGAATGCTTCGGGTGTGACGGCTGCCGAGACTCCCGAGGAAGCGGAGAGGCTCTGGACGGGGCGTCGTGCGGCATTCTCAGTAATGGCGCGGCTCAGGCCCAACGTGATCATTGAGGACGCGACGGTCCCGGTGTCGAACCTCACGACAATGGTGAGAAAGGTCACGCAAATAGCCGAGAAACACAAGCTCCAAATTGGCGTGTTAGCGCATGCGGGCGACGGAAACCTGCACCCTTTGATCCTCTTCGATGAGCGCGACAAGGATGAACTGCATCGAGTGGAGGCTGCGATCGACGAGATCTTTCGCGTGGGTCTGGCACTTGGAGGAACCCTCTCGGGAGAACATGGTATTGGAATGTCCAAGGCGCCGTTTCTCGGTTTGGAGTTGGACGAGGTGGCCATGTCCGTAACCAAGACCATCAAGCAAAGCCTCGATCCCAAAGGAATTCTCAATCCCGGCAAGTTCGTCTGATCGCCGGATCCCCGTCGTTGAAGTCGAATCTGCTCGGGTCTTGATAATCTGGACAGGAAATGGAATGTTTGCACAAAGCGTAATGGAAGACCTTCACAATTGCCTGAAATGTGCTGCGTGCCAAGCGGTGTGCCCGACGTATAAGTCGACCCGAATGGAACGGCACGCGCCCCGCGGCCGCATACAAATGGTGAAGAAGTATCTCGAGGGAGACCTGACGGTTTCCCGAGGGCTTCAGGAAGCCCTGATGAGCTGCATACTCTGCGAGTCCTGCACCCAAGCCTGTCCCAGCGGCGTACGCCTGGACCGGGTATTCGAGAACATGCGCATGGAGCTTCACGAGGCCCTTGGTGCCAAGTTGCCGAAGAAAGCTCTTTTCGCGGCCCTCAGCAACCCGGTTCTGTTGAGATTGGGTGCAAGAATAGGGAGAGCCGGCCAAAGAGCCTTTATCGCACCGCTCAACATCAAGTGGAAACTGGGCGAGATTCCGCTCAACAGACTGCCTTCCTTCAACCAAAGGTCCTTCCGACAAAGGATGGGGGAGGTCGTACCCGCCGCGGGGAAGCGTCGTGGACGAGTCCTCTATTTCACCGGCTGTGCTACGGATCTCATCAATGAGGACGTGGGGGATGCGGTGGTCAAGGTACTCACGAGACTCGGCCTGGAAGTGGTTATTCCCCATGACCAGGTATGCTGTTCCGTGCCGATATTTCTCAGTGGTGCGCGTCGGGAGGCCATACCGAATATCGAGAAGAACCTGTCGATCCTGGACCGGGACGATGTGGACGCGATCGTCGTCGATTGCGCGACGTGCGGCGGCGGCCTCAAGAAGAGCATTCCGCATCTGACCGAGGATCTTGGGCTCGATTCGGAAAAGGCTCGGCGGGTTGCGGCAAAGGTCAGGGACGTGAGTGAGATTATAGCCGAGCGGTTGGAAGACGTGGAATGGAAGACTCGGAAGTCCCGGCCACGGGTTATCGTCACGTACCACGACCCGTGCCATCTGGTCAGAAGCATGGGAGTATCACGGCAGCCGCGAATGCTTCTCGAAGCGCTCGAGGGCGTACGCCTGGTGGAAATGGTCGGAGCCGATCAATGTTGCGGAGGCGCCGGTTCATTTCAGTTCGAGCATGTGGAGATTTCCGCGAGTGTAACCGGGAGAAAAAAGGAGAATATTCGATCCACCGGTGCAGCGGTGGCGGCAACCGGTTGCCCGGGCTGTCGCCTCACCCTTGCGGGCAACCTTTGCCGGGAGAACGATCCCTTGGTCGTCCACACCATTCAGCTCTTGGCGGAAAGAGTTCACTGAACGGCTGTATAACCATCTCCCAGACTCGTAGGATGGGGTGAGTCTTCGAACCCCATCGGTTGCGGCATTGGCTCGATTGATGGGGATCCGGATGGATGAAGCCGACCGTCGGCTACGAGAATTCGCGGTGCAAGGCAACAAGTTTTTCCGTTCGGGAGGAATCAGACTCGTAGGATGGGGTGAACGAAGTGAACCCCATCGGTTGCGGCATTGACTCGATTGATGGGGTTCGAAGACTCACCCCATCCTACGGCTCGTCGGCAAGGGTGAACGAAGTGAACCCTATCGGTTGCGGCAAGCAACCGTCTTGAAAGATTGGCCCGGATGACAGAGTACCGTCGTGCGTGGATGCCTGGAGCGACGTGGTTCTTTACCGTGAATCTCGCTGAACGGCATGGAAATCATTTATTGGTAGAGCGGATTGATTTGCTACGCGCAGCATTTCAGAGCGTACGGCAGCAGCATCCTTTGCGACTGGATGCGGCCGTCATCCTGCCGGACCATCTCCATTGCATCTGGACACTTCCTCCTGGTGATTCCGATTTTTCGATTCGCTGGGCTTTGATCAAAGGCCGGTTCTCCCGAGGAATCGACAAGAAAGAGCGGATTTCGCAGAGTAGGCGCCAAAAGGGAGAGCGCGGCATATGGCAACGCCGATTCTGGGAGCACCTTATCCGAGACGACGAGGATTTCAATCGGCACGTGGATTACATCCATTGGAATCCAGTCAAACACGGATGGGTCAGGAGCCCTGGTGATTGGCCGCACACCAGTTTCCATGATTACGTGCGGCGAGGCCTATATTCGGACGATTGGGGCGGTGGAGATCCTGTGAGCGTGAGAGGCGGCGAATGACCCGATTGATGGGGTTCGAGGACTTACCCCATCCTACGGCCGGTCGGCAAGGGTGAACGAAGTGAACCCCATCGGTTGCGGCATTGGCTCGATTGATGGGGTTCGAGGACTTACCCCATCCTACGGCCGGTCGGCAAGGGTGAA
>JAVHLK010000126.1:7421-12599 GCA_031082285.1 Desulfomonilaceae bacterium
CGAAGTGAACCCCATCGGTTGCGGCATTGGCTCGATTGATGGGGTTCGAGGACTCACCCCATCCTACCCCTCCCCCAACACTTCACCCAACTTTGTCGCCAGCGTTTCCATGGTGAAAGGCTTTGCGAGGAAATTCACTCCCTTCTCGAGCACTCCGCGATGAACAATAAAGTCCTCCGTGTATCCGGACACGTAGAGCACTTTCATGTCGGGTCTTATCGTTGAGAGCAGATCGTACAGGCTTCTTCCGTCCATTTGAGGCAGAACCACATCCGTGAGCAATAGATCGATCCGGCCTTCGAAGGTTCGGCACACCCGTATGGCCTCCGACGGGCTTGCGGCGGACAATGGTGAGTATCCGAGCAATTCCAGG
Organism: Desulfomonilaceae bacterium; assembly: GCA_031082285.1. GTDB lineage: Bacteria > Desulfobacterota > Desulfomonilia > Desulfomonilales > Desulfomonilaceae > JAVHLK01. The sequence continues at coordinate 7,795 of JAVHLK010000126.1, forward strand.
GCTTCGCAGGCGAGAGTCCTCACCATTTCTTCGTCCTCGACAACGAGAATCGTCTCATGCCCTCTTCTCGGCGGCTTGCTGGGAAGACGCTCCGTGTCGTCCGCGGGAGGTCCGTCCAGCTGAGGAAGGTAAACTCGGATGATCGTTCCTCTGCCCGGTTCGCTGTAGACCGCGATGTGGCCTCGATGCTGCTTCACCACTCCGTAGACCGTGGACATGCCCAGTCCGGTCCCCAATCCTTTGGCCTTGGTAGTGAAGAAAGGCTCGAAGAGCCGTGACTGAGTGTCTCGATCCATGCCGGTTCCCGTATCGGCGACCGCGAGCATCACGTACTCCCCGGGCTCCACGTCGGGGTGGTTACGGCAGTACTCTTCGTTCAACGCCGTGTTCGCCGTTTCAATGGTCAAAGTCCCCCCTCCGGGCATTGAATCGCGGGCATTCACCGCAAGGTTCATGAGTATCTGTTCGATCTGGCCGGCATCAGCCGGTACATTCCTCAAGTCGGGATCCAGCAAGGTGGCGACATCAATGTCCTCGCCGATGAGCCGACGTACCATGTCCTCAAACTCGGTGACCGCTTGATTGAGATTCAACGATCTGACATTCAGCATCTGCTTGCGGCTGAAAGCCAAGAGCTGGCCGGTGAGGGACGTGGCGCGGCCGGCCGCCAAGCTTATTTGAACCAGTTTGTCCCGCATAGGGCTCTCGGCAGGCAACTGCTGCTCCACCATGTTCGCGTATCCAAGGACCGCCGTCAGCAAGTTGTTGAAATCATGAGCCACGCCGCCGGCGAGTCGACCGATGGCTTCCAATTTGGCCTTTTGTCGGACCTGCTCCTCCAATCGTTTGCTCTCCGTGATGTCCTCCACCAGGATTTGCCCCCCGATGACTCGTTTCTCTCCAAGCCGGATCGGAGTAACGTGCAATCTCATGTGGAGATCCTTACCCCATTTGCTGGTGTACGGGAATTCTCCCACAAAGGGTCTTTCCGATACGAGGCATTTGTAAAGGGCTTCCGAAAGTCCTCCCTCAACCATCGGGGGAAAAGTGAAGAGGTTGATTGCCTTGGTTGCTTCCTGCGACGGCGACCCCATGATTTCGGGCAGCGCGGGATTCAGTTCCACGATCCGCCCTTCCCAATCATAGAAAGCGATGCCCAACGGACAGCTTTCTACAAGTGTTCGGAAACGATGTTCGCTTTCTCGAAGCGCTTCCTCCGCAATCTTGCGCTCGGTGACGTCCCGAGCTACGGCAACCACGTAATCGGTGTCGTTGAAATTCACCTGACGGAAGGAGACCTCAGCCGGAAACCGCCGTCCATTACTCGTAACCATGTCCACGTCGAGAATCTGCGGATTGCCGATGCCGTGGGGGCCGCGCAAGAGTCCCATGAGCAGCTCTGAAATCGAATTAGGCCACAGGGCCTCAACGGGGAGACTCAACAAGTCCTCACGCGACCGCTCCAGTTGCCGGCATGCCGATTCGTTCACATCCACCAGGCGGCCAGACGGCGCTTGCATAAGAAAGATTGAATCCGTAGTCTGATCAAGCAGTGCCCTAAAACGCTCGAGCTCGGCAATGTTCTCTTTGAGCTTCGCGTAGTAGCTCTTGCGAGCCGATCGTTCTCCCAGCCCTATGATCTTCTCTCTCAGGGCTTCGAAACCACGATTTTCCTCAGAGCGCTTGCTCATAGATCTTCTCGATGTCCGACAGCGCGGGCATTACGGGATTTGTTACAATGCACGGATCGGCCAGGGAGTTTTCCGCAAGGAGCCTGATGTCCTGAGGTGTCATGCCCAGGTCGCCGAGGCTCGACGTCACGCCGACGCTCTTCCTGATCCGAGCCACTTCGTCGACGAGCGTGTTCTTTGCCTGCTCGTCGTCCAAAGACTCCATGTCGAGACCCATTGTCTTTGCGATACGTCGGTAGCGTTCCGTTGCGGCATCGAAGTTGAACGCGACCACGTGCTCCAGCAGAATTGCATTGCAGGCACCATGGGGAAGATTGAGGAGTCCTCCCAGACTGTGGGCCATGGCATGAACCGCGCCCAAGCTGGCGTTGGAGAATGCAAGTCCCGCAAAAAGACTCCCCAGCATCATCCTACCGCGAAGTTGAAGGTCCGAGGGGCTCTTGATTACCTTCGGCAGCGCATCGGTGATGAGCTTAATCGCTTCCAGGGCATGTGCATCGGTAATCGCGGAGTTCGCGTTGGACACGTATGCCTCGAAGGCATGACAGTACGCATCCAAGCCCGTGTGGGCAGTCAGTTCGTCGTCCATGGTCGTCGTCGTTTCGGGATCGATCAGGGCGACGTCCGGGACTATCGTCTTGGTAATGATGGCAACTTTCACCTTGCGTTGCGTGTCCGCGATGATCGCGAATTGAGAGACGTCCGCAGAGGTGCCGGCGGTGGTGGGCACGAAAATCAGGGGAGGAAGCGGATTATCGACCTTATCGACACCAACGTAATCGAGGATATGGCCGCCGTTCGTGCTCACGATCCCGATGCCTTTGGCACAATCCATGGGACTGCCGCCCCCCACGGCGACCAACGAATCACACTTTTCGGCTGCGTATGCCTGAGCACCCGCGTGGACGCACTCCGCAGTCGGATTCGGCACCACGTCCCGGAATACCGCGAAATCCAAAGCTTCGCTTTCGAGGCCCCGCGTCACGTGATCGGTCCATCCGCAATTCGCTACCTCATTGTCGGTGACCACGAGGACCTTGCGCACGCCAAAATTTCCGGCGTATCGACCGGCCAAGGTCCCGGCACCCAATCCGAAAACGATTTCAGGTGCCACGAACTTTCTCATTCCGATTTCAATGTCACCGCCCATACGACCTCCCGTCTTTCCGGATGGTCCCTGACCCCAGCGGAGCGCGGACGCGCGATCTCATCCCGACAGTGCGCGCATACGCTTACATTGTATACGAGCCAACACGTGCCTTCAACGTAATTGGGCGGTCAAATTCCCAGATCGATGGATTGTATGAGTTTGCGGAGTTCACCCAGGCTTTCGTCCGATATCTCGGTTATCTCGAACCCGCCGACACCGTCGCCGTCATACACACCGTGGTCATTCCACTTGCACAGGGCACGAAATTCAAACGGCGCAATGTCCCCAAGCGTGTCTCCCAGAGCCACGAGAGTCAATGATTGACCGACTTCGGCGCGGACCCCGGACAGTCGCGCACCCCGCTCGGTGATATCGACTACTCGACCGTGAACTTCGGGTCGGCCGATCTCGTATATCGGCATATGGAAATCAAGGTCGCACCTATCGGCTTCCCGTTGTTCGTCACCGCCTTCGGCACGAATCATTCCCCGGGACGGGCCCGAACCAGGAAGCCGGCTTCCTGGGCGGGCACCCTTCGAATTGCGGACCGACATCATCAAGGACCCGTGTTGGGGTTTCAAGAGACCGGCATCAAACAGGTCCTTGTACAGGCTCCGCAGTTGTGCATATGATAGACGATATTTCTCCATAAGGGCGTTGTCCGTCATGCCCGTGTGGAGATCATGGAGCAATTTGGTCTCGAGGGATTCCGACTCGGTCATCAGCACTACCTCTCACTTTCATTCCGACTCATGAGTGCCGAACATCATTATATAATTATACTACAAAAAGTCTCCCGTGGAAAGCACGGGTTGAGAGGATAGGCGATTTCGCGGCCGGGCCGGGCGGGGTCAACGTTGATTCCGGGGCTTTCGTTACCGGCAGTATCCCGGATCGAAAAAATCGGGATAAAGTTTCTTCGCACAATCGGGACATATGCTGTGTGTGAAATCAGCGTCGGAATGCTCCCGAACGTACACTTCCACTTGAGTCCAATACCCTCTGTCGTCTCGTATTTTCTTGCAGGACGCGCAGATGGGAAGCAGTCCGCTCAGTATCTTGACTTTTGCCAACGCGTTTCTCAGTTGGCGCACAAGTGTAGTAAGTTCTTCTTCCGCCTTCTGCCGTTCACCAATCTCCACCGTGAGCTGCTGGGTTGTCTGCATCAGCTCGGTCGTTCTCTGCCTGACTCGCTCTTCCAATGAATCTCGGGCCGCCCTGAGGCCTGCTTCCGCTTCCTTACGCTGGGTAATATCTTGTCTCATGGCCCAGAAGCCCGCTATCTTATTGTTCTTTACGTTCCCTACCAGAGTCATTTCGTAGTATCTCGGCGAGCCGTCCGCGTCTCGTTGTCTCGTCTCGAACGTGTGGACCGCGAATCCTCGGTCAACCCACCAGCGATACTGTCGCCGATAATTCACGTCAAAGGGAAAGATCTCTCTGAGCCTCATTCTCTTAAGAGAGTCTATGTCGGCATGCCCATACATTCTCGCAAACTGGAGGTTCCCGCCGATCAATTCGGCATCACCGAGGGAATCGATGATGTCGTCCGCGCCGTTTTGCAATGATAAAGGGTCTTCCAACAAGAACTCGGAAATCCCGATGGGAAATATATTGACCAGTTTCTGATATTTTTCGTTTAGGATGAGTTGTTTCTTCTCGGCGGTGAGATCTTCGATGATCGCAAGAATGGATCTTTGTTTCCTGAACCGTATTGATCGGAAGTGAATCCTGCACCACAGTATCTTTCCCCCGATTTGCAGAAGTCCCTCACTCACCTGGGTACGTCTCTCGGACAATACGTTTTCAAGGACGCCGAGAATGTGCTCGCGTTCGGTCCCTCCCGGAATGAAGGAAGAAAAGTGGGAGCCCGTAACCGTAAAATGATTCGGGGAAATCTTTCCCCAGGCTTCATTGGCAAACACAACGGTGAGCGAAGAGTCGAGAAGCAGCGTCGGTATTGG
>JAVHLK010000127.1 GCA_031082285.1 Desulfomonilaceae bacterium
CGAATCAGGTCGACATGGGACATGTTCCCGGTGCCGGCGACCCGAGATATGGGTAATGCTCAGCCTCTTACCCGCGAACGTCCGTCCGTCCGTACGGATCTGCAGGGATTTGGTTGGACCCGGCGCGAAACACCAGAGGGTTTCTCTCGGGCGAACACGATTCGCCCGAGGAAGGAAGCCGCGGTCACGACAATCGTGAACGGGACGACATATCAGTCCGCGAAAAGCGAGACAAATTGGAAATTCACGGAATCGAAAAGTCCCTGATCCGTAAGTTTGAGTTCCGGAATCGGCGTCAGAGCCATGAACGAAAGCGTCGCGAACGGGTTTTCGAGCGAGCAGCCCAATTTCCGTGCAGCAGACACTGCCGACTTGAGTCCTGCGTCCACCTCTTCGATGGAATCATTGGACATGAGCCCAGCGATGGGCAATGGAAGACGTCGCATGACCGCGGCCTTGCTCACGACCACCATACCGCCTCCCATGGCCTCAAGCTCTCGAGCTGCGGCCATCAGGTCTTCGTCCCTGACTCCGACGACAATGATGTTGTGAGAATCATGAGCAACCGTGCAACCAATAGCCCCCTCCTTCAACCCGAAGCCTCGTATAAGGCCGACGGCAAAGGCCCCGGTTCCATGATGCCGTTCGATCACCGCGATTTTGAGTATGTCCCGGGTCGGATCGGATACCACGCGGCCGTTTTCCACGGGAGCGGACTCCACGGTTCTCTTGGTCACGATCTGTCCCGGAATGACTTCGATGATGTTGACCTCCCGCCCGCGAGCTTCAATGGACAGATCGTGCACCTTGTCCCAGTTTACGTTCATACTGGTCGGCAAGTTCGCGCTCGGTGAGGTTACCGGCTCGAGAAGTTCGCCGTTCCTGGCCGTGAGAAGCCCGCCCTGGTACACGCGATCGATTGAAACTTTCCGGAGGTCCTCCAGAATCAGCAGATCGGCACGGTACCCGGGCAGCACCGCGCCCAGGTCATCGAGTCTGAAATACGTGGCGGTGTTTATTGTCGCCATCTGAATGGCGCGCAGCGGATCCATTCCCTTTTGGATTGCCATGCCGACAAGCCTGTTTATGTGCCCCTTTTCACGCAAATCGCCCGGATCGGTATCGTCGCTCACGAAGAAGCAGTACCGGGAATTGTGTTCGTTGACCAACGGCAGCAACGCATCGAGGTTCTTCGCGGCGGACCCTTCCCGAATCATGATCCGCATGCCCACACCGAGTTTTTCCCGTGCCTCTTGGAGGGTCGTGCACTCATGATCGGAAGTGATGCCCGCGTGCACATACGCGCACAGATCTTTGCCCGACAGACCCGGGGCATGGCCGTCCTTGATCCTGTCTCTGAAGACTTCGATCTTGGCCAGAACCTCCGGGTCTTCCATGAGGACTCCGGGAAAGTTCATCATCTCGGCAAGTCCGAGAACCCGCTCGTGGTTCTTGAAAGGCTCCATGTCCCTCGGTCCGAGCACGGCTCCCGAGGTCTCAAAGGGCGTTGCGGGAACACATGACGGAAACATGATGAATACCCTGAGTGGAAGCCCTTCGCTGGAGTCCAACATGTATTGAATGCCGGCCACCCCCAAGACATTCGCGATTTCATGGGGATCGGCCACAACCGCGGTCGTGCCCAGGGGCACCACGTTGCGGGCGAACTCCGGAATGCTCAGCATACTCGATTCAAGATGCAGATGCCCGTCTATGAATCCCGGGGACACGTATCGTCCTTCGAGATCGACCGTCTCAACCGCGTCGTAGTCGCCGAAGCCCACGACTCGGCCTCGATGGATTGCGATCGAGGCGTCGTGAATGCTCCCGGAAAACACATTGACCAGCCGGCCGTTCGTGAGGAGCAGGTCGACGGGGACCTTCCCCAAAGATACTTCTATGCGCTGCGTCAGATCCATTGTCGTTTTCCTTCCCGACAGTCGAGGCATGTCATTGCCGTACTGCCTGTTGCCATTCCCGTTCCGAGGTGCGGGCCGGGGCTTCCGTGCACGGATTGCCGATCATACCAAAGCCGTTTCAACGGCGGTGCGGCATGAACAATCTTCATATGTGATACGGGGAATCGCCCGAAAGAACAACTTCTTCACATTTTCTACGTTCTTGTTCATGGTTGTCGCGATCATTTCCCACGTGACCGGTTCCTCGCTGTGGTGCCAGCAGTCATAGTCCGTACTCATGGCCGCGACCGCGTAACAGATGCCGGCCTCCCGTGCGAGCACCACCTCCGGCACGGTCGACATATTGACAATGTCTCCGCCCCACAGGCGAAACATGTTGCTTTCGGCCCGAGTGGAGAACCTGGGTCCTTCAATCGTGACAACCGTCCCCTTGGGATGATGGGTAATCCCTTCGGCCGAGGCCGTCTCCGCAAGGATTCCTCTGAGCCGTTCGCAGAAGGGGTCCGACATGGCGATGTGCACGACTTGATCCCCCTCATGGAAGGTGCTCGGCCGCGTTCGGGTACGGTCGATGAATTGGTCGGGAAAAACCAGGTGTCCCGGCTCGATCTCTTCTCGGAGCGAACCGCATGCGCTCGTTGCGATGATATGCGTGACCCCCAGTTCCTTCATCGCCCAGATGTTGGCCCGGTAATTCACCGCGGACGGTCTTATCCGGTGGCCCTTGCCGTGCCTCGAGATAATGAAAACCTCCGTATCCTCACACATTCCGACGATCACGTCCGAAGAGAGGGGGCCGAACGGCGTTCCCTTCTTGACTGTTTTCACATTTGTGAGAAAATCAGGGTCGTCGAACCCGGAGCCCCCGATCATTCCGATCTTGACCACAACGTCCTCCTTTACGTGAGAAAGAATAGGCGGAGTCGCGATTGTAAGGTCGCGAACATGATGGTGTCAACCGAAAGGAACAGGACGAACGAGAATTGAAAGGTGCGTCGAAAGGTGCTCGGGAAGCTCTCTTTTTCGATGGGAAAAAGGAAGAAGGGAGGCGGATAAGTCGGTGAATTCCCTGTTATCGTACAAGGATGCGGAATTTTGGGTTGACATTTCATAGTCTTATGAGCTAGATTGCGGATTATAGAGGAGTTTCGTCGATCTAATGTCTCCACTTGAGGGGAGGCTACTTCTGCCCGGACAGCTTTTATCTCGCTTTCTACTGGTCAGTCTGTTGCTTGGGGTAGCCATATCCCTTCCGCTGAATATCTACGCCCAGACGGCCGCACGCGGCCAGTGCACGTTCATCGGTCACAAGAGATCGGACCTTGCCGGCGAGCAATCAGCCAAACCGGACGGAAAGCCGGATGTAGTGTTCTCCCTGAGTTTGATGCCCGCACCGAACGATCCTCCCATTACGGAAATCCAACTTCAGGCGGCAAATCCCCGCGGGTCGTGGACGACGACGAGCAGAACGCCGGGAGCGCGTTTCATTGCAGTGGCCGACGCACGCAGCCCTTCGGTGGTCCTCAACCGGACCGCTCGGCCCCTCAAGATCGATCCGAACCAAATCAAGCACTTACTCCTCTATCTTACCGACGATGGAGGATTCTCAAGGGGTGACCGAAACTTCACCATTCGCGTGGTGACCGAGGGCGGCGGATCGTGGATGGCGCCCGTAGAGGTTGCCGCGGGAACGCCCCCAGAAAGCGCGGAAACAAAACCCGGCGTATATCCGGTCCGCATGTCCGCGTACCTGAAGGGAATATCGAATTTCGACGCGGTGAATCCGGGAAAGCAGATTGCAGGCGACGACAAGGCGGACGGCCTGTTCCAGCTCAGCGTGGAAGCCAGGGATAAGGTCATCACGGGCATCGAGGTCCGCAATGTGGACGGCATGAAATCCGTCTGGGATACGGTTCCCGGAAGCCCGAACAGTGCAATCGGCGTGGCCGCGGGTTCGGATCCGGTCAAACTCCTCAACAACCGAGACGGATCCGTGAGGATCCCCGTACAGGACCGGGTCGACCTGAACCTCTACGTGGCGGACAACGGGAGTATAGCCGGCGGCAAGACCCAATATCGGGTGGCGGTGACCTTCTCCGACGGAGAAATCTCGTGGAGCCCGGTTCAGGCGGCCCCTCCGGCATCTCCTGAGATTAAACTCGACACGACACAGCCTCCTCCGCGGCCCAAAGTGAATTTTCTCGGAACGTGGATGGGATACGTGACCACCGACGCGGTCGGACCGTACTCGGGGATGAAGCCTGACGGCAAGCCCGATGCGGTCTTTGGTTTGGACATCGAGGTGTCGCCCAAGAACGATATCGTCGGCTTGGAGATCCAAAGCCTTGACGGCATATCCAAGAGATGGGGCACCGGAGGCACCACACCGGGTAATTGGGGCATGGGCGTGGCCTATCAAACGACTCCGAAGGCATTGATCAATCGACCGGACGGTTCGGTGAGCATCCCGATCTCCAATAGGGCCCAATTCTATCTCTATGTGGCGGATCCCGGGGACCTGGCCGCAACCAATCAACAACTTCGCATGATCGTCCATTTCGCGGACGGATCCTCATTCCAACAGTACATACGACGGCCTACGGCCAGCACGGCGACGGTGGTGCCGGGCACCGGCGAGACTCCAAAGGCCCGCGGCATCATCACCTGCGAATTCAGAGGATTCATTGCAGACCTGGTGAATACCTCCACCAGGCCGAGAAAGGACGGCTACCTGGACGGCACGTTTATCCTAAAGCTCCAGGTGGACGACAAACGACTCGCCAAAGTGGAGATCAAGACTCATGACGGCATCGTGCGCTGGTCCAGCGATCCCAAGCCGCCGGTCATGTTCCTGGGAGTCGCGGTGTACCCGAAGATCTTCAAACTGATCAACCCCACCGGCGGGAACATGAACGTACAGATCCCCAACAAGCAAACCCTGAACCTGTACGCGGCGGACAATGGGTTGCTGTCGGATCCGAATTCCAGGCTCATTGCAACCGTTACCTTTACGGATAAGACGACGCTTTCGGCTGAAGTCATCAGGTAATCGTGTGCATGGCAGCGACCCGTCCCGCGTTCTGCGCGGGATGCCGGGCGTCTCCCCGGCGAACCGCCATGACCGATGGCCCCGACTGAAGATGAAAGTCCGCGGGAATTCCGGATCGAAGTTCCTTCCTTGAATAGGCGCATTGTCGGGTAACGACCGGGCGGAGCCTGGGAACGAGAAGAAAAGGGCACGTGTACCAAGTTCAGGGGGGATATGCTGCGATCTTAATGTGCTGAAGGCACCTACGAATTGAGCCGGGGGATTTGGAAAGTGTCTCAAAACTCCGAAACAGGGAGGATTCGTGCCCCCTCTCCCTCTGGGAGAGGGTATTTCTGCACGAGCCGGCTCGCGACGTGCCACGAAATCCGATACCCCCCGACTCTTGGGACACTCTCTTTATCCCCACGGAAGGACGGTGAACATTCCAACCCGCGAAGAAGGGACCTATAGGGACGAGTTTCAAACCCGCTCCTACTCCTTGACACATACTCACGCGTTGGTTAGTCTTATTATTCACCCTTTTCTCCGGTCTCCGTACCCGGGAGGTGTATGTGATCGTAGCCAAACCGAAAGAGTTTAGTGAAATAACGGACATGATCCGCGGTTATTCCAATGTGCTCGTGGCAGGATGCGGAACCTGCGTAGCCGTTTGCCTGACGGGAGGCGAGAAGGAAGCCGGCATACTGGCGACCCGGTTGCAGATGGCGGCCGGCAGTGACGATGCACGGTTTCGCGCGTCTGCCGCAACCGTAGAGCGCCAATGTGATCGGGAATTCCTCGGGCTTTTTCGAGATCACATCGAAGAGGCCGATGCCGTGGTCTCGCTCGCATGCGGCGCGGGCATACAGTTCCTCGCGGAAATGTACCCCGACACCCCGGTTTTTCCCGGTGTGGATACAAGCTTCATCGGCGTTGCCGAAGGCGCGGGAGTGTGGAGCGAGCGGTGCAGGTCCTGCAACCAGTGTTACCTGGGGATTACCGGTGGAATCTGTCCTGTAACGATGTGTGCCAAGAGTCTGCTCAACGGTCCCTGCGGCGGACCGCAGAATGGAAAGTGCGAGACGAGTCCCGAGCGGGATTGTGCGTGGGTCATGATCATTGAGAGACTTGAGCGGCAGTCGAGGCTCGACATTCTCAGAGATTTCGTCCCTGCCCGGCGAAACGACTTGAGTACCCATCCGGCGAAGATAGTTCGCGAGGATTACCGGAAGAGATTTTCCGCGAAATGACGCGTCATGGACTCGTGCCCTTCGGTACCTTTTTCGCCGAGGAAGGCACGACCCGAGCGCCATGCGGGCGGTCGAACGAGAGACTGCATGAAGATCTGCGCGAGCGTGCATCCTCGTTGTATCCCGTCCCGTTGGGAGAAAAAGGTGCCGCACGCTTCCTCATCCGGAGGGAATGGGTGGGGATTCAGGATTCGCCTGACGAGATCAATTACCGAAGAGCCGCATCTTAGTACAGGATTTTCTGAATACAGCCATGTATCCCTATAGAGGCTCGGTAGCGTCCCGTCCCGCGTTCTGCGCGGGATGCCGGGCGAATAGGGCGGCAACCCGAAGAATATCCCGCGGAACACGGGAAAGCCGGCGCTGCTAAGGCAGGGACGGCCGTTTTTCTCTTTCCCGGGCTCTGCCCGGTCTTCGGCCCGGAGCCCAGGTGGACTTTCATCGTCAGTTGTGATCCGCGAATCATGGCGGTTCGCCGGGGAGACGGTGCCGGAAAACGGGATCGCATTTAGAAAACGGAGCACTTAGGTGTCAAGAGACGGAGCATGGAAACAGACGCAGTGATCTTAGGCGGCGGTATTGCAGGCCTCCAGAGTGCATACCGATTGTCGAAATTGGGCATGCGATCGGTGATCGTGGAAAAGGCCCCGTTTCTCGGCGGCCATACGGCGCGGTTCGCGTGCAAGGCAACGGATCGATGCCGGCTATGCGGAGCCTGCGCGCTGGAAGATGTCTTGCGCAAGACGCGTTCCGCCGATTCGGTGAAACCGTTCGTGAGGACCGCGGTCCAGCGGGTGGACGATGAAAACGGACGATTCGCGTTAACGCTCCTGCGGAAGCCCCCTCGCATCATTCCCGAAAAGTGCGGCCAATGCGGAGAATGCGAAAAGGTCTGTCCGGTTGACGGAGCCCTTGCACGCTCTCCCCTCAATAACGAATTGTACATCGACGAGGACAAGTGTCTGTTTTTCAAGGATGCCTCCTGTAGGGCCTGCATGGAAGTCTGCCCGGACGCGGCCGTCAACCTTGAAGAGGAGCCGGATACTCTTGAATTGAACGCATCCGCGATGATCGTGGCCACCGGTTTCAAGCCCTTCGATCCAGAGCTCAAACCCCGCTTCGGGTATGGATTGGTTCCCGGAGTGGTGAGCGCGTTGGAAATGGATGCCATGCTGCGCAGCGACACTTGGTTTCCCGGCGAGGGAGACGCCGAGGCCCGGTCTGCCGCGTTCATTCAATGCGTGGGGAGTAGAGATCCCAAGATTGGACGCAACTACTGTTCCCGTGTCTGCTGCGGGTATGCGGTGAGGATGGCTCGACTCATGAAACACAGGTTTCCTTCGCTGCGCCCCACCATGTTCTATATGGATATTCAGAACTTTGAGAGAGCTTTTGACAAGAGCTTAGAGGAGGCCGCGGAAGAAGTGAGGCTTATCCGGTCCATCCCCGCGGAAGTCCGAAAAGGCGAAGACGGCCGTCCGGAGTTGATCTATCACGGTCCGGGAGACGAGCGGGTGATCGAATCCTTTGATCTCGTGATACTGAGCATCGGCATCACGCCGGCCTCTCCTGAAATCTCAACGGACCTTGGTGTGACCAAAGACGGCTTCTGCGGAACGGACGGCGAGAACGTGACCACCCGTAAGAGAGGGGTGTTCGTCGCGGGTACCGTGCAGGCGCCGAGGTCAATCGAGGAAACGATCGCCCACGCAGTGGCGGCCGCGGGAAAAGCCGCATCGTACGTGAAAGAGATGAAGAACGGAGGGTCCCTGTGAGAGCGAGTGCTGTTCGATCCGTCTTTCTCACCCGCGCGGCACGGCCTGCCGAAGCGTCGAAACGGGTACTCGTGCTGGGCGGCGACTCCATTGGTATGAACATTGCGGAGCGATTCGCGATCGACGGATTCCCCGTACTGCTGCTCGGGTATCCGGCCGGCACGCAGGTGCGCGACAGGATTACTCTTGCCCCGGACACGGTCCTTGACGAACTCCAGGGGTTCACTGGAGCTTTCGACGCGATACTCACGAACTCCGCGGGTCGTTCGGTCGAACGGGTCGGTTTTGTCGTTGCCGCTCAACCCGAGGCGCGTGTACCAAAGTTTGAGGATTACCAATTGCCCTCGTCTCGAGGGATCGTGTCGCTTTCCCAATTGGAAGACATGCTCCAATCCGGGGATGAATCTCTGACCCGCCGCGGGGAATGGCTTCATGTCGCGTTTCTTTTCGGTCTCTCCGGCGAGTCGGAACCCGCGGTCTTTTCCCGGGTTCTCTCCGCGATTGAACACCTTGGGCAGGGGGAAAAGGTCCAGTCGTACGTATTCACGAGGAACCTCAAAGTTGCGGCCGACGGACTGGAAAGACGTTACCGAGATTGCAGAGAGTCGGGTGCGATCTTCTTCAAGTTCGACGATGCGGGCCCGGTCTTCACCAGCAATTCCGGGGGCACGCTGATGGTTTTCAGGGAACCGTTGCTTGGCCTGGAGATGGAACTGATGCCGGATCTCCTGGTGGTGGACGAGCGGTTGAATCCGCCCGCTTCACTGAAGCCGCTTCTGGAAACGACACCGCTCGCGTACCTGTCCGCACCGTTCCTGCAACCCGAGTCGATCCGTTTTTCAGGAGTCCAGACGCCAAAGGCCGGTATGTTCGCGGTCGGGCCGTCTCGGGGCGTGTTCGATCCCGCGGTGATCGAAGATGACGTGGAGGCCGTAGTTACGGCGCTCAAGGAGTCGGTGGCCGGCGTACCCGACGTGACCCTTCCGGGATCGCCGGTCGTCGATGCGGCAAAGTGCGTGATGTGTCTGACCTGCTTGAGGCTCTGTCCCCATGGGGCCATCACATTCGCAAAGACGGCCGAAGTCGACCCGGCAACCTGCGTCCGGTGCGGCATCTGTGCCGTGGAATGCCCGATGACGGCCATCAGTCTTGCGCCTCCCGCCGGAGACCCCGACATGATCTCCGCAATTCGGCAAGGATTGGCCGCGACGTCAGGCCAAGGAAAAATAGTTGCGTTTCTCTGTTCCCGGTCGGCCGCACAGGCCCTCAAATCCGTCCCGCTGCGGGATGTGGAAAATCTCATTCCCATCGTGGTCCGGTGTGCCGGCACCATCGCGGTTCCGCATGTGTTGGAGGCGTTCCAACAGGGGGCTGCCGGCGTGATCGCGGCCGGATGCTTTCAGGGAAATTGCGCGTCCGGGTACGGCACGATCCTGGCTGAAGAGCGCATCGCGCTCGTGCGGGAGCTACTGAGTGACGCGGGTATCGACCGCGATCTCGTGCGGTTCGTGCCCATGGCCGGAAACACCCCGGGTGTTCTGGGTGGTGCGGTGAGGGAACTGGAAGATCGCATCAACAAGGATATCGTCAAGGGATGAAGCAACGTGAATCTTAGTAGTCGATTCCCTCAGTACGGTCACGCATTCCTGCAAACGCTCGGTAGCGTCCCGGCGTCTCTGCCGGGCGCGTTTGTAGGGGTACCCCTTGTGGGTGCCCGAGGGCAGACACAGGGGCTTATCCGTACTGGACCCCGGCCTTCGCCGGGGAGACGGCGGGCAGGGACGCCCGCCCCACTGAAGAATACCGGCACGGAGGCCGGCGCTACCAAAGCAGGAACGGTTGCCGTAAATGTGACACCGTACTTGTGAAAGGCTGCAGTAAGTACGGTCACCCATTCCTGCAACCGCGCGGTAGCGTCCCGGCGTCTCTGCCGGGCGAAGATTGCCTAATCTCCTTCCCGGGCTCCGGCCCGTGGACGAGAGGATGACGGGAGCGAATTCATGAGCCGTACCAAGCTCAACGATCTGGACCCGGACTTCAAGAACCGGGTGGCATCCCAACCGGGAGGCGAAGGCATCAAGGCCTGCTTTGCGTGCAAGGCGTGCACCGCGGCGTGCCCCGTAGAAGCGGTGGACAAACGGTACGATCCGCGCAAGATCATTCGCATGGCGCTCCTGGGAATGAAAAGCGAGGTGCTTGGGAGCGATTTCATCTGGCTCTGTTCGTCTTGTTACGGGTGCAGTGAGGTGTGTCCGCAAAACGTCCGATTCACCGAGGTCATGTTCGCCATCAAGAACCTTGCCGTGGCTGAGGCATGTGTTCCTCCGGGACTCACGGTACAGAAGGAGTTGCTCAAGCGGCACGGCCGCCTCTACGAGGTGACGGAATTCGAAAACGACAAGCGGGCAAAACAGGGACTGCCCCCAATCACGGAGCATCCCGAAGACTACGCGGCTCTGCTGGGATAGCCTGTTAAGTGTCCATTGCCGGAAATGCGGTGACGCATTCTGCTCCCGATACCGAGTCGGAGACCGGGAACCGGAACTTTCCGGGCACGGAGGCCCGGGCTACGGAAGAACGTGCGGAGTTTCAAAGCACTTTCGTGGGACGGGCGTCCCTGCCCGTCTTCTTCAGGAGTGGGCGTTCTCGCCCGTCATTCCCGGGAACGAAAGGACAAAGTCGACCCCATGGAAGCGCTCTTATACTTAGGATGTACGGTTCCCGTGCGCAACCTCAACTATGAGTCGTCCGCGAGACTGACGGCACGGTCGCTGGGCATTACGCTTCACGATCATGAAAAGTTCGGCTGCTGCGGATTCCCTCTCAAGTCCCTCAAAGCGGAAGACACGCTCGTGGTCGCGGCGCGCAACCTGGCCCTTGCAGAGAACGAGGGGATGGAGATCTGCGCGTTGTGCAATGCGTGCGCGGGGACACTGACTGAAACGGCCCACGTCCTGGATCATCACCCTGACGTGAAAGAAAGGGTGAACACGCGATTGGCCTCGGTCGGTCTTCGATACGAAGGACCGGTGAGAGTCCGGCACTTCATGAGGCTCCTCTGGGAAGAGGTAGGAGTGGAGGCCATCCGGGAATCGATCACACGACCGCTCACCGACGTGGTACTGGCCCCGCATTATGGCTGTCACTACCTCAAGCCGTCCGAACTCACCGCGGGTTTCGACTCTCCCGACGTTCCCAAGACCCTGGCCGAACTCATATCCGTCACCGGCGCAGAGGCCGTGGATTATCCCTCGCTCAAGGATTGCTGCGGCGGCGGTGTTCTCGGAATGTCCGAAGAAGTCGCCAATGCCATGGCGAGAAAGAAACTTGAAGACGTGTCTCGCACCCGCGCCCACGCCCTGGTCCTGGTGTGTCCTTTCTGCAACGTGATGTATGAAGGTCAGCAGAAGAAAATTGCCAAAGAGGCCGGACTTGACCTGAAGGTGCCGGTGGTCTACTATCCTCAAGTCCTTGGACTTGCCCTGGGCATCTCTTCCAAGGATCTCGGCTTCAAGCTGAACCGAGTCAAGCCCAAGGAACTCTTAGACATTGTGGAAGGGTAGGGCGGTCGCTGAGTGCACTGTTGCGTGAATACGGTCGGTAAGTACGGCAGCTAATGCAGTATGTGCAGCGCCGGTGTCCGCGCGGCGGACCGGCCGGATGCCGGTCTCAGGTCCAACGGACGAGACTGACCGGGGCCGCGGATAGTGTGGGACTCCCGCGGAACGCGGGATGCCGGGCGAAGATGGTAGCGACCCGGCGGCACTGCCGAGAGCTTCTCTTCTCAGGAGGTCATACAATGGAATTTGAAGGTTATGTGTTCCCGGAAGGCCTGAAGTACGAAAAGAATCACTTCTGGGCCAAAATGGATGGAGATCTGGTCGTCACCGGAGCTACGGAATTCATTTCCAAGCAGGCGGGTGAAATCACTTTTGTCGATCTGCCCGAAGAGGGCGACGAGGTTACGGTCAACAAGCCGTACGGGTCCATTGAGTCGGGCAAATGGGTGGGACGCATCTATGCCGTGGTCTCGGGGGAAGTTGCCGAGATAAACGAAGATCTCGAAGACGAGCCCGAGAAGATCAACGAGGCCCCCTACGGCGCAGGCTGGATATGCAAGATCCGACCGTCGAATCTCGGAGCCGACATGGCCGCGCTGATGGACCCCGATGATTCGTTCACGAAGTTCATCGGCGAAGAAATCGAAAAGATTGCATCGGGAACAAAGTAGAAGACCCGGGGAGCCGTCCCGTGGGAATCCCATCTCCGGTAGGACCGGCATCCTGCCGGTCGAATATCGGTAGGCCCGGCATTCAGCCGGTCGAATATCGGTAGGCCCGGCATTCAGCCGGTCGAATATCGGTAGGCCCGGCATTCAGTCGGTCGGATTTCCCCGTCCGATTGAGTCGGACTCGCCGCCACGCGTGCGAATACTCATCATTTCCGTTATTTCCATTGACGGTGAGCCGGTTTCCTGATAGGGCTTAACTCCCGACCGGGGGCGAATCCCCTATTGCGTCCAGGGAAGGAGCTCTTTCGTGGAAACCATGAATTTGCTGGATATAACGATCAAGTACTTCAATGTCATTGTATTTATATTGTGTGTACTGTTCGG
>JAVHLK010000128.1 GCA_031082285.1 Desulfomonilaceae bacterium
AGCTCCAATGAGAAACATCCATGTAACCCAGGAAAACCATTGTGGAGCAGCTTTCAACCAAAAACGATCAACGGTTTCTATCCATTGAGTCTCTTTCTTGTTCGCCTGCAAGTCGATCTTCATGTCCTGCAAATAGTCCTTTCCAATATTCATCAAAGCACTTCAGGTCTTCGACCGGTGGGATAGGAGGGACAGCGATATCAGCAAGAAGTAACCGTTCAGCACGAAGCATGGACCAGAGAGTGAAATGAGAAATAAGATGGGTCAAAATGGTCAAACTGCGACTTGACATACTTCCACTTGCGCCAAGTCTTCCCTTACCTTCTCACGTTCCGCCGCCGGACAGGGACGCTCTTCCGCGCGTGTGCGCTAACGATGGACCGCTTCACTGCTCCCTACAGCTGCTGAAGCTTCTTCTCGTAGATCGCCAGGTCCGACGGGGAGAACAGGGCGAAGACCACTCGCTCGATCTCGGGGAATCGTTTGAGTTGTTCCAGCGTTGTGGAGAGTGCTATCCCGCTTGCATCCTCAATAGGATACCCGTAGGCACCCGTGGAGATGGACGGAAACGCCAATGAGGTCAAACTGTTGTCATGAGCGACCTCAAAACACCGTCGGTAGCAGCTCTCCAAGAGCCTCGGTTCGCCGGAAACTCCTCCCCGATAGATCGGCCCGACGGTATGGATCACGTGACGGGCCTTGAGATTGTACCCACGGGTGATCTTGGCATCGCCGGTGTCGCATCCGCCGAGGGTTCTGCATTCGGCCGGAAGTTCCGGACCCGCGGCGCGATGGATGGCTCCATCGACTCCGCCCCCTCCGAGGAGGGACTTGTTGGCCGCATTCACAACGGCATCGACATCCATGGCGGTGATGTCCCCTTGAACCAATTCTATTCTCTCTTTCATGTCATCTCCTCCTGCGGGCCGCGGGGCCGGCTTCTCGGCCGGCCGATACATGTTCGATACGCGCTTCACCCATCTTTGTTCCGCAGCGAACCGGATTTGTCAACGCAAGTGAGAGCTGAGGGGGGTCATGAGGGGGGGCAGGTCTTGCTTCTTGAATCAACAGCATACAAAGCAGTCAGGGTGCGGTGCTCCAACCTGATTCAAGAAGCAAGACCTGACCCCGAGCTCTTGCCTTGCGGCCCTGCCCGTGCCGGCGTATGGTGGTCTCCGACGTCCGGGTGCCTGTGGACGAATGCACGCTCGGCGACGGAGGGTCTTCCATGACGGAAGAGAGACCGGAAAGCCTTGAGAAGGCTGCCCCGAAATCCGGGGAATCACCACGGAACCAAGGAGACGGCTCCGCGGAGATCAAGCGGTCCTATTGGTCGGATCTGATACGGAAACGGCTCTTGGAGCCTCTGGCGGTTTCGGACAATCCACCGTGGGTGGACGCCCTAGGAGTAGCCCTGGGGCTGTTCGTCGCCCTCGGCATCCCCGTCGGAGGGCACCTCCTGACTCTCGGCATTGTGCGCACGTTTCTCAGGTATAACATTGTCGTCGCGTTCGCGTTTACCTGGATAATCAACCCGTTTACGGTGTTACCTTTGTATTACGGGTACTATTACGTCGGGTCGCTCATTCTCGGCGGAGAATCAATCATGGGATCGTCCGGATTTCACCAGGCCATGGAACCGATCGTCCACTCCCGCAATTTCCTCGATGCGTTGAGACAATTCGTCTTACTGGATCTGATGATCTTGAAGAGTTGGGCAATCACGGCAATCCTCGTGTCCATTCCCGCCGGAGTTCTTGGATATGCGATCGCCTATCGCGTGCAGAGCAGGCGTCGTGCGTCCGCGGGTGAGGCATCCGGCCGCTGACGTCGCGATGGACGGGTGTGAAACCGAAGGTCGGCTTTCTCTCGGTCTTCATGAAGCATTGAGATCGTTTTCCCGTGTACTAGGCGGGACTGCGCTCCTCGCGGTGACGGGAACGGCTCTGTTGAGTATTTCTTCAAAGAAGAGTATCGTCGGGCCATGAAAATTGTGTTGGTACGTCCGCCGTTTTACGCCCTGTTCGGGGTTACGGCGCCCAAAATGAAGACCTACCCGCTGAATCTCTTGTGTCTGGCCACGTACCTCAACCGAACTGAGCGACATGTCGCCGCGATCGTGGATGGGGAAAACATCTCGGTCCCGGGTCTCGAACCGCCGGAAGGGGCAGCAAGGGACAATCCGGAACTCGTGATGAATCGCGGTGTTGACGGGATGGTGGAGGTCCTCGAAAATCCCGACCATGACCTGTGGCGCCGGATTGAGCGCTCGATTCTGGCTCAGGAACCGGATCTCGTCGGAATCACCGCCAACTCGGGCAACATGGATACCGTGAAGCGTCTTGTGGAGCGCCTGAAGCCTCACAAACTCCCGGTAATTCTCGGCGGGAGCCACCCGACCGTACTCCCGGAACAGAGCATCGTGTATACGGGGGCCGACATGGTCGTCACGGGAGAAGGCGAACAGGCTCTGGTCGATGTCATGGATTCGCTTCAAGAGGGCCGCGGGCTTGGGCGGATCCCGTCCCTCGCGTGGAAGGACGACGCCGCGGTCACGGTGAATCCACGCGGCGAGTTACTACTTGATATCGATGGATTGCCCATTCCGGACCGGACTCTGATCGACCGATCGGACTATTTCGGAGACGTGCTCATCACGGGTCGAGGATGCCCATTCAACTGCGCGTACTGTGCGTCACGGAACATTTGGGGAAAGCGGGTCCGGTTTCGCTCCGTACCGTCCATTATCAGTGAACTTCGACTTCTCCGGGACCAGGCCCGGAAACCGCTCCGGATGCCGGGTCGATGGGTGGTGAAGGTCGTGGACGACACGTTCACCGTTCACAGAAAAAGGACGATTGAATTACTCGACGAAATCATTGCCGAAGACCTGAATTGCTTTGAGTACACTGGCGGGGTGAGGGCCGACACGCTGGACGAAGAACTGGTGCAAAAGATGCGGCAGGCCAACTTTCGTCGGGTAACGCTGGGCGTGGAAAGCGGGAGCCCGCGGATATTGAAGAGCATCCATAAGGGAGAGAGTAACGAGGACGTCAAGAGAGCCGTGAATTTGTTGAGGCAGGCGGGTATCGGTTCCCACGCGTTCTTCATGATCGGTCTGCCGGACGAAACCCCTGAAGATATCGAGTTGTCCAAGGCGCTCATCCTGGATGCCCAACCGGACTACGTGGAGATAAACATGGTCACTCCGTATCCGGGAACGGAAATCTTTGATAAGCTCATGCCGGGCGATCCACTGAAGATCGACCGCTGGTACCGGTGGTTTCACCAGGGGATGGCCACCCATTCGGACAGGCTGGGTTACGATCTGGATCGGGCGTACCGCGATTTCCTGGATTTCGCGGGACAATATCATAGCTCAAAGGACCGGCAGAGTCCGGAAGAGCGATCCGTGTGAAGGTTTTCGATGAAGCGTTCCGGTAAATTCGTTCTTTCACGGCGCATGATCGTCTGCGCCGGGGCAGTGCTGTCGGTGCTGGTTGCGGTCGGATTCATCGACCGACAGCTGCCCGATTACCGCGACGCGATCCAGGAGCAACGAATGCGGGGAGGCCGATCCGTGGTCGACCGCGAGGGAAGACTTCTCCGTCTGCTGCCGGACGACAAGGCGAGGTTCAATGTGTGGCGAGACGTCGATGACTTTCCCGACATCTTGAAGAAGGCGGTCATCGCGGCGGAAGACAAACGCTTTTGGTACCATCCCGGTTTTGACCCTTTCGCGTTGACCAGAGCCGTGTGGACGAACATCGTGAACGGACGAACAATATCGGGCGCGTCCACCATCACACAGCAGGTGGTCAGACTGATCCGGCCCAGACCGAGAACCTATGGTGCAAAGTTCATCGAACTCCTCTCAAGCATGAAGATGGAGCGGCAACTGACCAAAGACGAAATCCTGGAACTCCACCTGAATCTGTCGCCCATGGGCGGAGCGATCCGGGGAGCGGCCTTGGCTTCCAGAATCTACTTCGGAAAGGACGTGACGCGAATCAGCGTGCCCGAAGCGGCGGTACTGGCCGCGCTGCCGCGATCTCCATCCAGGTATTCGCCGCGCCGCGGCGACGGCAGGATGCAGTTGTCCGCGGAAAAGGACAGAATACTCACGCGCATGGCACACCTGGGTTATGTCTCCTCGACTCGATCGAACGCGGCCGCGGGTGATACGGTCCGTTTCGAGAACAACGATTTCCCTCTGGAGGCCCCTCACCTGGTCGATTTCGTCATGACGAACGCGGCCGGGGACGCGACCGAAGTCCGGACCACGGTCGACCTGGAAATACAACACTCCGTCGAGCAGATACTCACATCGCACAAGGACAGACTGCTTCGCGCGGGGATCAGCCAGGCCGCGGCGGTGATCGTATCCGTTCCGCAGCGGGAAGTCCTTGCCATGGTCGGGTCTCTCCGCTATGGCCGACAAGATTTCGGATACAACAACGCGGTTCTTGCTCGGAGAAGTGCGGGATCGACTCTGAAGCCGTTCCTGTATGCCTTGGCCCTGGACACGGGTTCCCACGCGTTCTCCGAGATTCCCGATACCTTCCGAAGATATCCCACCCCTCACGGCGACTACATGCCGGTGAATGCGGACCGCCGCTCCTATGGTCCCGTAAGCATCCGATCGGCCCTGGGGAATTCATTAAACATCTCCGCAGTCAAGACCGCGAGTTCATTGGGCGTCGACAACTTGTTCCGGCTGTTGCAGAGACTCGAGCTGGCGGACGACAAGTCTTCATCGGCCGAGCACTACGGACTCGGAATGGCCGTCGGGAACATCGAGGTCAGTCTTTTCAAACTGGTGCAGGCGTATGCCTCCCTGGCGGACGGAGGGTTGTTTCGACACGTGAACGTCGTCAATGGAGAGGAAAAGTCTCCCCGGGATGGGGTGTTTTCTCCGGAGGCTGCGTACATAGTCACGCACATTCTCGCCGATCCGACGGCCAGACTGCTGACCTTCGGAAACCCTGATTATTTCAAATACGGATTTCCCGTCGCGTTGAAAACCGGGACCAGTACCAACTACAAAGACACGTGGGTGGTGGGTTATACTCCCATTCACGTGGTCGGCATATGGGCCGGTAATTTCGACGGTCGGCCGAACAACGGGGTCAGCGGGTCCCGTGCGTGCGGTCCCATATTGAAGGATATTGTTCACTATCTTTACGGAACCAAGAGTCCGGGTGCGTTCCAAAGACCTGACGGAGTGGTTACGGTATCGGTCTGTTCCATGTCCGGCATGCGTGCCGGCCCGGCATGTACCCACACAACCGAAGAACCCGCGATCCGCGGAAACGAGCCGCCCGTGTGCGATCTTCGCCACGACAGTGAATACCACTATCTCGGCGGCCCCTATGCCCAATGGCTGCATCAGCGGGAAACCCGAGACGGTCGCGGTCGATACCGTTTGGGGGAGTCCTCGCGGCCGTTCCGCGCGGAATCCGCATCGCCGGGGCCTCATGGTACGGACCCGGTGCAACGGCTCTCACGTACGGGGGCCGGGATCGAGATCGTCAGTCCCCACGACGCGGACCGCTTTGTATTGTCTCCACACCATACCAACCGGGTGCTCCTGAGGGCGGTTCCTCATCCGTTGGTCCGGCACGTGGTTTGGTTCGTCAACGGAATGGAAGTGACCAGAACGCCGCCCCCGTATGAATACTTCTGGATACCCACGAAAGGGCGACACGTAATTCACGCGGTCACACCCGAAAAAGAAGCTGCTCGCATAACCGTCTTCGTGGAGTAACGATCAAGCTGTTTTCTCTGCCGTCGCAACGTGCCGCGGGCGGACTGCGAGCCTTCCACGGCGTTGACAGCGGGAGAGGACGCCACGGTGGACGTGTCCCCACGCGGGGTCGGCCTCTAAGCCCGTCACATTCTGGAAAAGGGACGCAGGATGAGATATACTGGCGGGGTTGAGAACACAAGCTCATCAGGAGGTACGGCTCCCGGCCATGGATAAGGAAATTATTATTGAAACCCGTGATCTGGTGAAGGATTACTATGACGGCGGAAATGTGATTCATGCATTGAAGGCCGCGAGCATCACAATCTACAAGGGAGAGATGGTGGCAATCATGGGTCCGTCGGGTTCCGGCAAGTCCACGCTGCTTTACGTTCTGGGACTCCTGCATCCTCCGACCGAAGGTCAGTATATTTTCAAGGGCAATGACATCCTCAAGTATTCGCGGGAAAAGCAAGCCGTCTTTCGCAATCGCGAGCTGGGGTTTGTGTTTCAGAGCTGCGACCTTCTGGCCAATTCCACCGTCTTCGAAAACCTTGAACTTCCACTGATTTACGCCGAGTCCGATCGCCACACGCGGCGGAAGAAGATTCTGGATGCCCTGAATCTCGTGGGGCTTTCCCACCGGGTGGATCACTGGGCCAATCGTCTGTCCGGAGGTGAACGTCAGCGCGCCGCCATCGCCCGGGCCCTGGTCAACAATCCGTCACTGATTCTGGGAGACGAGCCTACGGGTCAGCTCGATCAGAAGAATACGGACGTGGTGGTGCAACAGTTGAGGACCTTAGTGGGACAGGGATATACCGTTGTGCTCGTGACCCACGAAGACGAAATAGGCGCTGCGTGCGACAGAATCATCCGGATCCGTGACGGAGCGGTCGTATCGGACGGATGGGAGGAAGCCGCCCAAAGGGGCCGAGATTCGTACGTCAGTCGTGATGCGACTGCATCTCCGTGAAGACGGACCGAATTTCGGTGGTTCATCCGGGAGTGACTCCGGTCGATCCGGCACCTATGGGAGTGCCGGGCTCGTCTCGACCTCGCGGGAGAAAAAAGAGCGGATTTCTCGGCTTTGACTTGGCTCTCACCTCAAAGTACAACGACGGATTTTGCACCCTGCCCGTACTTCCAACGGTGCCGATCACCGTTCCAACCTTCACGGGGGATCCGGGTTTTGCGCGGGTCTCCTTGAGATGCGCATAGACCGTGACGATCCGGTTGGCATGCTCGATAAGGACGACATTCCCGAAACCGGGAATAGTGCCCACGTGCCCTATCTTCCCGTCGCCGGCAGCCGTGACGGGAGTTCCCTCAATGGCTTCTATGGAGATGCCGTTGTGGAGCTCCCCACCCCGGACTCCATACTCGGACGTTACCTTTCCCCGAACAGGCCACGCGAATAGTCCGGAGTAATCCTGAACCCGGGGCAAGGACGCGTCATTGTCCGCGGTCGGCTCCACGGGTTTGACCTTGTCCGCGCTGGGGATGAAGAGTTTCGAGTCCGGCCTCAACGTGTACGGAGGCTTCAAGTTGTTGACTTCCGCGAGCAACTGAAGGTTTACGTCGTATGTCCTGGCTATCACCGAGAGATTTTCGTTTGGAGCCACCGTGTGATAGATGCCCGCGGCCGAGACTCTGGGTTGCAGGGACGATGATTCCAGTTGGGGCGGATGATCGGATCTCGTGTGAGGACAGCTCGCCAATGCCGCGACAAGAACCAGTGGCAGGACTATCTTGAGGGGAACGTGCAGGAGAGTGGGATTCCATGGATGTCCGGTCTTGGAAGTCAAGGTCTGCTCCGTGAGGTGAGACATCTCTCACAGTTTCTTCCAGCCGAACTCGCCGACAAGATCCACGAAACGGCACCCGGTATGACGCTCAACCTTGGTACCGGATTCCGTTTTGGTGACTCGCTTCAGGGTCTGGGAGAAACGATCGCCGACGGGAATCACGAGATTGCCTCCAAGAACGAGCTGTTTCAGAAGTGTGTCCGGCACGTCCGGCGCGCCCGCGGTGACGAGAATTGCGTCGAAAGGGGCTTCCTCGGGCCATCCACGCGAACCGTCTCCCACTTTGAAACTGATGTTGTCATAGCCGCATTCCCTCAGAATTTTTCCCGCATTGACGGAGAGCGCTTCCAACGCTTCGATCGTGTAGACCCATTTACACAGTCTGGATAGGACCGCGGCCTGGTACCCCGACCCGGTACCCACTTCCAATACCCGCTCATGACCGCGCAACTCAAGTAATTCGGTCATCACGGCAACCATGTACGGCTGACTAATTGTTTGACAGTGACCAATGGGAAGCGGATTGTCATCGTACGCTTCATGCTGTAGTGCCGGTTTGACGAAGAGGTGGCGCGGCACTTCCTCCATGGCGGCCAAGACTCGACCGTCGGTAATATGACGAGCCTTCAACTGCTTTTCGATCATCTCTTTTCGTGCCGCCGCGTAGTCCTTCATTGATTTTCGAACCCTTTCCTCACCTTGAGCCCAGAAGTCTTGCCGAAGAGGTCGTTCGAGCTGCGCCATTCGGCACAGCCGGTTATGACCGCCTTTTCCTAATATAAGCTCGGCCTCCCCTGAAACCAACAATCATGCCCGCCACTGCGCACGCACGCATAAAGATTTCTTCCCGTTGTGCCGTCTCCCGCCGTTGCTCCTTGGGGCCGAGCATGAAAACCTTGCGAGAAGCCAAGCATAAACGGCGGTACTCTCATCTCTCCGTCAGGTTTCCCTGGGGGCGGTGCGAAACAATGCGGCTCCATGCAGAAGACGTTCAACAGAACCCGTCGCCGTCATGGTTGGTTCGGCGAATAGGTTGCGGCCGGAGGCGGCGGCGGGGTCCTGGGAACCACCTGGGGCGTCGATTGATCCTGGGCTCCTTGTGTGGCCGGAACTTGCGGAAAGACGTTTCCGTCAAGAAAGTTCGAGAACCGATCCATCACATGGGACGGCAATGCGAAAAACCAGTCGATCGTTCCGGAAATTGCATCACGCGGCGACATCTGTCGATAGTGGGGGTTGTGATGCTGCGGATACGGGTAGTGAGGCCACTCGCTCTGTTGGAATCCCGCAGAATGGGGTGCCCCCTGAAACTGAGGCTGGAACTGCTCTTGCCCTCCGGGAGAATACCCCGGCGGCGGGAGATGATGCGGAGCGGCAGGGGAAGTCGACGCGTACGGAGGGGGGGACCCGCCCGGCGCCTGAACGGGATACGGGCTTTGTTGTGCCGCCAAAGGTGAAACCAATGCCGGAATCAGTAAGCAGACACCAAGGATGCTCTTGATTCCCATACTCTTATCTCCTATGCAGCTTTTCTATGTGGGTGACACATAGTCTCACCTGCCAATAATTTCAACTGTTTTTTTGCGTGGTCTTTGTTTTTTTTCGATAATATCCGCCAACATCCCGGATGTGCGGATGTTCTTCTCCCGGTGGAAACGTGTGACCCGGCATGAGGTACGAAGCGATCGGCAGCGCGGAAAACCAATCGTGCTCTTGGCCCTGTCGTGCGTCTCGGCTCTTCGGATTGTTTCACCAAGGCACGCGAACTGTTCTTCGCCATATGATGCCGCTTGCGAAAACGCTTTCCTGTGATAATCTGATGTGCATGACTCCGGCTGAAAAGAGAAAATTCCAGTGTCTCAAGTGCGATCATGTATGGGAGGTCGAGTTCGGTTCCGGCCGACAGTTAGTCTGTCCCCGGTGTGGGAGTATGAACATACACAGGACCAACCCGGGTCACAGGCCGCCGTGCTGTCGGAAACGTTGGAGAAGAGGGGCATGTGCGGCTGATCGAGAGAAAAAAGACCGATGAACGGCCATGCAAGGGTTGCGATCTACTCGTGCATACTTAACGCGGCACTGGTGGGAATAAAACTTGGTCTCAGCAACGTTTCGGGCAGCCTTGCGCTGAAGGCGGATGCTATCCATTCGTTGGCCGATGTCGTATCCTCCCTTGCCATCTTCGTTGGAATCGTCATATCAGGCCGGAAAACAAAGACATTTCCGGAAGGTCTCTACAAGGTGGAGAACCTTGTGGCCCTATTTTCCTCTTTTTTCATATTCTATGCCGCGTTCGAGATCGTTCACGAGGCATTCGTCGGTGAATCGATCGACGTCATCCGACACATACCGCTGGTTACGGGAGGAATACTGGCGAGCATGGTCGTTGCGTTCCTCTTTTCCCGATACGAACTCAAGGTAGGATTGAAGGTAGGGTCGCCGAGTTTGGTGGCGGACGCGAAGCATGTGACGACCGATTTGCTGTCGTCGGTGGTGATACTCGCCGGTGTCTATACCACCTGGTTGGGCTACTCGGTCGACCGCTATGTGGCGGTTTTCGTGGCAATTATCGTAGTCAGGATGGGGTACCAAATATTCATCGACGCGATCAAAGTGCTGCTTGATGCAACCCTCGACTATCCGACTCTTGACGGGATACGGCGGCTTGCACTGGATCACCCCGGCGTCAGTGAAGTCGTTAACGTGGGAGGGAGAAGCTCGGGACGGTTCAAGTTCGTGGAAATGACTCTCACTACGGACGAAAGGCTGTTAAGCCGAGCTCACGATCACATGTCTCGGTTGGAGGAGGAAATCCTGGATCAGTGGCCGAGCATCGACAGGATCTTGATTCACTACGAACCTGAGCAGAAAGATGTCCGGTATATCGCGGTGCCGCTGAAAGACTATGCAAAAGATCTTCAGGACCATGACCCGGTGATTGACGATCACTTCGGTGAGGCTCCATTTTTTGCGCTGATCGCATTGAGTAAGCAAGACGGCACCGTGAGTGTTCATGAATTCATTGAGAATCCTTACAAGGATCTGGAGCATCGCAAAGGGATCAAGGCAGCGGAATTGTTGGGGAGTTTTGGAGTGGACGAGGTCAGGTCGAGAGTTTCGATGGAAGGAAAGGGCGCAAGCTACGCGCTCGAGGCATTGCAGATTGAGATAGAGCCTACGGACGCCGAAACCTTGGGGCAACTTATCGCCGAGGTGGGAGCATCGACCGAATGACTTCCTGCAAGCAGACGGATGGGAGGCGACGCCAAGCCTTGGCTCAGCCGGGAAACACTCTGCCGACGGGGAACCAAGGCCGACAGGGGTTCCCCCTCAATACTTACTCCGGCTCCAGTCGTACCGAAGATTCCTGAACGCCGCGTGATGACTCCGACACGCGTCCCGCCGCGTAAACCTGATGTAGGTCTCGGCCCAGTCCGGCGATACCCGACACGCAAGTATCAATGAATCCATCACAGGGAGTCGAAAAAAGTGCTTGACACGGTCCCTCGGAGAATATAGCTTACCACGTCCGCGACAAGCCCTGCGAGGGATTCGCGCAGCCGGCACAGGTCGCATAGCTCTCTTACAAGCCCCATTTCATCAAAGGGTAGTACCGAACCGGGCAACGCCGGTCGAGGTCAAGAACACGCATGGCGGATTGCCGATTCGACGGCTGTGACGGAGGTCGGAATCGTGATGATTGAAAAGCACGGTGCCGCGTCCTTCGGCACATTGTGCGACGCGTGGTCTCAGGATGAGATTTCAGCACGTTTCTTCTTTCGGAAGAAACCGACCTACAGGGTCGTCCCGATCCTTGCTTGTTTCTGTCCGAAACCTGAGATTCCGGAATCAAACAAGCCCTTGCGCGTGGACTCTCGGATGATTATGTTAACGTCTCGACATCGACTACCAAGGAGTAAGCAAGAATGTGGATGACCCGTGAAGAGGTAGCTCGTGCTCTCGGAATTGTCCCCAACAGCGTCAGAGGAAAGGTCCAGAAAGGTCAGATAGAAAGAAAGCTAGAGGACGGAAAGAACTTCTACCGCATTGTCGATGCACCGGATGCACCGGATGCACCGGATGCACCGGATGCACCGGATGCAAAGACGCCGGCCGCTTCGCACATGGCCAGACCGCGGCCCACCACACCGGCTCCGCCTACAACAGGAGCCTCACCGGCCAGGCCGCCGGTTGCGGATCTCAAGAAGCCTCAGGTAAAGCCGACCGGCGCATTTAATCCAAAAGAAGTCTTGCTGGATCAATTGGCTTCAATGAAAATTGGACGCAACATTGATGCGATAGAGAAAGGCGACGAGATAGACCTGGCTACCGGCGAAATAAGCCGCGAACTGGATGCAAAGATCACCATGAGGCAGCATCGTCAGGTCAAGGAGATCCAAGACGCGTTGGACAGACTGAAGCACGGAGAGTACGGAATGTGTGAGGAATGCAGCGACCCCATACCGGAGCAGCGTCTTCGCCTATTTCCGGCGGCCAGGCTTTGTGTCCGGTGCCAGGAAGAAGCCGACCATTACGAGAAGATAAGAGCCGCTCAAGGACTCAGAAGCGGCACGTGGAAAGAGGACTCGTCGGACACGTACTCCAGATCTTTCGAGGAATGATATCCGGGTGAATGCTCGCTTGCCGAGGCACTTCCCGAGGAAAGACCCGTTTGCCGAGCATCGAAACGGACGATCCGGCGAAAGGTCCGATTGCCCCGGAAACCTTATTCGAGGGTTGACGTCCACGCTCAGTCTTTCGCAATCTCGGAGACAACGAGAACCCGGCCAGGCGGGGAAAGACCCTTGTTCCGAGTCCCACGGGACCGCGTTCTTGACCGCCACACCCACCTTACCAAACTCATGGTCGAGAGTAATTCGTTCTTGCCGAGCCGGCCGGCTGTCAGCGCACCGTGAAGCGAACTGACGGGGCCGGCCCGCGTGTTAAGTACAGGATTTCCAGAATGCGGTCACGAATTCCTGTAAACACTCGACAGCGTCCCGTCCCGCGTTCTGCGCGGGATGCC
>JAVHLK010000129.1 GCA_031082285.1 Desulfomonilaceae bacterium
CTGCACCGACGTGCTCCATGACGAACCCGATGATGTGCTCGATGGTGGGGAAATCCGCGATCTTGAGGCCGTCTATTCGCGGAATGTCGAACGATTCTCTCACCTCGGAAATGAATTCCGCCTGTTTCACCGTGTCGATCCCGAGGTCGGCTTCAAGGTCCAGCCCCGTGTCGAGCATGTCGGCCGGATAACCCGTCTTTTCGGCCAGGAGTGCAAGAATGGATTCTCTGATTTGGCCCGCTGCCGGCCTCGTGCCTGCACTGCGCGCCGTGGAGACGGACAACGGTTCAAACCCTCGTTCGCTACGGTCCTGGGCGACCTGTTCGGCAACGCGTTCGGCAACTTTGAGCGTCCGATTCTCGACTGAAACCACGGGATCGGAATAACCCGTGACATCGCGTAACCAGTTGCGGTGGGAATTAAGATCCACAATCCGGTTCTCGTCCCGACTGAGCACCTTGTACAGAGACATCACGATCTGGGAGCCGAACCCCGCGGCAAGCCTCAACGCGTAACTCGCATCACAGCCGCCTCCGCCGCTCAAGTTCAGATCCGCGAATTCGGGATCGGGCCGGCGTAGATTGGGGATTGGCGGCAGCATCTTCTTCTGGAGACATCGAACGGCAGCCACGTCTTCCACACCGACCCCCATGGTGTGACCCGTAAAGCCTTTCGTATTGGCAATGGGGATGCGACGTGCATTGTCGCCAAAGACCTGCCTCAGTGCACGCATTTCCGCGGACGAACTTCCCCCGCGCTTGGGAGAGTACGTCTCATGGGACATGAAGAAAAGATCCTTGGCGAGATCGTGACGGGACTGTCCGCTTTGTGTTTCCCATTTTGAGATGAGCTCCTCCATCGTGGAGGATATGTGGTCCACATCCAGGCGGGTTCCATGAAACGCGCTGTTGGCCGTGATCCCCGCTTCGATTGATGCAATGGGGTCCATTCCGCGACGATCCGCCTGATCGCGGTTTTCCACGACCAGACCGACCGCCGCGGAACCCAGGATCAGACCGTGCCGTCGATCGTCAAAGGGGAGCGCGGCTTCGCTCACGTTTCCATTGGTCGTGGCGGCCCCCATGGCCAGGAACCCGGAGCCGATCCACGGCAAGAGCGTCCTGCCCGCCACATCGTCCGCGGCCACCACGATGACTCTCTTGGCCTGGCCGCTGCGAATCCAGTCCCGAGCGACCAGCACGGCCTGCGTAGTGCCTGCGCAAGCCGCGTCCACGTGAGTATTGGGGCCCTGAGCTTTGACGAGCTGGGCCAACTGCCCCTGAGCCATGGTCATCACCCTGAAGAGGAAATCCCGGTTGAACGCGTACATCTCGTCGGGATCTCCAGGACTCAGCCGAGCAAATTCCCGCGTGAACCATTGAGTGATCCGTTCCTTCTCTCGGTCGTCACGAATCCGTTCCACGAGACCGGTGTAGAAATCGATGAGTCTGCGCTTCGCTCCCGAACCGTAGCGCGCGGCGGTACTCCTGGCTACCTCGTCTACGAGTGAAGCCATGCCCGGGAACGCGGAGGCAAAGATCACTCCGGTTTCCTTTCTGAGAGAAGCAGGCAGAGCCCAGGAATCAGGCAACTCATGCCCGGTGCTGGTTGTTCGCTTCTGGAGCACCAGTGGGATGCCGGCGTCCTTGAGGGCCTCGATGCCCGCGGCAACCGCCATTCGAGTCGTGACGTCCATTGCTCTGACGATTCTTTCGTGAAGACCGTATTCCTGGATGAACTCTTCCTCGTTGAACGTCCCCGCGAGCTTGATCACACCCGACATGTCCGTGACCGTCCGGAACTCGGCCTCGCCGTTCGGCCCCTTGTGAAGACGCTCCACGTTCTTCTCCAACATCTCGCGGCGACCATCGTCAGGCACTCTCTTGATGAAGTTTCGGCCGAGTATGAGGTCGTCAAGCGTTTCGCGATCGAAGGGAAAACGCTCGTCACTGGGGAGGCCTGCGGCAATTCCGCTGACCACCACCGGTTTGAAGTCCATGCCTTCGGACTTGACTCGTCGAACCGTCTGATCCAACGGCAGTACATTCTTGACGAACGTGTCGTATCCCGACTTGATGAAATTCCGTATTGGCTCACCCTGCAGTTCCAGGAATCTCTTAAACTCTTTCGTGGATGCGATCTTCCGTATCTCGGGATCCACCAGCCCTTCCAAGAGTTCCGGAGCTTCCGCGGCCTCGGGTTCCGTGTGCGGCACTTCGTGGACGACCTGCGGCACGAGTCTCAGCTCCGGTCTCTTCGACGGACGAACCGGTTCATGAGATTCGGCGGGGAGGCGGGCCGCGTTGAAGTTCACGGGCACTCCCTCGGCGGCCAGAGCCGAAAGAGTTTCCATGAGCTGGATCAAGCCGCCCTTCTTGGGATGATTCGAAGGCAGACCGAGAACATCATGCGAAAGGGTATCCAGCAACAAGTTGGTCAGCACTCTCTTGGGACCGCATTCGACGAAGATCCTGATGCCTTCGCCGTGTATCCGTCGCATGGATTTGACCCATTCGACCGGCGCGGCAAACTGTTTACCCAACAGATCTCGGATTCTGCCCGGAGCTGCAGGACCTACGGGATAGAAGTCTCCAGTCACGTTCGAGAGAACCGGTACCTTGGGCGGGTTGACTGCCAGCCGCATGAGGGTCTTCATGAACGGTTCCCTGGCGGGAGCCACGACCCCTGAGTGGAACGCGGCTGAAACCGGAATGATCACGCCTTCCAGACCACGGGCTTGAAACAGTTCTCCCGCCTTCTTCACCGCCGCGGTGTGACCCGAAATGACGGTCTGCCTGGGAGAGTTCTTGTTCGCGGCAACCACGTATCCGTCCACCTCGGCGAGCACCTCCTCAACCAACCGGGCGTCAGCGGGGACACTCATCATCAGGCCAGGATCGTCGATACTCACCCGCGACATCTCGCGGCCGCGGACTGCTACCGCCTCGAGAGCGTCATGGAACGAAAAAACGCCGGCAGCCACGCACGCGGCATACTCACCCAGAGAGTGCCCGGCCGCTGCGACGGGGTGAACGCCCATGGAGGCCAGCAGACGAAAGATCGCGGTATCCGCGGTGAGTATGAGCGGCTGGAGGACTTGGGTATCTCTCATGGGGTCGGGCCGATCCCCCTCTTCCCGATCCGACTTTTCTTCCGCGGGGAAAGTGATCGAAGTTGCCGAAGGAAGCCCCAACGAAATGAGAATTTCGTCAGCCTCCTCAAAGGTCTTCGCCACGACGGGATAGCGCTGCGCAAGGTCCCGAAGCATGAACGGATACTGGGAGCCCTGGCCCGGAAAGAGAAACGCCACACCGGGACCGGCCTTTTCCGGATTTCCCATGGAAACGTGAATGCCGCGAGCAGGAAAGAACGATTGCTTCGCCGGATCGTCCAACCCGTCCAGAATGAGCCCGAGCTTCATCACCGCGGTTGCCGCATCGCCGGCTGCAAATCCGAACCGTAGGGAGAAGCCGGACACGTCGTTTTGATGCCTCCGGGCAAGCTCGGAGAACGTGTCGGGGTTCAACTCCTTGAGGATGCTCTTTATCCGAACGGAGATCTCCCCTGGATCGTCGGCTCCCAGGACCCAGGCTTCTCCGTGTTCCTGCATGCCGGCGGGGCAAGGCCACCTCGGAGGGACGAATTCGACTTTCGTTTCAGCCCGTTGCGTCGCAGACACCACCCTTAATCCCGGTATGTTCTCCTGTAAGAGCACGTGGAAGTTGGTGCCCCCAAAACCGAACGCGCTGACACCCGCTCGCCGGGGATGCTCTCGAGGAGCTTCCCAGGGCAAGGCTTCGGTAAGAAGATAGAGAGGGGATGTTTCCCACTGGATGCAGGGGTTGGGTCGCGTCACGTTTATAGTCGGCGGGAGTGTGCGGTGGTACAGGCTGAGAGCGGCCTTGATTATTCCGGCCGCGCCTGCGGCCGCCTTGAGATGGCCGATCTGAGATTTGACTGATCCGATGCCCACGGACTGCCCCGGCTTTCCAACCTCCCTGAAAAACTTGTCCAGCATGGTCAGTTCGGCCTTGTCCCCCACGGGGGTGGACGTGCCGTGGGCCTCAATAAGCCCCACGGTCCGCGGATCCAAACCCGCGGCATCGTAACAGGCACGGACCGCGCGGTTTTGGCCCGCAGAGTTGGGAGCGGTTATGCCTTTGCCTCGGCCGTCTGAGGACGAGCCCGTATCCACGACGGTCGCATAGATCTTGTCGTTGTCTCGAACCGCATCGGAAAGCCGTTTCAGGATCATGACCCCGGCTCCCTCTCCCATGACGAACCCATTGGCCGCATCGTCAAAGGGCCTGCTGCCGTCCGGAGACAATGCGCCGATCTTGCAAAACTTGACGAACGAGGACGGACTCATGGCCGCGTCCACCCCGCCGGTGACGGCAAGGTCAACCGTTCCGTCCCTGAGCGCCGCGACCGCGTTCATGAGTGCAGCCATGGACGACGCACAGGCCGCGTCCACCGTGAAATTGGGTCCTTCCAGATTGAACACGTTGGCTACCCGGCCCGATATGACGTTGGCCAACTCACCCGGCAGAGAGTCTTCCGTAATCTCTGGCAACCCCTCGAGATACTTCGCGCGAAATTCCTCAATAACGGCTTTGCCGGTATCCGGTTCCAAATGATGAGACTCGAACGCTTCCTCCAGGCAGGCCACGGTGCGATGGACCGACACCCGATTCGCATACTTGTCGGTATTCTCACCGCCCATGCTGTTGCCCAGGATGATTCCCACTTTTCGGCCTTTCAACTTATCGGGTGGAAGCCCCGCATCCGTCAGCGCGTCCGCGGTGCACGCGACCGCCATCTGCTGGGTCCGGTCCATTTTCCGTGCTACCGACGGAGGAATACGGTGCTCGAGTGGGTCAAATCGGAATCCCTGAACGAAGCCTCCGATTCGGGTGTAGCTCTTGTCCGGGGTCTTGGGGTCCGGATCATAGTAGAGTTCGCAGTTTCCCCACCGCTCGGCCGGCACTTGGACAATCCCACTGCGACCGTGAACGATCTGATCCCAGTACGTTTGAGGAGAATCGGAACCCGGCAGGCGCAAACCGATACCCACAATGGCAATGGGTTCCTTGTGGAGTTCCACTTCCGGGGCGGTTGTTTCCTCCTCCTCTCGATCCACAGGCGATGCCTGAGGCAAATCGCGTGCCGATAGATTGCTCTCGAAAATACGGCGACCTTCGTCCACAATCTCCGCGTGGAGTTCCGCAACGGTCAAAGGCTTGTCCAGAAGAGACACGACTTGTCCCATGAGGTACAGCCCCCGTTCCAATTGCTCTTCGGGGGGAAGATCGCAGAACACCGGGCAGTCGAACGTCGCGGTGTCCGGGTCGATGGCACAACCCTTGGAAGCCAGCCTGAGTGCTCCCAGGTTGTCTTTCTCATAGAGCTCTTTGCGTTCCCGCAAAGACACCTTGTCTCTCAGACGGGCCCGCTCTTTCTCAAGAATCGTCCTCGCCATAGGGGAACCGGCGGCTCGCGCCTTGGTATTGACCGTCCTCCCGATCACCACGGTCCGATCGCTCTCAATCGTGAGCGTGCGGTACGTCGGGGTGATGGCGCACGTGGCGACCGCCTCGTCACACGCAAGATACGCGGTTCCCATCTGCAAACCGACGTTGAGCCCCTTGAGATCGGCGACCATGCCCGCAACGAATGCGCCGGCCCTCCCGGATGCGATGCCGCCGGCAAACAGGACGGTCACCTCCTCGAGATTGAGACCGTTCTCGGCAAACCGGTCGAGTTCGGCCAGGTTTGCATCCCAGAGAACGAGACTTCCCAAGTTCCCGATGTGGCCTCCCGATTCACTCCCCTCAAAGACGAATCGTCTGAGACCGCTCTTGATCCCCTCAACCAGGATGGCGGGAGCCGGGCAGTGCAGATAACACTTGGTTCCCATCTCTTCAATTCGCCTGGCCAGATCGGGACTTCCCGCTGCCAGTATGGCGAAGGGCGGAGGATTCTCCTTCATGATTTCCAAGTGGTCTTCGTAGCACTTACGATTCACCTCCAGGCCTATGAGCCCCACTCCATAACACCCCTCGGTTTTCGCGGCCGCCAGTTCCAACGCCTCACGAGCGATGGGCTTCGGCATGTTGCCCATCGCGAGAAAGGGAAGAGCTCCTGCCTGCGCTACGGCACCAAGGAAATCGGGATTGTCGCTGACGTGAGCCATAGGACCCTGCACGAGAGGCAATCGAACGCCGTGGCCTTTGGCCGTACTTGACCCCTCGTGGAACGGCCACGTCCCTCGGAGCGTTGAGATCTTATCGAGAAATGCCTTGACCACCGCGCCCGCGGAACCGTACGTCTGCGCAAGCCTCTTCGCGGTCCCAAGGTCCTCCGAGAGAGGAAGCAATCCTTCGTCGGAGTCAGGATTGGCGACCAGGACTTCCAGAGCCTTACGTAACCTCCCCCTGAATTGATCCATGTCCCCCGGAGCAATCGATTCTTCCTCTTTCCGGAGCTCTCGCACCATTCCTGTGCCCACACGCGAATAGACGCGCAGCTCGACCGGAAGGCCGTCACCCAGCGTGCTCGTGCAGGGCAGGCTGAGTGTGGAGAGGAAATCCTTCAGCGTGTCATCCAGCGCAGAACCTTCGGTCAGCAGCAGATGTACATCCAGCACCACCCCTGCGGCCCCCGCGGCGACGGCTCCCATGGCGGTCCGAAGGCTTACTCCCCCTTGAAGAAATACCGGAAGATCGGTAGTGCTCAACACGTTCTGAAGCAGCACCAATCCACTGGTTTGACTTACCCACCCGGGGCCCTCATTGCCTCGAACGATCAAGCCGGCGGCCCCCGCCGTTCGGGCGGCAACGGCCTGGTCGGGATGTCCCACCTCCACGAAGACCGGTACGGGCACTTTTCTGAATATGTCATCCCCGTGCGCGGACAACTCCGGCGCGTCCTCGAGAGGCACCAGGGCAAGCGCCGTACCGGGGTCCCAGGAATAGTCGTGAATGTGTCGCAAGGGAAGCCGCACGCCATGCCGCGTGCCCTGGGGAACGGCAAAGCGGGCAGGCCCTGATGTTGCGTGATCGATAATTCCAAGTCCGCCGGCATCGGACACCTCTGCGATGAGGCCCGAGTCGCTGTTATGAGGCGGATTTACGTAGAGTACCGGTACCTCCCAATTGAAAAGCGTTCGCAATTTCATGAAATCACCTTAAGCGTATTGTTGGTTTGGCCGGCACGAGGCTGCACGACGATTCCGTAAAAAAGCACCTCGGTTACCGTATCGATTTCGTCCACGAGAGACCCCTCGCCTCCATCGTGAAGCCATTTCTGTATGACGCCGTTCAGGAATCCTATGATTCCGTAGAACACGGTGAAGTAGTTCATCTGCTTCAAATGACCGCTTCGAGAAGCTTTCCAGCAGCGTCGCTTCAGACCGGGCAATGCGAGGATGAGCTCGTTAATGAATTTCTCTGAGAATTCAGTGCCGAAATCCTTGTGTTCTTGAATAATGACCTTGAAAAATGCCGAATTCTTCTCGAAGAAGCTGAGGTACATCCGGATCACGCTTTCGATGATCTTGAGGATGTCTTCCTGCTGGGACAGGTCTTGCCGAGCGATCTCCACAAACTCGGTCATCGTGTCTTCCTTGAGTGCCGTGAAGAGACCCTCCTTTGTGTTGAAGTACCGGTAGACCGTGCCCTTGGCGATCCCCGCTCGTTCTGCAATGGAGTCGATTGTGGACGCGTGGTAGCCTTTCTCCGAGAATTCCTCCAGCGCTGCTTGGAGGATGCTGGTACGCGCGTCCTTGTGTTTCTTTCGCTTTTTCGCTTCTCGTTCCACCGGACGCTGAAGACTATGAAACAAGAGGTCTTCTAAGAGAGTTTCCCGATCGATGTCATAGGAATTGGTCGCGTCCAGGACGCTGCGATAGAATTCTCTCAGGAGGGTATCGGAATAGATGGGGGACGCGGCGATGGCCTTGGTGGTCTTGTCGACAAACTGGAGAGCGGCCTCGCTCAGAGAAGCGTCGTCCCTTGACTTTTTGTCCAACTCCTGTTTGAGTAGGTCGATGAGTTCGGGGACGGCAAAGGTGTCCTTATGGGCCTTTGTTTGAGAGACGATATCCTGGATATTTTTTTCGTAGGGTTCTTTCATTTGGACCTCGCTGTGAGAAACCACAATGGTCAGTCAGTAATGGAATGACTGACCGGTTCGTCATTTTGTTTCTTACCGAACTCGGCCGGGGCCTGTCAAGGCTTTTGTGCACACACGCACAACCATGCTCCACGCACACGGCCCTCCCAAGCACCAATATCCGCAGGAACGATCCCCTTTAGCCCCTGAATCCTTTTTTTTCAGATGGCATCCAATGAACAGTATGCTATGGTCGACTGACAGAGTTCTTAGTGATACTCATTGAAAGGAGCAAGAACATGAGAGAAGACGTCCAGGCGGCCCTTGACACGGTACGCCCTCAATTACAGGCCGACGGCGGAGACTGCGAGCTTGTCGATGTGACCGATGACGGGACGGTGAAGGTTCGTCTCACCGGAGCCTGCGGAGGATGCCCGATGAGCCAAATGACCCTCAAAATGGGAATCGAACGGGTACTGAAGGAGAGGGTGCCGTCCGTGAAAACCGTTGAGGCCGTGTAATTTTCGCACCAAGTTCAAGGCACGGTCGCGCGGTGCATATTGACGTTCGCCGGATCCGTGCATTCTCTTTCCATGAACTCACAAGGCCTGCTTGGAACCCGTTGAACAATTGATGCCCCGAAAAGTGCCTCCCCGTACCTTTATCAGGCGTACGCTCGGCGGAGACCCGTAAGACGTGACGCCGGCAACGCGTGGGACAGGAACGGCAGTTCCTGTCCCCGAACCGACGGCATAGAACCGACTCGACTGCTCGCGCATTCCCGCCAGTGCTCGTCACCATTCCTTCCTGCGGAAACAAAACTCATCGACTAGTTTGTCGGTGCGACTTCGGGAGTGAACCGGAGGAATCAACCTCGTTGATTTGACTGGGCAAGAAGAGAGATCGCTTTGTCGCTCGGCTCCCGGCAAAAACGTACTTTGTTAGGCGGCGGATCCTTATCGAATGCATATCGTTGCTCCGAACAACTCCTTGACACCAGGGCCATATGCCGTTATTGTACGTCATCCCATCCAGACAAATTTCACCAAATCGAGATCGAATCTCATAACGCTGAACCTGAAGGAGCCATGCGATGCCCTACAGAATCGTACAAGATGAGTGCAAAGGCTGCCAAACGTGCTCGAGGGTGTGCCCCACCAGAGCCTCAAGCGGTGAGAAGAAGCAGCCGCACGCCATTGACGTCACCAGATGTATTGAATGCGGAGTATGCGGTCGAGCCTGCCCGTACGGAGCAATCCGCGATCCGCAAGGAAACGCTCCGGAGCGGATTAAACGTGCGCTTTGGCCCAAACCTTATGTATGGAAGGATGACTGTGTCGGCTGCGAGATCTGCGTTGCGGTGTGTCCCTTCCAGGCAATGGGGATGTACGAAATCGACGGCGAGCCCATTGCCGCGCTTGCCGACCCCAAGGCATGCGTAGGATGCGGGCTCTGTGAACAAGGATGCCCGGTTCACGCGGTTCAGGTGCTCTGGCCGGAAGGGGCACGAAAATCGGCCTAGTACGGCGTTACGCACATACGCGACGCAATCCGCGGCAATGTCCGCGGTGAGGCCGCCGGGACCGGCTTATCATCTCGAGCACCGAATACCGGGGACCCTTGCATCGGCCGGGCCGTGTGTATCCCAATAGGGAGCGTCTTCCGGCCGGATCTACGATGATATTTCCTGAAAGTGAAGGGCGGCCTCAGGCCGCCCTCCTCATGTACGATCATGCCCTACGAACCCGATCATACCCGTGTCGTCGGTGTGGACACCGGCGGGACGTTTACC
The DNA here is from genome assembly GCA_031082285.1 of Desulfomonilaceae bacterium. GTDB lineage: Bacteria > Desulfobacterota > Desulfomonilia > Desulfomonilales > Desulfomonilaceae > JAVHLK01. Next base: position 9,905 of record JAVHLK010000129.1, read on the forward strand.
GACTTCGTCTTCATGGAGAAGTCCGGCGCGGTGAGGGTCGACAAGAGACCCTCGAATCCCGCGGACCCGGCGGTACCGGTGTTGGAGGGGCTTGCCCTTTTCCCCGGCGCGACCCATCGGGTCGTGCATGGGACGACCGTTGCCACCAACGCGCTCCTGGAGCACAAGACAGCTCCGGTTGCGCTCATTACCACCGCGGGTTTTGAAGACGTGTTGGAGATAGGGCGCCAGAACAGGCCCGTACTCTATGCCGCGCACCCCAGGAAACCGCCGCCGCTCGTTCCTCGCCGGCTTCGATTCGGGGTCACGGAGAGGATCCTTTACGACGGAACCGTCCGAACGTCATTGGAACCTGCCGAAGCGGAAGACGTGTTGACGCGCATCAAAGACCTGGGGGTGGGATCCGTCGCGGTGTGCCTTCTCCACTCGTATGTAAACCCGATTCATGAGGAAACGATCGGCGAGATTGCGCGACGCATGGGTCTGGTCGTCTCCCTTTCATGCCGGGTATTGCCCGAGTTTCGGGAGTACGAGCGTACAGCCACGGTGGTTGTGAACGCATGTCTCAGACCCATCATGGAAGGGTACATCGGAAGACTGGAACAAGACTTGGGGAAAGTCCGTCTGAGCGTCATGCAGTCGGCAGGGGGGATTATTCCGGCGCGCATGGCCGCGAGACTGCCCGTTCACACGGTCCTCTCAGGTCCTGCCGGAGGGGTTATTGCATCCGCGTACCAGGCCTCGCTCATAGGTCTGGACCGCCTCATTACCTTCGACATGGGAGGCACCTCGACCGACGTATCCTTGTACGACGGAGGACCGTCGCTCACCGGAGACAAGCTCATTGCCGGATATCCCATCAGGGTGCCGGTCGTCGATATCCACACGGTGGGCGCCGGAGGCGGTTCCATAGCCTACCGGGATGAGGGCGGAGGCCTCAAGGTGGGACCGGTCAGCGCGGGAGCGGACCCGGGGCCCGTGTGCTACGGCAAGGGAGAGTCGGTCACGGTCACCGACGCGAATCTCTTCCTCGGGAGACTGGAGCCCTCATTCTTCCTCGGCGGCCGCATGCGCGTGTATCCGGACAGAGTCCGCGGACCCATGGAGGCATTGGCACGATCGCTCGCCCTGAATCCCTCGGCAACGGCCGAGGGCATTGTCACGGTGGTCAATTCCGTGATGGAGCGCGCCGTGCGCGTCATCTCCATCCAACAGGGTCGTGATCCAAGGGATTTCACTCTGGTCAGTTTTGGCGGGGCCGGCGGACTTCATGCGGTCGAGCTCGCGCGGGCCTTGAGCATTCCACGAGTCATGGTGCCGAAAAACGCCGGAGTCTTTTCGGCTTTCGGCATGTCGGTGGCGGACGTGATCCGTGACGTGTCGCGAACGATTCTCACGAGCGCGCAGGATGCTTCGGAAACGGAAATCAATGCCGTTTTCAATGAAATGGCTCTCTCCGGAAGCCGAGACCTGATCGACGAGGGCATCGACGGACGAGAAATTCAGGTCTTGAAGTCGATGGACATGAGATACGAGGGGCAGTCATACGAAATCAACGCGCCCTTGAGCCGTGATCCGGTTGCCGCATTCCACGGGGCGCACGAGAACCTGTACGGGTACGCTCGTCCGGAATCCGTGGTGGAAATCGTGACCTTGAGAATAAGGTTGATCGTGACGGTCCCGAAACCCGTCCAGCGGGACGGGCCTAGAGAGCCTGCGGAAAGCCGGCCGCGGCCCATGTCGACGGGACGCGTGATCCATCGCGGCCGGGAGGTTCCCGTGCACGTGTACGATCGAGAGAATCTGCCTCCGGGGAGCGTGTGCGAGGGACCTGCCCTGATCTGCGAGTCTTCGTCGACCACCTTCCTTCCGCCCGGCAGTCAAGGCATGGTGGACGCGCTGGGCAACATCATGATTCGTGTGGGTTGACGTCTCGCGGCGGCTTTGGGCTGCGAATCCGGCGGAGCCGGCGGGGGGGTCGGCGGGCGCGCCGGGGTCTATGTGGTTGAAAAGGCGGTTGTTGTTGAGTTGCAAGGGGATGCGGGAGGAGCGGCGGCGAAGAAAAATGAGATGGACGGAGCATTTTTTCTTGACAGGTTTCCGGGGCTCCGATATAAGTATGGCTTCCCCTGGAGATGAGGGAGAAAAAAATCAGCGAACATTTTTTCTTGACAGAAGTCTAATAAAACGTGTACGCTGAGATACTAGGGCAACAGTCTCCCGAGACGAGCCCTTGTTGATCTTTGAAAACTGAATAGCAGAACGTTCGGGTCACGTTAAAAGGATATACAAATCAAACTGGAGAGTTTGATCCTGGCTCAGAACGAACGCTGGCGGCGTGCCTAACACATGCAAG